>JAISMY010000013.1 GCA_031276485.1 Desulfovibrio sp. | reverse complement strand
GGCTTCCAAACACAGAAAGGATGGATATTGCCGTCAAG
This sequence comes from Desulfovibrio sp., assembly GCA_031276485.1. Classification (GTDB taxonomy): domain Bacteria; phylum Desulfobacterota; class Desulfovibrionia; order Desulfovibrionales; family Desulfovibrionaceae; genus Frigididesulfovibrio. Next base: position 3,234 of record JAISMY010000013.1, on the reverse strand, counting down.
ATGCGTGCGCAACGCTTGAACAACACCAAGACGGCACATCAGATCAAGATACATCGGCAAGCCGGCCGGACCGGTCAACCCTGAAGATTTTGTTTCTTCCATGTACTTGTAAGGGAGCAGGTTCTTCGGCATACTGTTTTCACCTCGTTGGTGATAGAATGGCGTTTACAAACTCATCCTATCTGTTTGTTTAAACAAACACAACGAGGTTTTTCATTTTTTTGCGTGGTGGATCGCGGAAGAACCCTTCTCTTTAGCATTTAACGCTTGAAACAGTTCGCTTACGGCAGGCTTTGCCCGCCTGCTCCTGTTTAGCGGCAAGGATTTGCCCCGCAAATCCTTGCGGAGCATTTCAAGTATGAAATGTTCTATCCATTGGCGCATATTCTCATACCGTTGCGTTCTTCAAGCAAGACTTCCACCTGATCCATAAAGGCTTCCAGACCGCATGCGACGCCCGGCGGAGGGTTGAACCCGGCGGGGGGCGGTTTCTCCAGCAGGAGCATGATGCGCCGCGCCAGTTCTTCCACATCGGCAGGGTCTTCCAGGACCGCTTCCCTGTCCAGAAAAAAGGAAGCTCCGTCGGCGGAACTGCTCAGCGTCCGACATCCCGAGGCCAAGGCTTCGAGTACCGCATTGGAGCAGGCGTCGTAAAAGGTCGGGAGGGCAAAAAGATCCAGCGCCCGGTAGAATGCGGGCATATCTTCCGTTTTCCCCATAAAGACAACGCGCTGTTCAATCCCCAGGGAACGGGCCGGATGCAGGTAGGCGTCCGCTTTTCTGCCGCCCGCCGTCAGGAGCAGAACGTTGTCAGGCAGCAGGGCCGTCGCCCGGATCAGCCTGTCCACTCCTTTGAGCCGGAAATTGGTGGACGCCGTGCCGATCAGAATATAGTCGCCGGGGTCGCCGGCAAGGTGCGGAGCATACCTGCGGAACAGTGCGTGTCGGGCCGCGCCGCGCTCCTCCGGCGAAGGCAACCGGAACCGCGCGGCGTCCGGCCTGTTGTAAACAACGGCGACCTTGCCCGGATCCAAGGCGGGATACGCCGCCAAAAGCTGCTCCCGCGTCAGATCGGAAACGGCTATGACCCGGCTTTCCGGTCCGAAAGCGCGGCGCTCCAAAAACAAAATCAGCAGGTTGGACGGAGACAGCCGGCGGCGAAGAACTTTTACCGCACGCCTGTAACCGGAAGGAACGGCCCGTTCCGCGTGTTTCCGGAAAATCCTCAGCGGGCCTCCGCCCATGCGGACCAAGTCCTGGCGCAGACTTTTGCCGAGGCCCACGGTAAGGTCATAGGAGCCTTGCGCGCGCATCTGCTCGGCCCGCAGCAGGAAATAAAGCATCTTGAACAGGCGGAAGCCGGGCGGGCGCCCCGTGCTGAGTACGCGCACGCCGGGCGGCGCAGGCGCCTCCTGCCGGGAACATATGAAATCCACGCTGTGCCCCCGCCCCGCCAGCCCCTCTGCCAGACGGTACCCGAACTGCTCCACTCCGCCGTACCGGGAAAAACGCGGCAGAAGAACGGCAATGCGGGTGTTTTTCACGGCGGACAACGCCTTTGCCCGGTCAGAACATGCGGACGGTGTTCTTGCCGCCCTGCTTTGCCGCATACAGCCCCATGTCGGCCCTGCGTATGCACTCGTCGGTGTGTTCCCCGAACCGGTACATGGTGCAGCCGACGCTGACTGTGAACATGGGCAGATCCGGGCCGGCGACGGTCTCGGACGTTTTTTTTCTGAGCTTTTCCGCAACGGCCGAAAGCTGCGCTTCGGTCACGCCGGGGACGGCCGCGATAAATTCTTCCCCGCCGTAACGGCCGAGGAGATCCTCCTGGCGCAGGTTGGCCCGCAGCAGATCGCTCAGGGCGCAAAGCACCTGATCCCCAGCCTGATGGCCGTAGGTGTCGTTGACACGCTTGAAATTGTCCACATCAAGCATAAGCAGCGCAAGATTTTTGCCTGTTTCACGCGCGGCGGCCGCCTTCTCTTCCAGCAGCTCACGAAAGGTCGCCCTGTTCAGGAGTCTGGTCAGGCCGTCGGTACTCGCTTTATGTTTGTAGCGAGTGATGTCGTTCTGCATAACTTCGCGTTCAAGCAGGAGCGTTCTGGCCTTGCGCAGCATATCCCTCCGCCGGGCGTAGCTTTCCGTGAGCAGGCGCACGGTGACGGCCCGCGTGTCCCCGTAACTTACGGCTTCGGCTGTCAGGGCCTGGTTGTGCCCGATGAGGCCGTCCTCTTCCCAGTTGCCGGACGAGATGACGCCGTTTTCGCCGGATGCGAAAAATTCCTCCGCGGATTCATAGAAAAAATTCAGCATATCGGAGTGCTGCCACGGCGTACTGCACGGGCCGTCCGGACCGGGCGGGAAAATTTTGTCGTAAAAAGCGGGGGGAGTGTCGATAAGACGGTATTCGCCCGGCGCTTCCCGCGCTAGGACAGCCATGTCCATAGCCTTGAGAATGTCCGCCGCGATACGTCCGATGCTCATCGCGACTGCCCTTGCATGGCCCCGGCCAGGGTCAGGAAAGCTTCATCGACGGATTGGCCGGTCCTGGCGCAGGTGGCAAACGTCACGATCCTTTCGTCGTTGCGCATCCTGTCCACATCGTCGCGCGTCACCTGCCAGTCGGGAGCCAAGTCCGCTTTGTTGATGAGCAGACAGTGCGGGACGGGGCCGGTCACGTCCAGGGCCGCTGCGCGCAGTTGGAGCGCAACGTCCAAGGTGTAGTGCCGCGTGCCGTCGGCGACAAGGAAAAAACCCATCGCACCGCGCAGATAGGAGACGTTGACGTCCGTATAGGCGTCACTGCCCTCCATATCCCAGAGAATCAGGACCGTCTCTTCGCCGTTCACCGTAACGGTTTTTTTGCTGATTTTGACGCCGACCGTTGACAGGTAATTGTCGGAGAATATGGAATATACATACTGCTGGACCAAGGAGGTTTTACCAACGGCAAAAGCGCCGAGCATGCATATTTTCTTGCTGATCATGACCGTCTCCGAAAAAAATGCGGCGCGCATAACCGCTCTGATTCATGCCGTATACGCCCGCGCGGCAAATATGGCAAGCGCGCGCCGCAGCCATCAGCAATTCTAATTTTAGAAGGGGTATACGCTATAGTCGTGAAATATCACAATTTTTTATGATTACGGAGGTGGGACACCGGTTATGATTGTTCTCATCAGCATATTCCATGAGTTGAAAACGTGATAGGTGGTCAGCGTCCACATATGG
>JAISMY010000114.1 GCA_031276485.1 Desulfovibrio sp. | reverse complement strand
AAGAGGCGAAAAGCAACGGAGTTGGGGTGTAATGAAATCCTGTCAAAACAAAAAGAACGTCAAAAAAATCCATTTGGATTTATGGCCGGTTTGGAAGAGCAATTTTTAGAGGTTCCCTTAAGTGAAACATGGTACTAATAGGGTTGCATTCTTGGAAAAAATGCGGCGAAATAAGGAGCCCGGCGGGGATGTCAGGGCAGCAGCGTGACCACGGTCGGCTCTATGGGCGCAGCGACACGGACGCCGCCCGCGCCTGCATTGCGCGTAAGGAAGGCGACTTCCCTGTTCATCGGCAAGGTCACGGTGGACGCGGCCAGAATCTCCCGCCCGTTTGTCCGCACTACGCGGAAGTTGAAACGCACATGTTCGGGGGTGACCACATAGGTGCCGACGAGCAGGGCGTCCGTAGCTATGCTCCTGTCGCCCACGAGTTTTTCCCGCCGCGTCAGCGCCTGTTCTCCTTTCAGGGGTTCAAAAAGCACGTCCGCGCCTTTGCGGATTTCCTGAACATCGTAGCCGGCCTGCACGAACCAGCGGGTTGTTTCTTCCTGCATTTGCCGGGCCAGAGGATTGGCTTCATCAAGATCGTTGATGTTCACCGGCGTGGTGACGCTCAGGGAAACCGTACCGGCCGCGCCCCGGCCCTGCTCGCCGCCGAACCTGCTTCCCATCTGCCTGTCCATTTCCCTTCCCGCCGCGGAAGCGGCCTGAGGCACCGTTGCCGCATCGGCTCTGTCCACAGGGGACGCGAGCGCGACGAGAATCAGGAAGAGCGTAGCCGCCGTGAGCGGCAGGGACGCGGACAGACCCCGCCCGGCGCGGCCCGCATACGTCCGCCGGGGGGGCAGCGGGAAACGGGGTTGCGCTGCCGCGTTTGCAAAAGCGTTGAGGGGGGCGGTACGCGCAGAGCTTGTTTCCACAGGTCACCTCCGGGTCAGGATGGACATTTCCACGCTTTTGAGTTCGTTGCCGGCGACGCGCCGGGTAACCGCATCCGTGCTTTGCGCCAAAGCGAGCAACAGATGTTCCTTGGCCAGCTCATAGCGTCCCTGCGCCGCATAGGCTCTGCCATGGTACAGGTTGTACTGGCAGACCGACTCGTAGCTTCCGAAAAAGCCGGGTTTCCGCAAATCCTCCGGAAGGCGTCGCTCCTGCATGCCGCAGGCCGCCATGAACAGGGCGGACAGTATGCCTGCCGTCAACAGCAGGAGTTTTCTTTTCATCAGAAATTCCTTTGTGGCCCGGAACTTCTCCCTTCAGAGAATTCCCTCACTATAGCATTCAGCGCTTGAAACAGTTCGCTTACGGCAGGCTTTGCCCGCCTGCTCCTGTTTCGCGGCAAGGATTTGCGCCGCAAATCCTTGCCGAGCATTTCAAGTATGAAATGCTCTAATGAATATCCTCGCCGCGGTCGAAAGGCGTTGTTTCCTGAATGTCGTCCGGCCGCACGGCCATGTCGAAGTCACGGATGCGCATGCCGGCGGTCGCGCCGGAGGTGCTTTTTCCCTTCCGGGCGTGGTCCGGCGCCGACCTGCTCACTCCGGAGTTCAGCAGGGCGACGACGGTTTCGTTGGCTTCAAGCACCATGTCCGCCGTGCGCAGTACGCGTCCGTCATTCGGGCGCACCAGACGGGCATTTACGAAAACGGCACCTGGCGAACGTGAATAGGTGCCGACGACGACCACCGAGGAATGCGGCGCGACCGGCCCCCGCTCCCGGCTTAGAAAGGACTCCCCATGCCGCCGGCGCACACGCACGGCTTCGTCCAGGCGATACTCGCGCACCGGATAGCCGCGCTGGTTGAACTCAAAGTACAACTGTTCCGCAATCAGGCGCCCGAAAGCCGAAGTTTCGCCGAAATTGTCCAGGTTGACGAAAGATACGGGCAAAGCCACGCTGCGCCGCAGAGAAGGATCGCGCATTTCGGCGACAAGCTGGTCGGCGAGTTCGCGTACTTGCAGCTTCAGCTCGCGGGCAGCCGTATAGCCGGGGTCGGGCGCGGGCACGGTCATGCCCGAAACCGTAATATTCGGCCTGTTCGACGTATTTTCCAGAAGGGAAGGTTTTTCACCCACCGGCGACGGAAAGCCGCAGCCTGCAAGCAACAGCATGCCTCCGCCCAGAGCCGAAAAAAAAGCATTGCGACCCATCGCATACTCCTTACAAAACCGCATGGCGGCGTCAATGCTCTTATCGGCAGGGAAACCGGAAAGATTAGCGCAGCGGGGAAGACCTCAATCCGTCCGAAAGCCGAGGCATGAGGGACGGTTCCGGTTCGGTATACCAAGCATTTGCCGGTGCGGCCGTCCAAAGACGTATGCAGGGCCGGTGTCCTTCTTTCTCGTTCAGGCACCGGATCAGGACGGCAGCATGGGGCTTCAGGCCCATGCGCCTTGTGCCTGGGCGGAGTCGGGCCGGCCTGAAGGCCGGGGCCGCAGGGCACCGGCCCCCCTGCGGCCCCGGTTTCAGGGAAGTACTGAAAATTTTTCTTTTCAACGCGGATATCGGCAATGTGCGCGTAATCCTGCCGGATTGGAATTACAACGCATCGTTGCCGCTTTCGCCGGTCCGGATGCGAATGACGTTTTCCACGGGCAGGACGAATATTTTACCATCGCCCAGTTCTCCTGTGCGCGCTGCCTCCAAGGTGGCATCCACCACTTTCTGCACAGCTTCGTCATGCACCAGCGAGCTGATCTGCACCTTGGGCACGAACTGCGATTCCAGGGTCGCTCCGCGATAGACCTCCTTGTGCCCGCGCTGCCGCCCGTAACCACGGATTTCGCTTATGGACATGCCGTGTATGCCCAAGGTTTCCAACGCCTTTTTTACCGCCATCAACTTTGAGGGCCGGATGATGATTTCCAGTTTTTTCATCAGAAATTCCTTTTGTCCGGGTTAAATCTGATACGCGCGTTCGTTGTGTTCGCTGATGTCGAGGCCTGTGAGTTCCGATTCCGGGGCAGCGCGCAGGCCGACAATCCTGTCCACAAGATACAGCAGGATGCGGCTGACGGAATAGCAGAAAATCCAGGTCGCCGCTACGGATAAAAGCTGTATCCACATCTGGCCGGGATTGCCGTAGGCAAGGCCGTCCACCCCGTTTACTGCTGCAGCGGCGAAAACGCCCGTGGCCAAGGCGCCCCAGGTACCCCCGGCTCCGTGGATGCCGACGACATCCAGGGCATCGTCATAGCCCAGGCGGCTTTTGAGCAGCACGGCGCCGTAGCAGACTATGCCGCCGACGAACCCGATCAGCACGGCAGGCAGGACTTCGACAAACCCTGCGCCCGGCGTGATGGCCACCAGCCCGGCCAGCGCGCCCGAAGCCACCCCCAGGGTGGTCGGCTTGCCGGTGTATTTCCATTCCACGAGAATCCAGCCCAGTATGCCGGCCGCCGCCGCAAGATGCGTAGTGAACAGGGCATGCGCGGCCAGAACGCCCGCGGAAAGGGCGCTGCCGGAATTGAAGCCGAACCATCCGAACCAGAGCAGACCGCCGCCCAACAGCGTCATCGGCAGGTTGTGCGGAACGATGTGACCGCCGCCTCCTCCGCCCAGATCCAGGCGCGGGCCCAAGGCATGGGCCGCCGCCAGCGCTCCCGCCCCGGAACTCATATGCACTACTGCCCCGCCCGCAAAATCAAGCGCCCCCAGTTCGCCGAGCCAGCCTTTGCCCCAAACCCAATGGGCCATGGGACAATACACGAAAATCAGCCACAGGGCGGAAAAAAGCAGCATGGCGGGAAAATGTATGCGCTCGGCATATGAGCCGGACACCAGCGCGACCGTCAGCACGGCAAACATGCACTGGAAGGCCGCGAACAGTATGCCCGGTATACTCCCGGCAAAAGGCAGGGGGTCGGCGCCGATCCCGCGCAGGAAGAGCGCGGAAAAATCCCCGGTCACCCCTCCTATGTCCGGCCCGAAAGCCAGGGTAAAGCCCAGTGTCGCCCAAAGTATGGAAACCACGCCGAGCAGGCTGAAACTGTGCATGGTCGTGGACAGCACATTGCGAGACCGGACGAGGCCCCCGTAAAACAGGGCCAGCGCCGGCGTCATGAGCATGACCAGCATGGAACACACGATAATAAAAGCAGTATCAACGGCAGACACGGCAGACACGGCAAACTCCTTTGTTGCGGCGTTGGTATCGGCTCCGGGGATCCGCGCCGATCACAGCAGGTTTGCGGCATCATAAGCATAAAGAATGCCGGCACGGCAAAACCCGTTCCGGCACGGCGAAACACTTGCTGCCGGCTGCTGCGCGGGGCCTGCGCAAAAGGGGACCGCGCCTGCGGTTCATATGCTGTATTCTGCTGTTTTCAACAAAAATGTTGGGAAGTAAATAAGAAAAATACGAAACTGAACTTTTCCGGCGGGAAGCGGGCGCGGCAATTTTCCACCCGGCGGGGTGAAGCCGGGGCAGGAGTCATCCGGCGGCCGGAAGCCGGATGCGGATTGAAACACTGCCAAAGAGCGCGTTTAAGCGGATCGCGCGGAAGGGGCGGGGTTCAGGCGGCTTTCCACTACGGCGGCGGCTTCGGCTTTCACCTCGCGCGCGCCGGTGAACCCGTCCAGAATGTCGTTGAAGCAGCCGTTTTCCCGAATGACCCGCAACGAGGCGGCGAAGCGCAGTTCGAAAAGCCAGGTGCAGAGCAGCAGGCGAAAATCGTCGAGGGTGCGCATATCCATGTAGCGGGCGATGCGTTTTTCACGCAACGCCTTGAGTATAGCGGGGCTGCAGACGCCGGGCGCATCTTTCAGGTGCAGCAGCATGGTTTTGTCCGCCGCGCTGCCGGGGCCGAGCTGTTCCGCCAGGATGCGCAGGATGTCCACTTTGTCCGCATCGCGCACGGCGACGACAGTCAGAAACAGGTCACCCCGCAGGCCCGCGGGAAGGGAAAAGCGGTTGTGCAGGGCGACGGCGGCGATCGTAAGCTGCAGTATCTCCCTCTCTTCCCCGTCCAAAAAACCCTGTTTTTTCAGGATGCCCGCGCCCAGCAGGCCGTGATTGCAGGATTGCGCATCGGAAAAGGTGTTCCAGCGTTTGAGCTGCTCGAAACGTCCCACATCGTGATACAGGGCGGCCAACGCCACGGCGCGTCGGACGGCGGGCGCGCGCAGCTCGTCCTCTTCGGCCGCCGACATATCCGCTTGTCCGCATACCCTGAAGGTATGGTCCACCTTGAGTTGCATGTAGCGATCTTTTTCAGGATCGCCGTTGAAAAAACTCCGGGCGTACTGCAGAAATGCCGACCTGTGCTTTTCCATACTTACTCCGGCCGACGGGCAAAGTCCGCCGGCGTCCGTCATCGCTCGCCGGAAGCCTCGGAGCACGGTTCGGCTGCATCGCCGCCGCATTTGCCGATATTGTCCAGATCCCGCAAAAAGTCAGGCTGCAGGCGCCCGTCGTACTCCTGCGGCGGGGGAGGCGCCGGCATCGGAGCCGGCGGGGCCGCAGTCCCGTCGCGGCCCGCTGCCGCAGCTGCCGGCGGTCGTCTCTCTTCTTCGCTTCTGCCGTTGCGTTTTTCCAGGGAAGTCGACCCGAAGCCGGGCATGCCGCTGATCCGGATAAGAGGCACGGAACGGACGCCCTGGCGCAGCAGGGCGGATTTGTTGCGCAGAAGCTGCACGGTCAATACGATGCGGCTGAACAGCGAATATTCGGGCGCGGACTGTTCCGGATCCATGCTGCGTTCCGCGGCGTCACCCGCGGACAGGCCGTCGCGGAGAAAAGAGGCAAACTTGATGATACGGTCGATGTCGCCGGGTTCTTCAGCGACGGGATACAGCGCCGCGGCGCTTCCTATGGAAGCGAGGGCCGCGCGGCAGGCCGGGCATGATGGGGAAAAAAAGATGCTCACCTCCGCGTTTTTGTCCCCGAGTATGTGCCGCGGCAGCATTTCATCCGCCGCCAGGACACTGTTGCCCAAAAAAAGCCCGAACCAGACGGGGAGCAGCAGGGACGGCCCGCTGGGCATGAGAAACCAGCCGTCGGGTTCCCCGCGCAGACTGTAATAGACCAGGCCGATAAACACGGCGGCGACCAGGCAGTCAAAGCAGGGAGCTGTGAAAAACATGATGAAGAGGAGTACGCTGTCCACCGCGAGGGCCGATACGGCGAGCAGGCGGGAGGCGATGCGTTTGCCGCGCAGGGCCAGAAGCGCCGTCAGGAAAAAATAGGCTCCGCCCACCCACCAGAGCGATACCCCGCCTATCACGGCGTCCCGAAAAAGCGCGCACCCGGAGGTCGCGCACGCGGGCGGGACGGAAGTGGGAAACGCCGTCCAGCCGCACCAGCCGAGTCCCAAAAGAGTAAAAAACACCGTGGACCAGGGTATGGGTGACGATTGCGCACGCATGGACTTCGTTTACTCCTTTCCGCGGGCCGCCGCATGAGCCTGACGGGCGTTCACCCCTTCCGCACGGTTACGGGCCAGACCGAGTTCGACAAGACGTTCCACAAGACGGTCGAAAGAGATCCCGCCGGCGGCCGCTGCCCGAGGGAGAAGGCTGGTGCGGGTCATACCCGGCAGGGAATTGACTTCCAGCAGCACCGGGCAGTCATCAAAGCGTTCTTTAAGGTATGCGGGCGATCCTTTCCGGGAGATTGCGCATTGACTCACCGGCACTGCGGAGGCGCAGGCCGGCAGGGAGCAGCCCGCCGCCGCGGAGGAACCGGCAGACGTACCGTGCCGGGCATGGACCGCGCCGTTGCCGGGAACGATAAAGTCGGCCCTGCTGTAGCCGGACAATCCGAGGACGCGGTGCGCCGTCAGGGCCGCATCTTGAATACGCGCCGTGAGGCGCCCGGAAATCGGGGCGGGGCAGAGTTCTTCCGCGCCTCCGGGCGAATATTTGCATGCGTAGTCGAACACCTTGCCGGCGGCGGGCCTGATGAGGATGGGCGGCAAGGCGCGAGGGACTTCCACTCCGTCCACACGTTCGCCGAGCACGGCACAGGTGATTTCAATGCCGTCCACCGCGCTTTCGGCCAGATACGGGCCGCCGCAGGCAAAGAGCCGGTCCAGGGCCGCGGGCAGCTCATCCGGCCTTTCCACCCGCTCCATGTGCAGGCTGGAGCCTCCGGTGTCGGCCTTGATAAACAGGGGATATTCAGGAAGGGGGAGCGCTTCCGCGCCCGCGCGTCGGGGCAGCAGACGCCACGGCGCGGTTGCCAGTCCGGCCGAAACGAAGAGCGTCTTTGCGAACGCCTTGTGCAGGGCCAGCAGGGATCCCGCCGGCCCTGAGCCTTGATAGGGAAGGCCGAGGCGGTCCAGCGCGGCCTGTATGACGCCGTCCTCGCCGGGCGAGCCGTGCAGCATGATAAAGACAAAATCTTTGCCCGCCGCGGCTTCGGACAGACTTTCAGAAGACACGCCGGGATCGTGGTCCGTGACGCTGTGCCCGAGATTGACGAGGGCTTTGCTCACCTCTTCGGCTCCGGCCAGGGAAACGTCGCGTTCGCTTGACCAGCCGCCCGCCGTCAGCAGGATATTCATGCGGAGGCGCGCCCTGTAGCTGCCGGCCTGATCCGATGCCAAGCTGCATTCAAACGCGTTTGAATGCAAGACGCCAAAGTTTTTGAAAAACAGGCGAAGCCTGATTTTTCAAAAAGTTGCGGGCGTCGGCTTCGCCTCCGCCATACCGGTTTGCTTTCAGCGGAAAGCAAATTGGCGTGATATGCCTTAAGAGCGTACCGCATAATCCCCGTATGCCGTCCATTTATAGGTGGTCAGGCTTTCCGGTCCCACCGGGCCGCGCGCGTGCAGTTTCTGTGTGCTGACGGCGGCTTCCGCCCCCAGGCCGAACTGCCCGCCGTCGGTAAAACGCGTAGACGCGTTGACGTACAGCGCAGCGGCATCCACAGCGTCGACAAAGCGCCGGGCAACGGCCATGTCTTCCGTCAGCACGGCCTCCGAGTGCCCCGTGCCGTGCCTGCGGATATGCGCTGTAGCGGCGTCCGGCCCCTCCACGACATGCACGTTGAAATCCCTGCTCAACCATTCCCGGTCGTAATCGCCTTCCCGCACGGGGACCGCTGCTATGCCGCGCGGCTCAGGCAAAAAAGCCTCCGCCTCGGGGCTGAGGTGCAGCGTGCAGCCGAAGGGGGCCATGCGCGCGGCAAGTTTCGGTAAAAAAGACGCCGCAATATCTTTGTGGACGAGCAGCGTCTCCAGGGCGTTGCACGCGCTCGGGCGTTGTATCTTGGCATTTTCTATGACCTTGAGGGATTTTTCGGCATCAGCGCTCCGGTCCGTAAAAATGTGGCAGACGCCTATGCCCCCGGTCATGACCGGGATACGTGATTTTTCCCGGCACAGGCGGTGCAGCTCGGCCCCGCCGCGCGGGACGAGCAGGTCCACCCAGGCGTCCATGCGCAGCAGTTCTTCAACCGCCGAGCGCTCGGTCGAGTTGATGTACTGCACGGCGGCCGGGGGCAGGTCCAGTGTTTTCAGACAGGCGCCGATCACCGCAACCAGGGCGCGGTTGGTGTTGAAGGCCTCCCTGCCGCCGCGCAGGATGACGGCGTTGCCGGTTTTGAGGCAGAGGGCGCTCACGTCCGCGGTTACGTCGGGTCTGGCTTCATAGACAACGGCCACCACGCCCAACGGTACTCTGCGGCGTTCGAGGATAAGACCGGAATCCAGCCTGCGCCCGTCCATGAGCGTGCCGACCGGGTCGGGCAAGCGCGCCAGGACGAGGATGCCGGCGGCTATGCCTTCCAGGCGTTGTCCGTTCAGCACAAGCCTGTCCGTCAGGCTCGCGTTCAGGCCGGTCGCGTGCGCCGCCGCAACATCCGCTGCATTGGCTTCAAGAATGCCGGGGGCATGTTCGAGCAGGGCATCGGCCAGGGCCGTCATAATGCCGTTTCTGCGCCCGGTACTCAACGCAGCCAGCACCCGTGAGGCTTCCCTAGCTTCCCGGCATACGGTCTGCACATCGCCGCCGCCGCCGTTTTCGCCCGTCTTCGCGCTTTCGCTTCCCTGCACGGCTGTACCTCCATGCACATTGCAGACAAATACTGTTTCCGCAGACAATGCCCCAGGATCAGACGCCGGAATCGTCAAGCATGATCAGGTCGTTGCGGTGGACGGCCACAGGGCCGTATTCATAGCCGAGAATTCCTGCGATGTCATCCGAGCGCCTGCCCATGATCATGGACAGGGCGTCACTGTTGTAGCGAGGCACGCCGTGCGCGAGGTCTTTGCCGTCGGGGGCGAGGATGCGCACGACGGCTCCCCGGGCGAAGGACCCGCATACGGCGGTAATGCCGGCCGGGAGCAGCGAGCTTTTCCCGCGGCACAAGGCCGCGGCCGCGCCCGCATCAATGCTGACGCCGCCCGCGGGGGGCGCGCCGAATATCCATTGCTTGCGGCGTTCCAGCGGATTGCTGCGCGGCACGAAGAAGGTGCCGCTTTGCCCGCCTTCCAGAAGATCGCCGATGACGGAACTTTGCGCCCCGGAAGCGACGACCGCTCCGATGCCGGCACGCACGGCTATTTCGGCGGCCTGTATTTTGGTCGCCATGCCTCCTGTGCCCAGGGCGGACGCGGTTCCGCCCGCCGTTGCGCGCACGGCGTCGTCAATGACCTCGACGCGCCGGACGAGTTCGGCATCGGGGTGAACGCGGGGGTCGGCGGTATACAGGCCGTCCGTATCCGTCAGCAGGAAGAGGCAATCGGCTTCGGCCAGCACGGCCACCAGCGCGGAAAGATTGTCGTTGTCGCCGACCTTGATCTCGGCCACGGCCACGGCGTCGTTTTCATTGACGACAGGAATTATGCCGTGATCCAGAAGCGCGTTCAGCAGGTCCCGCGCGTTGAGAAAGCGTTCACGGTCTTCAAAGTCCGCGCGCGTCAGGAGCATCTGGCCTATATGCAGCCCGTAAAGGGCAAAAAGCTGCTCCCAGATGCGGATCAAACGGCTTTGGCCCACTGCGGCCAGAAGCTGTTTCGCGGGGATGGAGGGCGGCAGCTCAGGAAAATTCAGATGTTCCCGGCCTGCGGCAATGGCGCCGGAAGACACCAGTATGATTCTGTTCCCGGCGGCGGCGGCGGCGGCGCAACGCCTGACTATTTCGACCATGTGGGCGCGGTCGAGCTTCGACGAGCCGCGCGTAAGCACACCTGTGCCCAATTTCAGCACCAGGGTCCTGCCGCGCCGGCGCGCACCCGGCTTGAAGGGGGGATTGCCCGGTTTTCCTGTGTCCACGCCGGTTCCTGTCCGTTGCTCCTGTACAGGTTTGGTTTTCAGCGCACGATCCCGCCCGGTATCGTTACCGATATCCGCGTTAATCGGCCAACACCTGCTTGGCTCTGGTCGCTTCGGGGCTGGTTGGATAGCGTTTTACGAGTTCGTTCAGGCGCTCGCGCGCCGCCTGTTTTTTCCCGGCGTTCTGCAGGGCTATGCCCTGTTTGAGCATGGCGGACTGAAGTTTGGGGCTGCCGGGAAACTTGGCGATAACCTCCTGGTAGGCCAGAGCGGCACGGGCGTAATCCTTCAGTTGAAACCAGGATTCCCCTTCCCAGAAATGAGCGTTGCCCGCCAGTTTGTGCGTGGGGTAGGAAGCGTAAAAATCCTTGAAGGACGATGCAGCCTCCTTGTAGCGCCGCTGGTCGAACGACTTGATGCCCGCATCGTACAGGGCGGAAGCCGTATCCGTTCGTCCGGGCGCGGGGGGAGCGGCGCCGGGATATGCCGCAGGCGGCGGATACGCGCCGGAAACAGGGCGCTGCAGGGCAGGCATCGCGCCTTCGGACGTATTCAGACCGTCGACGTTGACGGCCAACTGCGAAGCCATCTGTCTTACAACAGCTTCAAGACGGGCGACCCTGTCGCGCAGCGAGGGCTGTTCTCCCGACCCGCCGCCCTGGGCATCATCCACTTTGCCGGCCAGCATGTTGAGTTCCTGGCGCATGGACTGTACTTGGGACCACATTTCGGCCTGACCGGGAAGCACTTGTTCAACTTGCCCCACCTGTGACATAAGTGTCCGGATTTGCTGTTCATGTTGGTCAACTCTGGCGCTCAGGCTTCCGCCTCCGCTCCCGCCGGTTCCCCCGCCGACACAACCGCCCGTTACCGCGACGGACAGCAGACAGCACACCGCTGCAAAGCGCATGGCACCCTCCTTATTAAAAGTCAATCATACCAAGCAGCGTTCAAGCGAGTTTGAATGCAGGACGCTGAAGATTTTGAAAAACTGCTGTGCAGTTTTCCGTTGGAAATTGCGCGGCTTTTCGGAAAGAGAAACAGCGCGCGCTGTTGCAGCCGAGGTCCGGCGCCCGCAACAGACGAAATCAGAAAACTGCAGTGAAACAATAATACAGCACGGCAAAAAGCGTGACAAACACCGCAGCTCGGAGCAGCCGCGCCGGCCGGAAACCCGGCCGGGGATCACCGGGCGGGTGCAGGGTGCGGTCGTCTTCAGTGCCTGCCTTTAGAAATTTTTGCGGCCGCGAAAAAAACTTCCCGGCAAAATGTTGTTGCGACGGGCCGAGGGCCGCCGCTTCATCCTCATCGGCATGCTCCGCCTGTCCGCGCGCGTCTTCACGCGCTGCGCCCCACCCCTTACGTTCCGCGCCGGAGCCGGACGGAGCCGCATGTATCCAGAGCGGATTGCCGAACCTGTCCATACCCTGCGGCGGCTCTGCAAGATAACGCTCATAGCGCAGGACGGCAAGTCTCGCTTCTTCGTCGGCGCGCCCAGGGTATGCCAAACGTACTGCCCCGGCGAACAGGGCCGGAAGGGGAGTTTCCCGGTCCGCAGCCATGCTCAGGACGGCAGCGAACAGGCGCTCTTCGCATAATTCGGGGGCGCAGAGCTCTCCTGTGCACTGCTCACCGGACAGACAGGGAAGGACAGCATGCGGCGGCAGGACCGCAGGGGCAGGCTCGCCGGACGGCGGGAAGCAAGGTTCAGCCGGTCTGGAAATCGCGTCCGCCGCAGAAAAAAACGCGCCTGCCGGAAGGGAAGACGCTTCCGGCGCTCCGGAATTTATCTCAGATGCCGAGAAACTGCTTTCCGCCGGCCGGGGATGCGTTTCGACCGGTCGGGAAGCGGAGGCAGCGCGGCATTCTTTGTCGTCAGTCGATGGAAACACGGGATAACCGCGCAAGGCCGGCAAGATGATATATGAGTTGGAAAAACAAACTTTTCAACGCAGGATCGTCCGCCTGAAAAAGCCGCTTCCGGCCGGCTCACGCCGTGCGGCGGCACAGCGGCCTTACTGCCGTGGTTTGACGATTTCCGCAGAAAACAACAAATATCGGGCGCATCACAAAGGAAGTGAAGCGCCCGGAGAAGAAGCTGTCGGCCCCGACCTACGTTCCCACACAAGAGTATGCAGTATCATCGGCGATGAAGGGCTTAACTTCCGGGTTCGGAAT
>JAISMY010000028.1 GCA_031276485.1 Desulfovibrio sp. | reverse complement strand
CCTCGGCCCTGCTGGAAAGGATCGTGCTTGCCTCAAGCAGCAGCGGAGATACTGTTCTCGACCCCTTCTGCGGCAGCGGCACGACCTTGTATGTCGCTCAGAAGCTGGGCCGGCGCTGGGTCGGCATCGACAGCGCGCCTCTTGCCGTGCAGCACAGCTCGCAACGCCTGCGCGCGGCTTTCCCGGACGTCTCGTTTCCCGTGTACGCTCCGAAAGTAAAATAACCTGATTTCGAGGAAACTTTCCGGAAAGCTCCGCGTATACGCATGCGGTGAGGTCGGCGATTTGCAAAATTGGAGATGAGCGTTCTGCACAGTTTTCTACCCATCAAACGCAAAATCTTTGAGAGTAGAATGTTTTTCTGATATGCGGCCTCCATCAATAATAAGGAGGGAAACAGATGCCGGAATGCCCGATATGTCTAGCCGGGATGTCATTAAAAATGGTCAACATTTGGGCCGGCAGCGGCATCGTTGCAAAGCCTGCGGCTTTAAGTTTATGAGCGTTTACATCAGCGGACAGATTTTCTGCGCAAAAATATTATAAAATCAGCATGTTGTCAGGATGTTTCTCAACACCTCTACACAGCACGGAAAACTTGTAATTTCTGTACGTTACTATGATTGTATCTATCTATAGGTAAAAACTCTCCCTTTTTGCTCGTTTTCATGCCAATGGAAATAGGGAAGACCTCGTAACATTCTTTTGTTAATACCATCTAAAAATTCCAGGTGAAGCCAAGGGATGCGCCGGCGGCTCCGTCCGTCCTGCCGGCCGGGCGCGTATCCTGCACATCGCTGTATTCACCGCCCAGGGTTACGTTCAGATCCTCGCGCACCGACATGTCCATATACAGGCCTGCGCCGCTCAGGTTCCGGTTTCTTTCGGGCGGGCGGTACAGTGGCGAATCAGGGTCGTTGGGGTTGACGGTGACGCGTCCGGACGCCTCCGGATTCAATTTGTAGCTCATGCTGACTTCAGGACTCTCCGTCTCATTGATGCGGCCCATGCGCTCCGGTCCTCCGGAAAACGCCGCCCGCCCCGGTGCCAGACGGGCCGTCTGTTGCGGCTCGGATTGCGCGCTGACGGTGATGTTCTGCTTGTCCCCGAGCGTCATGGGCGCCTCAGCCTTTTTTTGCTCCGGGTCAGGTCCGTAGATGCGGGTTTTAGGCGCATCATGTTGCGAGTCGGCTCCGGCGGCGGTGAAAGGTGCTGCGGCAAAACCGGCAAGTCCTGGTTTTGCGGTCCTGTTTTTTTTCGCGCCCGACTTTCTTCCGGCCTGAGAAGATATTGCTGCCGATGCGGCTTTCGGCGTTCCTGCTCCGGCATGGAGAATTTCACCCGGCATGCTCCGGGTCGCCTGGACGCGCGGCTCGGCAGGCAGGCCGCGGCGCACAATGCCGATACCTTTGACAGGCGCGCTGGACCGAACCGGGCGCGCAACGCCCGATGCCGCGGCCGACGGCGACCGGCGGCCGCCCTCGGCGCATACGCCCGCTTCCGCGAAAATCACGCCCGCAAAAAAGCAAAACAGAACGCATTGTATGATATCTTTCATCCACAGACCCCCGACATATGCGCCGGCAACGCCTGAATGCCGCATCCGCGCAGCTTGCAGTCTTATCGCTCGTTCTTCCTCTTCCGTCGAGTTTAGAGCATTTCATACTTGAAATGCTCCGCAAGGATTTGCGATGCAAATCCTTGCCGCGAAACAGGAGCAGGTGGGATTTGCCCGCCGTAAGCGAACTGTTTCAAGCATTAATTACTCAAAAGCAATTCGCGTATGACACAGCGTTGCATTCAAATTCAAGTGTTAATTGCTGTAATGCAATTTCACCTTGAAAGTGCCCTTTGCCGCAGGCAAACACCGCAACGCCGGGGCTCATCCGACGACTCTGTTGCGCCCGCCTTCCTTGGCCTTGTACAGATTCTCATCAGCCCTGCCGATACAGGAGCAGATAAATTCATCGAACCGCGCACCATCAGGCATTGTACCCGTTTCGCAGATGCCGAAGCTTGAAGTAATCCGCAATTCCTTTCCCGCAAATTGCATCCGAAGCTTTTCCACTCCAGCGCGTAAACGCTCCCCGATCGACAGACCTACGGACAAGGGCATGCCGGGCAGCAGCATGAGAAACTCTTCCCCTCCGTAGCGGCTGCATATATCGCCGGGACGCAAAGCTCGGGAAAGGTAGCCGGCAAAAAGTTTCAACACCTCATCTCCGCAGAGGTGCCCGTAATCATCGTTAAAGTTTTTAAATTTGTCGATATCGGCCATGATCAGGGTGGAAGCCAAGGGCTTCAGCGTAGTGAACACCTCTTCTGCAAAATGCATAAACGCCTTACGGTTGTATATGCCGGTCAAGGCATCACGAAAAGACATATTCTTGTATTCTTCACTAGTACTCTTGAGCAGGGAAATGCGTTGGGCCAACTGTGTGGCCATGTAGTTGAACGCTTCCGAAAATTCGCCGAGAAAGCTTACTTTGTGGCTGTAATCGCCGCCGGCAATGCGTTGTGTCTGCCACGTCAGATGTTTAAGGTTGGATTGTAAAGTTTTCAACGCCCCTACAATGATGCCTTTTTCAGGGGTGTAGTAATCCATGTCACCTTTGGACAAGGCCATTGCCATTTTGCGGGTTGCCCAGATTACGGTAAGCAACTGTTCGAAGTTTTTTACACCGCGCAAAGCCTCGGGCACGGTTTCATCCTTAAACCTCGGCGATGCCGCAACCTGCAGCAGGCGATCCACCACTGCTGCTGCAAGAGCCGTGCCGTCCACAGTCTGTTGAGCCGGCACAACGGGCGTCTGCCCGGCCGGAGCTTGTACCGGCGCGTCCATCCAGTCCATAGCAAAAACCGTTTTGCCTGTGCCGCCTGTTCCGTTGCGTCAAGCGTGTGACATGGGAGTGACGTGAAAACGGCAGGTTCGGTCGCCGGTACACCAGCAGTCACTTTCTTTGACGTTCAACTCGGCACCGTTGTATGAGTAAAAGACACCGGTGATAAAGCCTTCGTCATAGGTGCAGACCGCGTGTCCCATGTCCGGCAGACCGGAGCAGTCCAGGTCTTCGGCAACGGTCAGGACAAAGGTTAATCTGTCAATATCCGCGCTTTCAACGCGCAGGATGCCTATTTTCAGGTCCAGAAGCGCCTGTTTGACTTTTTCAATATAGTCGTTCAGGTTCGATGACTCGCCGATGAACTGCTTGCAGAAATTGACGCCCGCCTTGTATCCGGCGTCAAAAAAGACGCGATCCGCAGCTTCGGTGCCGAATTTCTCCTCAAGAACATCCCGCAGTGTATACTGGAACAGTCTGTAGACCTCAATGCGCGTGGTGTTGCCGAGATTGGGACGCCCTTCTTTCACATCACCGATAAAGTCCCACGAAAATTCATACTTTCTGTCTGCCATAATGTACTTCCGCCCTGTATGTGTGGAGTATCTCAAGCTCGAACGCAACACGCGCTTCCTCAGTGTTCCGCCCTTGTCTCCTCCGGACAGGGAGAAAGGAAGTGCGCGTTGCGGAGGCTCATTGTCGCCGGCGATCCTATATGGGGTCGCCGCACGATGCGGTTGCTTTCGCGCAGAGGACTCAGCGAACTAAATATATGTGTGCGCCGATAAAAAAGCAAGTACGCCGGCAAAAAAATATTGCGGGCACGCGGTGAAACGCAAAGTATTTCGAGCAGTACGGCGAAACTACGCTTTTGCCGCAGCAGCCCGACAAAAATTGCATCCTGCAATTTATCGGAAATGCAAATAATCGTTAAGAAACAGCCGCATCGGCAAAGCGAACGCCGAACGTGCGCCTGTATCCGGCGCGCTTCCCGCTTGACGCCCGGCAAAACCCGGCATACCTTGCTGGCACACCTTCCCTTATGTGAAAGGGCCGGCCTGCGGAGCCGGATGATAATTAAAACAAACAAGCATGCCGCGTATTTCCCTCACTCCCTACGCAACCTTGCACTGGACGGCATCGGCCTCCGAGGCGCCTGCGCGCGATGCGGCGGAGGACGTGTCCGCGTGGCCCCGGCGCCTGTTCGATCTGGCTGCCGCCGGCGCTGATTTCTACGGCGATCCGGGCGAGGTTTCCGTGCAGCGCTTCTGGCAGGGCTTCGCGGATGCCCTGCTCTTCGCGCTGTGCCGCCTGCCTGATGCGGCGGACTGCGCAAATCCTGCCGTTTTGCTTCCCTGCCCGTCCGATGCCAAGCTTGACGCCCTGCTGGAAAACGCCCCTCCTATGACGGGCGGCGAATACCTGTCCCGGCAGGCTCTGCAAAGCGTATGGAGCAAACTTTCCGCCTGGTGCCTGGAAGAAGCGGAACGCAGCGGCGGTTTGACCGCTTTCATGGACCGACGCGCCCCCCGGTGGCGGCGCGTCGGTCGCGTCACCTTTCATCTGGCGGAAAACAAAGCCGATGCCGACTTTCCCTTTGCCTTTCTCGCTACCTATACGGTCGCGCTGAACCGGGACGGACGCCCCGTGCATAAAATTCTCGGCGAAGCCTTGAAACACTATGCCGGGGAAGACGACAGATCCACCCTTGTGAGTCTTTTGTCCCCGGTGCGCGCCGCAGCGGAACGTCTGCCCTGGGTCGCCGGGATGGTGGAAAGCGGCGCCGTGTACCGCCCCCAGGCCTTCAGCATCGCTCAGGCTCACCGCCTGCTCCTGGACGTTCCGGACCTTGAAAGCAGCGGACTCAGCGTAAGTATACCGGACTGGTGGGAAAAACGGCCGCGCCCGCAAGTCCGCATCACGGTCGGTGAAGATTCCGCCCCCGCTGTCGGGGTGAAGGCGTTGCTGGATTGGAACGTCGGTCTCGCGCTGGACGGGCGCGACCTGACGCGCGGGGAAATACGGGAACTGTTCGCAGCCGGGAACGGCCTCGTGCTCTTCAAGGGACGCTGGATCGAAGCGGACGCGCAGAAGCTGCGACAGGCTCTTGAACACTGGGAAGAAGCCCGCGCGGCTTCCGAGGCCGAGGGACTCACCTTTGCCCAGGGGATGCGTTTGCTGGCCGGCCTGCCCATGAACCTGGGCGCTGCCGGGGACGAAGGGGAAGAAGAGGCCGCCGCCTGGCCCCATGTGGAAGCCGGCAGCGCCATGCGCGCCTTGCTGCGCAAAGTGCGCGACCCCGGGGCGGAGACGGTTCCGGCATCTTTGAACGGCAGTCTGCGCCCGTATCAGAAGGTCGGGCTGTCGTGGCTGTCGCTTCTGAGTGGACTGGGGCTAGGAGCCTGCCTGGCCGACGACATGGGCCTCGGCAAAACCCTTCAGGTGCTTGCCCTGCTGCTTCTGCACAAAGAACGCGCAGGGGGTGCCGCCCTGCCCTCGCTGCTCGTGGTTCCCGCCTCGCTCCTGGGCAACTGGCGGGCCGAAGCCGAACGTTTCGCCCCTTCCCTTGCCCTGCATTTTTACCATCCCGCCGAAAGCGGCAAAGAGCGTATCGCCCGATGGGACACGTATCCTGAAGAATTACGGGCCGCCGATCTCGTGGTCACCAGCTTCACCATGCTGTCCGGGAACAGTGAACTGTTCTCGGCCCACCCCTGGCGGCTCGTTATCGTCGACGAGGCACAGAACATCAAGAACCCCGGCACGCGCCAAGCCAAAGCGCTGAAAAAAATCAGGGCCGACGCCCGCATCGCCCTCACCGGCACGCCCATTGAAAACCGCCTTGCCGATCTCTGGGCACTCTTCGATTTCATCAACCCCGGCCTGCTCGGGTCGGCGAAAACCTTCAAAAGCGTCGCGAGTACCCTTGAGAAGCGGCAGGAAGATCGCTATGCGCCCCTGCGCCGGCTGGTCGCGCCTTATATCCTGCGTCGACTGAAGACGGACAAGCGCATTATCGACGATTTGCCTGCCAAAACGGAGACCGTGGCCCATTGCCGGCTCACGCCGCAGCAAGCCAAACTCTATGCCCAGGTGACGGAACACCTGCGCCGGGAGCTTGAACTGCTTGCCGAGGAAGAAGACAGCCGGAACAGACGGCGAGGTCTGGTGCTGCAAAGCATCATGCGTCTGAAACAGCTCTGCAATCATCCGGCCCAACTGACGGGCGAGCCGGACTGGAATCCGGCAAAAAGCGGCAAATTCGAACGCCTGACCGAACTGTGCCGGGAAATGGCCGAACGTCAGGAGCGCGTCCTTGTGTTCACCCAGTTCCGGGAAATCATTGACCCGCTTTCCCGTCATCTGGAAAGTATTTTCGAGCGTCCGGGGCTGGCGTTGCACGGCTCCGTCGGCGTAAAGCAACGCAAGGGGCTGGTGGACGCTTTCCAGCGCGACGATGGGCCGCCCTTTTTCATACTCTCCCTGAAAGCGGGAGGCACGGGTCTCAACCTGACCGCGGCAGGACAGGTCATCCATTTCGACCGCTGGTGGAACCCCGCTGTCGAAGAGCAGGCGACGGACCGGGCCTTTCGCATCGGGCAGAAAAAAAATGTCCTCGTCCACAAATGTGTAACGCGCGGCACCCTTGAAGAGCGCATTGATGCGCTGCTTCTGCGCAAACGCGAACTGGCCGGCGAGATTCTCGGCAATGACGGCGAAACAGCGATCACAAACCTGGACGACAAGGCGCTGCTGGATCTGGTGAGACTGGATATCGGCCGCGCCCTCATGTGAGGTTGTTATGAGCTGGTGGTACAGACACGAGTATGTGAGCGTGGAGGAAAAACGCCGCAAGGCCGCGCGCCTGATTGAGAAACTGCGCAAGGAGCGGTTCGACCTCCGGCCGATCCGCATTGAGGGCCGCCTGTTGTCCCGCACCTTCTGGGGCAAGGAATGGTGCCGGCAGATGGATCTGACGGCCGATTACGACAGCCGCCTGCCGCGCGGGCGCAGCTATGTGCGCAACGGCGCCGTCTGCCACCTGGAGGTCAGGCAGGGCGAGATACACGCCCTTGTCAGCGGTTCGGAACTGTATACTGTGACCGTGCGCATCGCTCCTTTGCCACCCCGGCATTGGGCGCTCATTCAGGATGCCTGCAAAGAGAAGATATCCACCTTTGTGGATCTCCTGCAGGGCAAACTGTCCAAGGAAGTCATGTCCGTCGTCTGTCATCCTGAAATCGGTATTTTTCCCAAAGCCTCCGAGATTTCCTACGAATGTTCCTGCCCGGATTGGGCCGGATTATGCAAGCATACGGCAGCAACGCTTTACGGAGTAGGCAGCAGGCTGGATGAGGAGCCGGAATTGCTGTTTCTCCTGCGCCATGTTGATCCGCTGGACCTGTTCAGCGCGGATGTAGCTGCGCAGATGGGCGCCGGCGAGGCCGCAACGCTGCAGGGCGTGGATCTCGGAGGTCTGTTCGGCATCAATCTCGAGGAGGAGGCGGCAGCATCCGGACCCGGCCGGAGTCCGCTCCCCGCGCATGACGCGCCCCCGGCCGCGCAACAGGCTGTAAAGCGGACCGGCAGGCAGGCGGCGCGACAGGCCGCCGCTAAGACGGCCGCACAGACGACAAAACACGATGCGCAACAGACAGGCAGGCGGCCGGCCAAACAGCCCGCCGCGAAAACGACAACGCAGGCGGCAAAACACGATGCGCAACAACCCGGACGGCAGACCGAAAAGCGGACCGGCCGGCAGACGGCGCGACAGGCTGCCGCAAAGACAGCAACCCAGGCGGCAAAACGCGACGCGCAACAGACAGGCCGGCAGGCTGCAGCGCTGGTTCCCGACATGTCGTCCGCGCAGGCGCCGGCCAGGCCCTCTGCCCAAAAAAGAACCGCAAAACGCAAACGCGCGGGGTCGGATACCCCACCCGCCCTGCCTGTTCTTGACTTTGCCGCGATAACCGGCGCGGATGTCACGGCCTTGCGCGAAGCTTCCGGTCTTTCGCCCTCCGCATTTGTTTACCGTCTTGATGTGGCGCATGCCACGCTTGAGCGCTGGGAAAAATCGCAGGCGATCATCGTCATGCAACAGGCGTCGCGCAAAAAACTTCAGGCCCTGTACAAAAAACTCCAACGCAAATTTGCGAAAAGCCGGTAGCGGTGTTCCCGTCAGCAAGGCCCGGGACGGCCGAATCCGCGCAGCCCCGGCACGCCGGCACTTTTTTCGGTGTTCCCGTCAGCAAGGCTGAGGCGACTGAACCCAAGTTGACGAAGATCATCGCTTCAAAATGATAATTGCTGCCCGGCAACATTTTGTCTTGTTATTTTTACGGCTTGGTACTAATGTCGAATCATTCGCAGAATGTCGCGGCACGGCCGCCTCCGGCGGCGCAAAACTCTGCGGGTTTTGCAGCGCCTTCTTTTGCAGGTAAGCACTAGGGAAACGCTTATTAATGCAGGAAAGGCACAATGCATGAAGCCGGCTTCTTCACCTGACGGAGAATGTTCGGCCTTTTGTCCTGCTCAGGCCGAGGCTCAGAATGACTACGTTTTTGTCATTCTGAGCGTAGCGAAGAAGCCGGCTTCAGCCTTTCAAAAGAATAAATCAGCTTTTCCCCAGACAGAAGATATGGATGCCGTTGATTGTCCTGCCGGCGTTATCACGGCCGGAGGAACGAGCGCCCGCTTGGGCCTGGACAAAGCCTCCCTGCGCATGCGTCCCGGCGGGCCGGATCTTCTGGTCCGCACAGCAACCCTGCTCAAGGATATTATCGGCAATGTGCTCATTGTCGGACGAGAACATCCCGACTTTCCGTGGATTCCGGACGACCGGCCGAATCTCGGTCCCGCCGGCGGCGCGACATCGGCTCTTCGCCGTTGCGGGCGCGCCTGCCTCGTACTCCCCTGCGATATGCCGTTCATTGACGCTCCGACTCTGCGCAGGCTGCTTGCGGCCCGGACGCAACGACCCGCGGACTCCGTGCTGACCGCCTTCAGCAACGGTGCCGGCGTAGTCCATACAGCCCTGCCCGGCATTTATGAGCCGGGTGCGCTACCCTTTCTGCAACAGGGGCTGCTCGCCGGACAAGCGGCACTTGCGCGCCTGATCCCGCAAAACCTGGTCCACCGTGTGACCTGCGCGCCGGAGGATGCCTTGCCGTTGTTCACCGTCAACTATCCCGCCGATCTGGCGCTGGCCCTGGCCTTCATACGGGCGCAGTCCGGACGCGCCGGGGCCGGAACGCGCCGCGCAGCGGTCAGAACACGCCGCGCAGGCCGCGCTGTCTGAGGGCCGCGTCGCAGGTTCCGAGATGGTACATGGTATGCGAGGCGATCAGGGCCAGCGTTCCGGCGTGGGTTATGTCGCGCCCCATCCGTTCGGAAAGCCCTTCGTTTTTTTCGGCCAGGGCGCCATCGTCCAGGGCCTGCGCGTAACGCATCACCCATGCCTGCTCCCTGAGCACAAATGCCTTCACCGTCTGTCGGAGCGGGGTCTCTGGGGACACTTCGTTCAGATTGCCCACATCGGGAGAGAAGAGGGTGTCGCCGGTCGGCTCGCCGCGCTGCCTCAAGAAAAAGTTTACAGCGTTGAAGCAATGGTAGCATTGCTGCCAAATCGGCCAGCCGCCGAATTTTTCCTCCCAGACCGCATCGGGACAGCGGTCCGTGAATTCGTTCATCAAGCCGAAAGCGTGCTGGACGGTGCCGAGCAGGCTGTCGCGGAGTATTGCGGACATAAGCGTCTCCTTTGAAAACACGGTTACTCGAAACGTGATGCGTTGACGATAAGCACGGAATCCACAGGCACATCCTCATGTTCACGCAGCGTACGTACGCGGATTTTTTCAATCTTGTCCACAACATCCATACCGTCGAGCACCTGCCCGAAGACGCAGTAGCCGAAGCCTTTCCTGTCGGCCGACTTGTAATCCAGGCCGGGATTGTCGACGGTGTTGATGAAGAACTGAGCGCCGGCGCTGTGCGGATCGGAAGTCCTGGCCATGGCCACACTGCCGCGCGCGTTTGTCAACCCGTTGGCGGCCTCGTTGACGACAGGCGGACGCGTCGCTTTTTCCTGCAGGCGTATGGTCATGCCGCCGCCCTGAATCATGAAGCCCTTGATGACGCGGTGGAAAATCGTGCCGCTGTAAAAAGCATCGTCCACATAGCGCAAAAAGTTTTCCACCGTTGCCGGCGCCTTGTCGGGGAAAAGCTCAAGCAGTATGTCTCCCGACGAGGTCTCCAGCAGGACAAGAGGATTTTCCAATGCGCGGTCTCCTTGTTTTTTCAATCCATATACGGCTCCCTACGCCGGTATGCCCTTGCCTGAAGGCAGGGGTTGCCGTGCGGCAAGACGCGCCGGCGGCCTCTTCCCTGAAAGCAGAGTGAGCGGCAGGGTATGCCCGGCTTTGCCGGGCGTCAAGCAGGAATCTCCCTGAAGGGAGAGCTTTCAAACCATAAAGGAATTTCTGATGAACAACACGCAGCCGGCACAGGCGCAGGGAGACGATGTTCTGTACCTCCATCGGGTTTCCTACGGGGAAACGGATTGCATGGGAATACTCTATTATGCGGAATACCTGCATATTTTTGAACGCGCCCGCACCTCGTTCACCCATGCCCGCGGCCTGAGCTACAAGGAAGTGGAAACGCGCGGCATTTACCTGCCGGTGCGCGAAGCCCTTTGCCGCTACCGCAGCCCCGCGCGTTACGACGATCTGCTCACGGTGGCCTGCCGGGTCGTTAAGCCGCGCCGCGCCTCCTTTACCTTTGCCTACCGCATTCTCGACGAGTCCGGTGCCGCGCTGCTGGCCGAAGGGTGGACCGAACACGCCTGCACGGACGCGCAAGCCAAACCCGTTGCTGCCCCGGACTGGTTCAGGCGGGCGTTTTTCCCGCCCGCATAACAGAGCCGGATGCGGTTCGCGGAATTCAGTCTTGATACCAAGGTGCAGTCAATACAGTGTAAATTCGATGAAATATCCATCGTATTATACTGATAAATTTAGCATATTTTTATAAAATAACTGCCTATTGCCGCCAACTTGGTATGACAAGGCAGCGCGCGACGGACATGCCGCAGGGCTGACGCAGGTTCATGTTCCTGATGCTGAGGATGAATCAATGCGTGACCTGTTCCGTGCTCGGGGTGATGCCAAGAAGATGGAAAGAGCAGCCCGGCAAAATTTGTCGAGTTTTTTGCTTCGGATCGGCGTTGAATATCCCGGACGCACCCGTTGGACCAAAATGTATTTTCGGTGGTTGCGGGAATTGAGTTTGCCGGCAGTTCAACAACTGGCTTTGCAGGAATACATTGATACGGTGGAACAATGTCGGGAGCGGATTGCCCGCTATGATGGTATGTTGCAAGAAGCTGCGGCCGGATGGAAGCGGGCACATGAAGTAAAGAATTTACAAAGTCTGCGGGGAATAAGCTTGCTTACTGCGATCTCCTTCCTGCAAACCATCACCCTCGGCAACGCGGGAAGAGGAAGACATAGGTTTTTGTATAGGTTTTTGGGTATTGACAGGTTCAATCATAACAGCTTTTTCTTGCCGCCGAAACGGTAGCCCATGTGCCACAACATTCCCCCGGCAGAAGGCGAGCCGGTCGCCGTCACATGGATAAACAGTCCGCAGCCGTCGGAAATCTTCTGAACCTTGCCGGTAGGCTTCACATTCCTCAAACAAGTATCGGTCAATTTGTTCATTTTGGTCCCCTCCCCGCAGTTGATGGTATAGCCGGCAGACCGCTCGCTCATTATACCAGCTTGGGCTGGAAATCGTTGTCCTGCAAAGCAAAGGCGGCTGTTGGTATGGAACTTTTTCAAGCTTCCGTTCCCTGCAAATATACCAGCTTTTCGCTGGTATGCCCATAGATTTTCCTATACGAGGAGAGACGAGTTGTTCTCATAAAAGCTAAGTCCCACAACGTCTTTGGGACATTGCGGGACTTTTGTTGAGGAAGGGCTGGTGGAGATGAGGGGGATTGAACCCCTGGCCTCCGCATTGCGAACGCGGCGCTCTCCCAACTGAGCTACATCCCCGTTTGCGGTTTGTACACTGAATCTTCCCGCAAGGCAAGCTCACCGCTGTGCCATTGTCGAGAGCGGATGATATGACCGAAATAAGGAGCACATGAATTGATCGATGAGGAACCTCAAGGTTTTGCTTTTTTAGCGTGGTGGATTGTGGCTTACAACGCTCCGGAAAAGCGCCTGAAAATATGCTTGGCAATGTCCGAGCCGACATAGTAGACTTTGCCGCAGCCCGTTGTCCGTGATACAACCGGGGCCGCGGCCCGACAAAGCTTTTGCGGGGCGCCGGCGACATCCGGTTGTGTTTTTTTGTTCTGTTTTGCGTTAAGCGTGGACGGCGCGCGGCGGGACTTGAAAAACACCATGCCGATGAGACTGTGTAATTCACGGGAGCCGCCTGCAGGGGCGCTGCCCGCATCGTCAAAAAGGGCGCGCAGCGGCCCGGACGCCGTATCCCGATCCGGAGCTTCTATGTTCAGTTTGATCTTCAAAAAAATTTTCGGTTCGAAGAACGACCGCTACATAAAACGCAAAATGCAACTCGTGCGCGCCATCTGCGCCCGCGAGGCGCAGATGCAGAAACTTGCGCCTGAGGACTTCCCAGCGCGCATGGCGGAATTCCGGCGCCAGGTCGTCGATGAAGGCCGCAGCCTCGACGATCTTCTCCCTGAAGTGTTCGCCCTGGTGCGCGAAGCCTCCATCCGCTCCCTGGACATGCGCCATTTCGACGTGCAGCTCATCGGCGGCATCGTCCTGCACACGGGGCGCATAGCGGAAATGAAAACCGGCGAAGGCAAAACCCTGGCCGCGACCTTGGCCGTGGCCCTCAACGCCCTTTCCGGCAAAGGCGTACACGTGGTCACCGTCAACGATTACCTGGCCCGGCGCGATGCCGCCTGGATGGGCAAACTGTATCACTTTCTCGGCCTGAGCGTGGGCGTCATCGTCCACGGGCTGAACGACGACGAACGCCGCGAGGCTTACTCCGCCGACGTCACCTACGGCACCAACAACGAATTCGGCTTCGACTACCTGCGCGACAATATGAAGTTCTACCGTAACCAGCTCGTGCAGCGCGGACACTCCTTCGCCATCGTTGACGAAGTAGATTCCATACTGATTGACGAAGCCCGCACCCCGCTGATCATCTCCGGCGCGGCCGACGATTCCACGGACCTCTACCGCAAAGTGGACGCCGTTGTCGCGAAACTCGGACCTGAAGACTACACTCTGGACGAAAAAGCCCGCGCCGCCATGCTTACGGACAAAGGCGCCGAACATGTGGAAAAACTGCTCGGCATAGACAACCTCTTCGACGCCCGAAACATAACCGTCCAGCACCATGTGCATCAGGCGCTGAAAGCCCGCCGGCTCTTCAAACGCGATGTGGATTACATCGTGACCGACCGCCAGGTGGTCATCGTCGACGAGTTCACGGGCCGGCCCATGCCCGGACGCCGTTTTTCGGACGGCCTGCACCAGGCCCTGGAAGCAAAGGAACAGGTCAAAGTCGAGGCCGAAACGCAGACCATGGCCTCCATCACCTTCCAAAACTACTTCCGCATGTACGACAAACTCGCGGGCATGACCGGCACCGCCGATACCGAGGCCGTGGAATTCCACGAAATATACGGTCTGGAAGTCATCTCAGTGCCGACGCACAAGCCCATGATCCGTCTGGATATGCCCGATGTCATCTACCGCACCCGCAACGAAAAAATGGAAGCCGTCATCGCCGGGATCAAGGAACTGCACAAGAGCGGCCAGCCCGTGCTGGTCGGCACCATTTCCATCGAAATGTCGGAGCTGATTTCCGACCGCCTGAAAAAAATCAACATCCCCCACAACGTCCTGAACGCCAAACACCACGAGCAGGAGGCGGCGATCATCGCCGAAGCCGGGCAGAAAAATAAGGTGACCATAGCCACCAACATGGCCGGACGCGGCACGGACATCGTGCTGGGCGAAGGCGTGCGCGAACTCGGCGGCCTGTATATCCTGGGTACCGAGCGCCACGAAAGCCGGCGCATCGACAATCAGTTGCGCGGCCGCTCCGGACGCCAGGGCGACCCCGGCTGCTCGCGTTTCTACCTCTCCCTTGAAGACGACCTGATGCGCCTGTTCGGTTCCGACCGCATCTCCAAAATCATGGAAACCCTTGGACTCAAGGACGGCGAATCCATCGAACACCGCATGATCTCCCACGCCATCGAAAACGCCCAGAAACGCGTGGAAGGCCACAACTTCGAAATACGCAAAACCCTGCTGGACTACGACAACGTCATGAACCAGCAGCGCGAGGTGATCTACTCCCTGCGCCGCGACGCCATCAACAGGGAAGACACCGAATCCGCCGTCATGGAGTTTCTCGACGATACCCTGAACGACATGTACTCCGCTTACGATGCAGCGCGCGGCAAACTTACGACCGAGGAGGAGGAACAACTCAAGGCGCGGCTTCAGGAAGTATTCAACCTCAAGCGCGTCCGGCCGGAAGAGGACCCCCTGCCCGCTCCCGCCGAATGCCGCGGCTGCGTGCTGCGCATTCTGGAGGAAGTGAAAGCGTCGGCGCCGGAAGTATACGCGGATATCCTGCGCTACTTCATGCTTGAGGAACTGGACCGCTCCTGGAAGGAACACCTGCTGAACATGGACCACCTGCGCGACGGCATCGGCCTGCGCGGCTACGGCCAGCGCGACCCCAAGCAGGAATACAAGAGCGAAGGGTTCGCCATGTTTCAGGAAATGCTCTTCAGCATTCAGGAAAACCTTTTCAAAGCGCTCACGCGCCTGCGTATTCAGGTTGAAACTACCGAAGACGCGGAGCCGGCGGAAACGGCTCCACTCCCCGGCAAATCCGCAACGCCCGGCGGCCGGCCCGCCTCGACAATCTCCGCGGACAGGACGGACGGCGTCCGGCAGGACAAAAAAGCGCTGTCGCCCTTCACCCACAGAGACAGAAGCGACAAGCTCAACTATTCCCGAGCGGCGGGAGAACCCGTGAAAAAAGTCCCCCAACGCCGCGGAACGCCCAAAATCGGGCGCAATGACGAATGTCCCTGCGGCAGCGGCAAAAAATACAAAAAATGCTGCGGGATGGGTAAATAGCCGTGTCCGGCGGACGCATCCTGCTCCTCGGGGTCGGAAATATCCTCTACCGGGACGAGGGACTCGGCGTCCATGCCCTGCGCCTGCTGGAACAAAACTACAGTTTCTCCGACAACGTGACCCTTACCGACGGGGGCGTCATGGGCAAGCTGCTCATGGCCGTGCTCATGGAACACGATGCCGTCGTCGTTCTGGACGCCGTCCTGGGCGGCGAAAAAGCGGGGACCGTCTACCGCCTGGAAGGCGAAGGACTGCGCAAAAGCCTCGGCTTCCACGATTCACAGCATCAGGTGGACCTTGTGGATACCCTCATAAGCTGCGGACTGATCGGCAACAGGCCGGAAACCGTGGTCATCGGCATGGAACCGGAAAACTACGCCGAACTCGGTACGGAACTGACCACGGCCTGCGCGGCAGCCCTTCCGAAACTCATCAAACACGCCCTGGAAGAACTGCGCGCGGCGGGCGGCTCCGCCCGACCGCGCCGGGACGCCGCCGTATCATATTGCTCCACCGAATAAACATTGCCAAACAGGGGGACATGTCTTTTATGCGGAGTTCGCTGTTTACGCTGACAGCGGCAAGCTTTAATCGGGGGATCAATAATAACCGGCAGCAGCAACTGTGCAGCAACATCGGGGCGCAGCCCCGGCCCGCGCATGCGCAAGGCGGAGCGTCACAGCATTTTCCGGAGAGGGAAGGATCCCTCCGGTCCCCCTCATTCAAAAAAAATTGCGCTTCATCGGAAAAATTTGATGCAAAACGCCGGCATTCGATGTAGTCTGGGGGCAGGAATTATTTTCCGGCGCCGAACTGCCGCGATCGCAGGCGGACAGCCTCGTTGCCGAGTATGCGCTTTTACCGAACTAAAAACTTTTACCGGATTAAAACCAGGAGCAAAAAGTTATGGCGAAGAAAATGAAAACCATGGACGGCAACAACGCCGCAGCCTATATCGCTTATGCATTGAGCGACAATGCGGCCATTTATCCCATCACCCCGTCTTCCGTAATGGCGGAAGAGGCAGAGGAATGGGCGGCCAAAGGCGTGAAAAACATCTTCGGGCAGACCGTGCAGGTGCGCCAGCTTCAATCCGAAGCCGGGGCGGCGGGTGCGGTGCACGGTTCGCTGGCGGCGGGGGCCCTGACCGTCACCTTTACGGCCTCGCAAGGCCTGCTGCTCATGATTCCGAACATGTACAAGATCTCCGGCGAACTGCTGCCCGGCGTGTTTCATGTTTCGGCCCGCGCTCTGGCAACGGGCGCCCTGTCCATTTTCGGCGACCACCAGGACGTCATGGCGGCGCGCCAGACCGGCTTCGCCCTGTTGGCCTCGTCCTCCGTGCAGGAGGTCATGGATCTGGCCCTGGTCGCCCATCTCTCGGCCATTGAAGGGAGCCTGCCGTTTCTG
Source organism: Desulfovibrio sp. (assembly GCA_031276485.1). Taxonomy (GTDB): domain Bacteria; phylum Desulfobacterota; class Desulfovibrionia; order Desulfovibrionales; family Desulfovibrionaceae; genus Frigididesulfovibrio. The sequence continues at coordinate 7,283 of JAISMY010000028.1, read as the reverse complement.
CACTTCTTCGACGGATTCCGCACCTCGCACGAAGTTCAGAAAATTGAGGTTATTGATTACAAAGACATAGCTAAAATCGTCAATTGGGAAAAAATCGCCGCGTTCCGCGCCGGGGCCATGCATCCCGAACACCCGACCATACGCGGCACCGCGCAGAATCCGGATATTTATTTCCAGAACCGCGAAGCGGTCAACGGCTACTACGATGCCCTTCCGGACATCGTCCTGCAGCAGATGAAAAAGGTCGGCGCTCTGACCGGCCGCCGTTACAAGCTCTTTGATTATGTCGGGCACCCGGAGGCGGACCGCGTGATCATCGCCATGGGCTCGGGATGCGAAGCCATAGGCGAGACAGTCAAGTACCTGAACAACCGCGGGGAACGCGTAGGTCTGGTCAAGGTACGGTTGTACCGTCCCTTCTCCGCCGAGCATCTGCTCCGCGCCGTGCCGTCTACGGCGCGTTCCCTGGCCGTACTCGACCGCACCAAGGAACCGGGCGGCCTGGGTGACCCGCTGTATCTGGACGTCTGCACTGCCTTCTACGAAAGCGGCCTGGACGCGGCCATAGTCGGCGGACGCTACGGCCTGGGTTCCAAGGAATTCACGCCCGCCATGGCCGCGGCCGTGTACGACAACCTGCGCGGCGCGGCGCCCGTGAACGGTTTTTCCGTCGGCCTGGAAGACGATGTGACCTTCCGTTCCCTGGCGGTGGAAGAAGAAATCGACACCGTTCCCGCAGGCACCGTGCAGTGTAAGTTCTTCGGTTTGGGCGCGGACGGCACTGTGGGCGCGAACAAGCAGGCCATCAAGATCATCGGCGACAACACCGAACTCTACGCGCAGGGCTATTTCGCCTACGATTCCAAAAAATCCGGCGGATTCACCGTTTCCCATCTGCGCTTCGGACCCAGCCCCATCACCTCCACCTACCTCTTGCGTCAGGCCGACTATGTGGCCTGCCACAACCCGGCATACGTCCATCTGTACGACGTGCTGGAAGGCATCAAGGAAGGCGGGGTCTTTGTCCTGAACACGCACTGGCCGGAAGAGGCTCTGGGCAAGGAACTGCCTGCCGCCATGCGCCGGATCATAGCCTCCCGCAAGCTGAAATTCTATGCCGTGGACGCTGTAAAAGTGGCGGCGGAACTGGGACTCGGCGGGCGCATCAACATGATCATGCAGACGGCCTTTTTCAAGCTGGCCAAGGTGCTGCCCTTTGAGCAGGCCATGGCCCTGCTCAAGGAATCCATCAAAGAGACCTACGGCGGCAAGGGCGAAAAGGTCGTGAACATGAACATCGCCGCCGTGGATAAAGCCGCGGGCGCCCTGACTGAAGTCAGGTATCCCGCTTCCTGGGCCTCTGCCGAGGATGCCGCGGCCGGCTGCGAATGCGGTTGTACATGCGGCTCCGACGAAGACGAATTCATCAGGGATGTGGTGCGTCCCATCCTGGCCCAGAAAGGCGATACGCTGCCCGTATCCGCCTTCAGCCCGGACGGCGTCTGGCCTCTCGGCACCTCGGCCTGCGAGAAACGCGGCGTGGCCGTCAACGTGCCGCACTGGATTCCCGAAAACTGCATCCAGTGCAACCAATGTTCCTTTGTCTGCCCGCATGCGGCGATACGCCCCGTGTTGTCCGCCGAAGACGAACTTGCGGGCGCGCCCGCGTCCTTTGTCGCCGTCAAGGCCAACCGCAAGGAGCTCAGAGAACTGAAATACCGCATGCAGGTCTATGTGGAGGACTGTCTGGGCTGCGGCTCCTGCGCCGACACCTGCCCAGCCAAGACAAAGGCCCTGGAAATGCGTCCTCTGGATGGAGAAAGGGCTGCCCAGACCGCCAACCTGACTTTTATAAGGGAAAAGATCAGCGTCAAGAGCGATCTTGTCCCGCGCAACAGCCTGATCGGTTCCCAATTCCAGGAACCCCTTCTGGAGTTCTCCGGGGCCTGCGCCGGTTGCGGCGAAACGCCCTACGTCAAGCTCATCACCCAGCTTTTCGGCGAACGCATGATGATTGCCAACGCCACGGGATGTTCCTCCATCTGGGGCGCTTCCGCTCCTTCCATGCCGTACTGCGTGAACAAGGACGGCCACGGCCCGGCCTGGGGCAACTCCCTGTTTGAAGACGCCGCGGAATACGGCTACGGCATGAACATGGCCGTAAGCCAGCGCCGGGCAAAACTTGAGGATCTGGCCCGCGAAGCCCTCAAAGGCCGGGCGCCGGAGGAAGTCAAAGCCGCCCTGCAGGGTTGGGTGGAGAACAAGGACGATGCCGTGCTCTCCAAAAAGTACGGAGACGATTTCACGGCCGCCCTGAACTGCGGCATTGCGCACGCCGACCCGTTGCTCATGGAAATCTTCGAACTGGCCGATATGTTCACCAAAAAATCCCTCTGGGTTTTCGGCGGCGACGGCTGGGCCTACGACATCGGCTACGGCGGCCTGGATCATGTGCTGGCCTCGGGCGAGGACATCAACATCCTGGTGCTGGATACGGAAGTGTATTCCAATACCGGCGGGCAGTCGTCCAAGGCCACGCCGCTCGGGTCCATAGCCAAGTTCGCGGCCTCGGGCAAAAAGCTGCCCAAAAAGGACCTGGGGGCCATGGCCATGAGTTACGGCTATGTTTACACGGCCTCCGTGTCCATGGGCGCGGACAAGAACCAGGTGGTCAAGGCCCTGCTTGAGGCCGAGGCCTACAAGGGCACCTCGCTGGTCATCGCCTATGCCCCCTGCATCAACCAGGGCATCCGCAAAGGCATGGGCAAGAGCATGGAGGAGGGCAGGGAGGCCGTAAAATCCGGCTACTGGCCCCTGTACCGTTATAACCCGGCGTTGGCCGGGGCGGGCAAAAATCCGCTGCAGCTCGACTCCAAGGCCCCGGACGGTACGCTCCAGAAGTTCCTGGCCGGGGAAAACCGCTACGCCCAGCTTGAGCAGATAGACCTCGAAGAGTCCAAACGGCTGCGCGCGCTGCTGGAAAAGGAATACACGCAGCGCTACTACAGGCTGAAGCAGCTTGCCGACCTGCCGCCGTTGTCTGAAGTGGTCAAGACCGCCGGCTGACGCATCGGATCCGCTTTGCCGAGGGCGCCCGCGCGGCGCCCTCGGTTTGAGAAAACACAGGGATCCCGGGGGCGCCGCCCTTCTGATACCAATTTGCTTTCAGCAGAAAGCAAATTGGTATGAAAATAATACGTCACTGTATCATGTAACAAATGGAGATTAAGGTATGCCTATCAATCCGAGCCTTGTGAAAGAATTTGAGAGCATAACGGGCAAAGAGCAGGTCTTGACGGAGCAGGCGGACCTGCAGAGCTATTCTTACGATGCCGCCGTCCTGACCCCGGTCGTGCCTGCGCTGGTCGTCGCGCCGACCACGCAGGAACAGCTCTGCAAAACCGTCAAAACGGCCTACGACAACGGCCTGCCTATTACCGTGCGCGGTTCGGGAACCAACCTGTCCGGTTCCACAATACCGCAGGGCGACGGGATGGTGATCCTTACCAACAGGCTGAACAAAATTCTGGAGATCAACGAAGAAGACCTCTATGCCGTGGTCGAGCCGGGCGTGGTAACCGCGCAGTTTGCGGCGGCCGTTGCGGCCAAGGGGCTGTTCTACCCCCCCGATCCCGGTTCGCAGTCGGTGTCCACCCTGGGCGGCAACGTGGCCCATAACGCCGGCGGGTTGCGCGGTTTGAAATACGGCGTGACCAAAGACTACATAATGGGCATGGAAGTGGTGGATTACAGGGGCGAACTTATCAAGACCGGCTCGCGCACGGTCAAGTACGTCACCGGCTACAACATGGCGGCGCTGATGGCGGCTTCCGAAGGCACGCTCGGCGTGTTTTCCAACATGACCATCAAGCTTGTGCCGCCTCCCAAGGCGTCCAAGGCCATGCTTGCCGAGTTCGACGATGTGAACAAGGCTTCCGAAGCCGTGGCCGGGATCATCGCAGGGCACATTGTGCCCTGCACTCTGGAATTTCTTGACCAGAACTGTATCCGTTATGTGGAGGCCGACACCAGGGCCGGGTTGCCTGTCGACGCGGCGGCCATACTGCTGATTGAAGTCGACGGCGGGCATGCGCTGCTTGTGGAGGAAGACGCCGACAAGGTCATGGACGTTTGCCGCAAGTGCGGCAGCACCAACATCCGCATCGCCCGGAACGCCGAGGAGAAACTCAAGATATGGGAAGCGCGCCGCGGCGCCCTGCCCGCTCTGGCCCGGGCAAGGCCGACAACCGTGCTGGAAGACGCCACTGTGCCCCGTTCGCAGATCCCAGCCATGATTGCCGCCGTCAACGCGACAGCCAAAAAATATTCTCTGGAGGTCGGAACCTTCGGTCATGCCGGGGACGGCAATCTGCATCCGACCTTCCTCTGCGACCGCCGCAACAAGGAAGAATTTACCCGCGTGGAAGCGGCGGTGGATGAAATTTTCGATGTCGCCCTGAAACTCAAGGGCACATTGTCCGGTGAACACGGCATAGGCAAAGCCAAGGCCAAATGGATGGAGAAGGAAACCAACCGGGCCACCATGGAATTCAACAAAAACCTGCGCCTGGCTCTTGATCCCAAATTGCTCTTCAATGCCGGCAACAAGTTCGTTTAGGAGGCCGTGATGTCCGAAAGCACACCCACTTCGCAGCCTGTCTCCACGGCATTGCGGAATCTTGCCGACAACCTGCTGAAACTGGACGATCTCCTGATTTCCTGTATGCGCTGCGGCTTCTGTCTGGCCGTATGCCCCGTCTACGGCGCGACCATGAAGGAGGCGGACGCCACCAGGGGCAAGATCGCCCTGCTGGAGTTTCTTTCCCGGCATATGATCAACGACCCGGAAGCGGTCAACGACAGGCTGACGCGCTGCCTGCTGTGCGGCTCATGTCAGGCCGTATGTCCTTCCGGGGTGAAGATCATGGATATTTTCCTCCATGCCCGGAGCATAGTGCGTGAATATCTGGGACTGAGCGCAACGGAGAAGTTGATTTTCCGCAGTCTTCTGGGCCGGCCCAAACTGTTCAACGCCCTGTTGGGCATGTCCGCCAAGTTCCAGGGACTGTTTCTCAGGGAGGTGGACCCGGCCTTGGGCACGCACAAGGCGCCTATGTTGAGTTCGTTTATCGGCGATAGGCATTTTCCGCGTCTGGCGGGGCGGTCTTTTCATTCCAGGGTGGCGTCTCTGGACGAGGCGGCCGGGTCGAGCGGCCTGCGCGTCGCCTTTTTCCCCGGCTGCGTCTCGGACAAGCTGTTCCCGGAGGTTGCGGAGGCCACGCTCAAGGTGTTACGCAAGCACGGGGTAGGCGCGTTCCTGCCGGACGGTCTGGCCTGTTGCGGCATCCCGGCCCTTTCCGGCGGCGACATGACCGCGTATCACACGATGGTCGCGGAGAATCTGGCCCTGCTCGGCGACGCCGGCTTTGACCGGCTGGTGACCCCCTGCGGCACCTGCGCGGCCACGATCAAGGAGTTCTGGCCCAAGCTCGCGGACGGGTATACGGAGAAAGACAAGGCCGTAATTCGGGATTTGCAGGCCAAGACCATTGATATTACTGCGTTTCTGTGTGACGTGCTGAAGGTTGAGCTGCCTGCGGCTTCCGCGGGTAAAACGCGCGTCACCTACCATGATTCCTGCCATCTGCGGAAATCGTTGGGTGTGTTCGAGCAGCCCCGGTCCATACTCAAATCCCTGCCGGGCCATGAGTATGTGGAGATGGCGGAAGCCGAGCGCTGCTGCGGCAGCGGGGGCAGTTTCACGCTCAAGCATTACGATTTGTCCAAACAGATAGGCAAACGCAAGCGCGACAACGTCGTCGCGGTGGATCCGGATATCGTGGCCGCGGCCTGTCCGGCCTGTATGATGCAGCTTATGGACATGCACTCGCAGCACGGGGACCGGGTCAAGGTCCGGCATGTGGTCGAAATGTACGCCGATGCGCTTTGACAACGGCGCAGGGCGGTGCCCGGGCGCTCCGGCAGCGTATGGGGCGCCTGGACCGCTCTGGAGGAGGCCGCTCCGGCGGAAGCTTTTTGCTGCGGTACTGACCACAATCCACCACGCAAAAAAGTAACCGGCCGGAACGGCTGGACTTGGGGAAATATTCCCTCACCGGAACTTTTGCGAAAATAACTAGTTTTACGCCATGTTACGCCTACGCATTGTGAATTATGGAAACGCACATGATTAATCTGCGGTCGTCAAAGGCGTAATCACTATTGAAGTATTTCAGGGAACTTCTAAAAACCCTTTTCCAGACGGGATTGAGTGTTGTAAATTCAGTATTTGTCAGGTCGGCATGTGACATAAATTTGGTTTTTAGAGGTTCCCTTCAGTCAAAGAAGCTGTTTGCCCGCGGAAAAAGCGTCGCCCAGTTTTTCACCTACACCGAAATAGGCGCGTGCGCCCGCATCGTAGATCAGGGGCGCGACTTTACGGATGTCCGGGAACGCGCCCGTCGGGTCCAGGCAGTCTTCATCGGCTTTCACATCCTTCACGATCCCGACCATGAGCGTGTGCGAACCGAGATCTACACTCCGATCCAGCGCGCATTCCAGCACAACCGGGCATTCCGCTACATAAGGCGCGTCCACGTGTTCCGCCCGCACGGCGGTCCATCCGGCGACGGCAAACTTGTCGCTGCGCCTGCCGGAAACAATGCCCGCATAATCCGTTCCAACCAGCATGGCCTCCGAAGGAATGCCCGCGGTAAACGCCTTGCGGGCCAGCAGGGCGTCATGCGTCCGGCGCGCGGGACGTATACCGACGGCCAGGCACAGCGGCTCGGAATTGCAGATGCCGCTCCATGCGGCAGTCATCACCCCCGGTTTGCCGTCTTCGTACCATACGGACACCAGGAGCGCGGGTTCGGGGTACAGCAGCGGCAGAGGGCCGAGAGAGCGTTTGGAATGCGGCACAGGCACGGTAATTCTCCTTGTTTTTGAACAAAGCAGTGAGGATGTCTGAATGTATCCCCTCGCCGTCCGTGCGTCAATGTGCTATCGACATGTGCAGGGCACGAAACCGGCAATTCCGGGGAAACGCTGATTAAATGCTGCAAAGGGAAAAGATATCAAGAAGGATTCTTCGCCTTCACTTCGCTGCGGCTCATACCAATTTGCTTTCAGCAGAAAGCAAACTGGTATGGCGGAGGCGAAGCCGCCGCCCGCAAGTTTTTGAAAAATCAGGCTTTGCCTGTTTTTCAAAAACTTTGGCGTCTTGCATTCAAACACGTTTGAATGCAACTTGGTTTCAAATGCGTTGCCGCGTATCGCCGCGA
>JAISMY010000093.1 GCA_031276485.1 Desulfovibrio sp. | reverse complement strand
AGCGCGCGAGATATATTTATTTGTGTGTGTGTGTGTGTGTGTGTGTGTGTGTGTGTGTGTGTGTGTGTGTGTGTGTGTGTGTGTGTGTGTGTGTGTGTGTGTGTGTGTGTGTGTGTGTGTGTGTGTGTGCGTGCAAAAAACAGGCCGAAAGTATTACTTTCAGTCCGTTTGCTTGAATTTTTCTTGCGAATGCTTCTGTACGCCGACATCCTACACCTCCAGGTGTAATTGCGGTAGCGCGTCCTTCAGCTTTTTGCGCCGGAGCGGCCGTTCCTTCGGCTGTCGCTGCCGGCCTTTTCGGCAGACCGAATTTTTTATTAAGGTGTGGCGGTAGCCGACAGGAAAAAAAATTACAATTTTTTCTTGCAAGATGCAATGATGCAAGAAATATGCCGCGCGATAAACTGCATCCCGGATTACCTGCGCGTCTGCTAAAACCAGGAGAATTGCTGCCCCTTCTCCGCAACGGTTCAGGCAAGCACGGCGATTTCTTTTCCGGTGACGGAACTGTCGTACCCGGGGAGCGCGGCCAGTTCCCGGCGCAGCCTGCCCGAATGCAGAAGGTCGAGCAGCGCCGCCGCGACCGGATGCTGCTCCAGGTCGAGAGGGATAAGCACATCGCAACGCGTAACGGCCAGGGGAATGAAGTCCAGGCCGAAAGCGTCGGCTGCCGCGCGCGGGCCGAGCGCCGCATCGGCGGCGCCGCAGGCCGTGCGGCAGGCGCCTTCGCCGTGCGAGCCGACTTCGCGTGTATAGCCGTCGACCATCGACGCCGGAACGCCGCAGGCTGCCAGATGCCTGTCCAGCAGGCGGCGCAGGGCCGCCCCCGGCTCTCTGTTGACGAAACGGACGCCGGGCCGGGCCAGGTCTTCCGGCGAACGCAGCTCCAAAGGGTTGCCTTCGGCCGTCATCAGCCCTTCTTCAAGATTTGCGAAGGCCGTAACCCGGCAGGGCAGGGCGGATCCTCCCGTTGCCGCGCGCAGGGCTTCCACATTGGCCTCGCCCGCGCCGTCGTTGTGAAAATGGCTGGATGCCGCGTGAATGCAGCCCCCGGCCAACAGCTCCAGGGCGCGCCCGCTGGAGGCAAAGACGCAACGGATGCGCGCGTTCGGCAGAACCCGGCGCAGGTGGTCGTCCAGCAAGTCCAGAGCCGGGTCGCAACCCGCCAGCAGCAGGCTTTCTTCCAGGGCCTGGGGCGAAGCATGCAGACGGACGCGGCCGGGGCCGGACAACAGTCCGTCCGCGGCCCGCAGGGTGAAGGACATGGAAGCGTGCAGGGGCAGCCCCACCAGCCTGTCCCGCACCTTGCCCACGGCAAGGCGGGTGTCCGCCGGCAGCCCTGCGTCCGGCAGGCTCAGTTCCTGCTCGTTTTCCTCCCAAAGCATAAACAGGTCCTCCACCGCGCAGTCGAAAACCTTGGCCAGGCGCAAGGCCGACAGCGTGTTGGGCAGGTACCTGCCCTTTTCCAGATCAACGACGGCCTGGCGTTTTATGTGGACCTTGCGCGCAAGTTCTTCTTGCGACCAGCCGCGGCGCAGGCGGTAGACTTTCAGGTTGCAGCGTATTTCAGGCGCTTCGGGCATGGGAACCCCCCGGCGGAGATGTTTTTTCAACAGGGGGGAGCAGGAAATCTTTTCGCCCGCGCCGCGCGCGGCGGCCCTGCGCCCTACGTTTACCGTTTTGCACGGAAAGCGGTAAAAGTTCGCGGGAAAACTTTCGCTCCCGCGCGGTTCGTTGTTGACTTCAGGTAACGCCGGGAGTACGAAAAAGCGATGTCAAGTTTACAAAACAGAATGTCTTGTCCACACGACATGTTTCAATCCACACCGGCTCCTATCCGCCGACCGACTCCGTCCCGGCGGATAGGAGCCGGGTGGATTGCCCCCTCCCTGAAGGAAGGGGTTACCGGGAAGGTAGGCCCGGCTTCGCCGGGCGTCAAGCGTGAATCTACCTGAAGGGAGAGGTTTCAGACCATAAAGGAAATTTTGCTCAACATTAACCGGAAAAGGAGCGCAATGTGAAAGTCCCGAGGTCTTACGGATCGAAAAAGGAGCGCAACGTGAAAGTTCCCGGCAATTTTTGCGGGCGTATTTTGCGGGCCGCGTTTGTTTCGGCGTGCCTGATCCTGTCCGCGACCGGCATGACCCCGCCTGCGGCCGCTGCGGCGGAAGCGGAGGTCGTGGTATTCGCGGCCGCGTCCACCACCAACGCGATCAGCGAAATTGCGGCGCTTTACGCCGCAAAAGGCTTGGGCGGCGTCAAAACGTCGTTCGCGTCTTCCTCCACTCTGGCCAAACAGATTGAGCAGGGCGCGCCGGCCGACGTGTTTCTGTCCGCCAATACGGAATGGGTAGACTACCTTGAAAAGAAAAATCTGGCGGCAAAAGACACGCGCTGCGATCTGCTGCGCAACCGCATCGTGCTGATTGCGCCCGCGGCCGGCGCGCTCGGGCACATTGAAATCAGGCCTGGCTTTTCGCTCCTGCCCGCTCTCGGCAGGGACGGCCGTCTGGCCGTGGGCGACCCGGCGCATGTGCCGGTGGGCATGTACGGCAAGGAGGCGCTGACGAACCTGGGCGCGTGGGATGCAATCAAGGACCGCATCGCTCCGGCCAAGGATGTACGGGCGGGCCTGGCGCTGGTGGAGCAGGGGGAAGCCCCGTTGGGACTGGTCTACGAAAGCGACGCCGCCGCTTCGGGCAAGGTGAAGATCGTGGGGATTTTCCCGGCGGGCAGCCATACGGATGTCGTTTACCCTGTCGTCGCCGTTGCCGGGCAAAAGGTCGACCAGGCGAAAAAGTTCATCGCTTTCCTGAAAACGCCTGAAGCCCAAGCTGTCTTTAAGAAATACGGCTTTGCGGGCATTTGAGCGTTTCGCCGCATTTCAGGAGGAAACGTGGAGGGTCGTCTCAACGCCGACATACGCGCATGGAATGGCTGCGTCTGACCCCGGTCGAGTGGGACGCCATGCGCCTGAGCCTGCGCGTCGCCGTCTGGGCGGTGCTGCTCAGTCTGCCGGCGGGTATCGGCGCGGCCTGGGTTTTGTCGCGGCTGAATTTTCCGGGGCGGAGGCTGCTCGACGGATTCATCCATCTGCCCCTGGTGTTGCCGCCCGTGGTTACCGGCTATCTTTTGCTGCTGACCTTCGGGCGCAACGGCTGGGTCGGCGCTTTCCTGTACAGGCATTTCGATTTCACCCTGGCCTTCGCGTGGACCGGCGCCGTTCTGGCCTCGGCCGTCATGGCTTTTCCGCTCATGGTCCGGGCCATCCGCCTTTCCATGGACAATGTGGACAGGGGAATAGAGGCGGCGGCCCGCACTTTGGGAGCGGGTCAGGCGCGGGTTTTTTTCACGGTCACTTTGCCGCTTGCCCTGCCCGGCATCATTACCGGGTCGGTGCTGGCTTTTGCGCGCAGCCTGGGTGAGTTCGGGGCCACGATTATGTTCGTGTCCAACATACCGGGCCGGACGCAAACCCTGCCTCTGGCCCTGTATACTCTCACCCAGGTGCCGGGCGGCGAAGGCGGCGCCATGCGGCTGTGCGTCATAGCCGTCGTCATCGCCATGGCCGCCCTTGTGAGTTCCGAACTCCTGTCCAGGCGGCACGCGGCCGCGCTTGACGCGTAGGTTTGCCGTGGAGGTGCGGGCCAGGCGCAGGCAGGGGCGGTTCCTTGTCGATGTCGACTTCGCCGGGGCGCAGGCCGGGGTAACGGCGCTGTACGGCCCGTCCGGCGCGGGCAAAAGTTCGGTCGTCGGCATGATTGCCGGTCTGGCGCGTCCGGATTCCGGCCTGATTGTCGTCGGCGGCAGGGTGCTGTTTGATTCCGCGCGCGGCATCGACCTGCCGCCGGAAAAGCGGCGCCTGGGTTGCGTGTTTCAGGACGGACGGCTGTTTCCGCACCTCAGCGTACTCTCAAACCTGTATTACGGCATGAAGCTGGTCGCTCCGCCGGAGCGCAGGATCCCGCCGGAGCAGGTGATCGACCTGCTCGGCATCGGGCATCTGCTGGAGCGTAGTCCGAAAAATCTGTCGGGGGGCGAGAAGCAGCGCGTGGCCGTCGGCCGGGCCCTGCTCATCAGCCCGGCGGCGCTGCTGATGGATGAGCCGCTGGCTTCGCTGGACCCGGCCCGCAAGGACGAACTCCTCCCCTACATCGCCCGCATCGGCCGGGAATTTTCCATGCCCGTTCTCTATGTGAGCCATTCGTTGCCGGAAATCCGCCGGCTGACGGACACGGTCGTCTTTTTGCGTAACGGCAGGGTCGAGCGAACCGGACGTCCGCCGCTGTCGCGCCGCCCGGCGCTTACCGTTTCGTAAGGTTCCGCGCGCCGCCGTACCGGGCGGCACGAAAATTGAATTACCTGCGGCAGGGGTCCGCAGGGAGAAAATTTTTCCACCCGCCAAAGGCGCGCCTTGCGGATTTGAAAGATGCCCCGCATGTATCTGAAGGAAATTCTGATGTTTCAATCCACGGCCGACTCCGTCCCGGCGGATAGGAGCCGGGTGGATTGCCCCCTCCCTGAAGGAAGGGGTTACCGGGAAGGTAGGCCCGGCTTCGCCGGGCGTCAAGCGAGAATTTCCCTGAAGGGAGAGGCTTCAGACCATAAAGGAAATTCTAATGAAAATTTTGAATCTGGACGGCATGAACCTCATATCCGCCTTCAGATCTCTGGGCCATATCGTACTCAGCGCCGGGTATCATAAAAGCTGCGATATATACATAGACAGGCCGTACAGCGCGCGTGCGGTATACGACCATGCGTGTTCCGCCGGGTTTGTGCCTGATTTCGCTTTTTTGTGCGATTCCGGCAACCTGCCCTACTTTTATCATATTGAAGAACTGCCCTGCGCTTCGGCGTTCTATTCCGTAGATACCTGGTGCAACCATTGGCATCTGCCGTTTGCCCGCGCTTTCGACATCGTGTTCGCGGCCCAGAAAGGCTATGCGGAAGCCCTTGCCGAATGCGGCGCGCCGGTGTTGTGGCTGCCGCTTTGCGCGCCTTCTTCCGTCATCCCGCGCGTGGAAGTTCCGCGCGATGTGCCGGTATCGTTCGTCGGCAACACAGGCCATAGAAACAATCCGCACAGGGAGCTTTTTCTGAAAGAATTCAGGATAATGCACCCTATTGTCGTGAATTCCGCGCCTTATCCCGAACTCTACGCCCGCTCGCGCGTGGTGCTGAACCAGTCGGCCTGTCTTGAGATTAACCAGCGCTGTTTCGAAGCCATGGTCTGCGGAGCGGCGTTGTTGACCGAGCGGGGGTGCATGGGTATGGAGGAGTTGTTCGTGGAAGGCGAAACCATACTGCCCGGCTATATCCGCAACGACCGGCGCGGCGCGGCGGCGGCGGCGGCCCGCGCCCTGGCCGATCCGGCCGCGCTTGCCCGCGTGGCCCGCGCCGGACAGGCGCTGGTTCTGGATCGCCACCTGGATCGGCACCGGGCGGCGGCCGTAACGGCGGCCGCAGCTTCATGCCTGGAGGAAAAACGTCCGGAAAAGCGTCTGGCCGAACTCCCCCTGCGCAAATACCTGATCAGCACGGCCTATGTCATGGTCGGCACGGATATTGCAGACCCCGCCCTGGGGGAGCACGCGCGGTTCTTTCTCGATCTCGCGGCGCGGTACTACGAGGCGCGCGCGGCATAGCGCCTGCGGCATCCTGCATTCAAAGGACAACCGGCATAGCGCCGAAACAGCCGTCTCCGGCAAGTTTCCCCGCGCCCTGCGAGCCGCCGCGCCCCGGCCGGGAGCCGCCGGCCGGCCCCGAACCCGCCCTTGACATTTCCCGCTGGATATATAAAAAAATCGACGGTAGGGCAAAGGGGAAAAATCCACATAACTGCGGGAGAAATCTGAATGAAAAAATTCCTGGTGCTTGCCGTGTTTACCGTACTGCTCGGCGCCTGTTTTCCGATCATGCCGCAGCAGAAACACTGGGCGGCCACAGGCGGCAGCCGCTCCGACGCCGTTGTGCGCATGTCTTACGAATACGCGTCCTGGGAAATACCCGACGTCAATCCGCAGGAGGCTCTGGAACTCGCCGCGCAGCGCTGCCGAAGCTGGGGCTACAGCGAGGCCGAAGCCTTCGGCGGCGAAACCAGGCAGTGCAACCAGTACAGCGGCAGCGGCTGCGCAAACTGGCTGGTGACCAAGGAATTCCAGTGCATCGGCCGCGGCGACGCCAAGGTGAGCGCCAAGAAAAAATAAACGAACAGGCCGCTTTCCCGACGCCGCTTCCGAACGGCAGGCGCCCGGCCGGGAGCGCCCGGCGGTAAAGGGCGTACGGATGTTTCAGCGCATCAGGCTCCGTCCGCCCGGCGCCCAGTGCGGACTCCCCTTCAGGGAGGGGCAATCCATCCGGCTCCCCTCCGCCGGGACCGGGTCAGTCGGCGGATGGAGTCGGCTGTGGATTGAAACATACATGAAGACGGCAATATTGGGCAACCAAGCCAGGGCGATGAGCAATTTCTGGAGCGTACTCCTGCGGCAGGCGCGGGCGCGCGGCCATGACGTCCTGTGCCTCATACCCGTTGCCGGCGCCGACGACGACCCGGTCTGGGAACAGAAACTCGCCGCCTGCGGCGTCCGCCTCGTCCGTTACCGCCTGGACCGCAGAGGATTGAACCCCCTGCGCGATCTGCTGACGCTCCTTGATCTTCAGCGCATTTTCAGGCGCGAGAAACCGGATGCGCTGTTCGCCTGCGCCGTCAAACCTGTGGTTTACGGCGCGTTCGCCTCCGCCCTAGCCGGCTTTCCCCGGAAAAACCGGCGCAGCTTCATGATTACCGGCCTCGGCTACCTGTTTGAAGGCGACACGCCCGCCAAACGACTGCTTATGCAACTGGCGCGTCTTCTCTATCGTTGCGCCTTCACAGCGGCGGGCAAGGTGTTTTTTCAAAACGTCGACGACAGGGCGCGCTTTGAGGAACTCGGCATAGTGCCGGCTCCGGGCGCGGCCGGGAGCCGGCATCCCGGCCGGACAACCCCTGCCGCCGGCGGACAATCCCCTGCGGGGGGAGGGCCGCCCGCCGCCGATGCCGGGCGCAATCCTCACGCGTCCTTACCCGCCGTTCTGATGTGTAAGGGGACCGGCGTGGACACCGAACATTTCGCCTTCCGCCCGCCCTGCGCCGGCCCCCCCGTGTTTCTTTACATCGGCAGACTGGCGGCGGCCAAGGGCGTGCGCGAATTTATGGAGGCGGCGCGCCTGACGCGCGCGGCGCACCCGGAGGCTGTCTTCCGGATAGTCGGGCCGGCCGAGACGGGACCTGGCAGCGTGCCCCTGAGCGAAGTCCTCGCCGCGCGGGACGCGGGGCATATCGAATACCTCGGAGAACAGCCGGACGTGAGACCCTGCCTGGAGCAGGCGCGGGCAGTCCTGCTCCCGTCCTACCGCGAAGGCGTTCCGGTGTCGCTGATGGAGGCTCTGTCCGTCGGCAGGGCGGTTATCGCCGCCGATGCACCTGGGTCGCGCGAAGTGGCCGTGGACGGGCTTACCGGCTTCCTCGTCCCGCCCGGTGACGCGCGGGCGCTCGCCGATGCGGCGATACGCCTGCTGCGCGACCCCGAACTCGCGGCGCGCATGGGCCGGGCCGGACGGACGCTCATGGAAACCGAATACGATGCCCGCGTCACGGCCGAGTACCTGCTCGACGCAATCGGAGCGCAGGATTGAAAAGCTCAACCCGCAGCATCTTCCGCTTTGTGGACCTGCTCTGCATACTCATTGCCCTGGCCGTGAGTTCCCGCCTGATGCTCCCCCCCTACCTGGAAATTTTTGCGGATTATACCGGGGCGTCCACGTTTACCGTGCTTATCTTCCTTTTGTCGTTCTACATGATGGACTGCTACAACGTGGGACGCGAGGACTTTCGCGACAGTTGCGTGCGCGTGCTGGTGGCGGTCGTGATCGGCGTCGTGGCCGCCGGCTTCGCCTTTTACACCTTTGAACGCTGGCGTTTCCCGCGCATGATGTTCGTGGTGCAGATGGCCGTGAGCCTGGCGCTTTCCCTGGCCTGGAGACGCGCGTACTTTGTTCTGGCCCGGCGCAGGCGGGCGAAACACGGCGGAGTCGTGTTTTTCGGGTCCGGCGGAGCGCAGCGCGCCCGCGGCATCCTTGAGGAATACGAACCTGAAACCGAGATACTGGGCTATGTGGGAGGCAAGGACGCCGCCCCCCGCGCGCCGGACAAAGAAGGCCCGGCCGGCCCGCGCCTGGGCGCGGCCGAAGACATTTTCGCCGTCATCGAACGCTTTTCCCCCACCCGGGTCATCATTCTTGATTCCGCCTTTCCGGACAGAAATACGGCCCACGGCCTGTTCAACGCGAAATTGAACGGCCTGAACGTCGTGGACATCCGCGGACTGTACGAGCGTCTGGCGGCGCGCGTGCCTGTGGACCTTATAAGGGATGACCGGCTTCTGCTGGAAGACGGTTTCAACCTCAACGTCAATGCCGCCATGCGCAGGCTCAAACGCGCCTCGGACATCTGTTTTTCCCTGGCGCTGCTTGCCGCGGCCCTGCCCGTCCTGCTCGCGGCCGCAGCGGCCGTGCGCTGCGAGTCACTCGGGCCCGTCCTCTACAGACAGCGGCGCGTCGGTTTATACGGCAGGGAATTTACCGTCTATAAAATCCGCTCCATGCGCCTTGACGCGGAAAAAAACGGCGCCGCCTGGGCAGGCAAAAACGACCCGCGCGTAACGCGCTGCGGACGCTTTATCCGCAAAACCCGCATCGACGAACTGCCGCAGCTCGTCAACGTTCTCAAAGGCGAAATGAGCCTCATCGGCCCGCGACCTGAACGCATGGAATTCGTACGCGAACTGAGAGACCTCATTCCTTACTACGAGGTGCGGCACAGCGTGAAACCCGGCATAACCGGCTGGGCGCAGGTCTGCTGCCCCTACGGGGCTTCCGTCGAAGATGCGCGCCTCAAGCTCGAATATGACCTGTTCTACATAAAAAACATGTCCCTCCTGCTGGAAGCCAAAATTATCCTCAGAACCATAGGCGTCGTCCTCTTTCCCAAGGGCGCGCGCTGAGGCCGTGCGGAACGCGGACGGGAGCATTGCGGTTCCGGCCCGGATGCGCGGCGCCTGCATGCGCTTTCGCCGCGCCGGGGCCGTCACGCCCGCGACGCTGAAAAGCCGCGGAAAATGCGCAATCGCGTATAGACAAGCCCTGCGCGAGGCATTACATTATGTGACTGCGCGCTTTTAATCTTACCCAAACAGCAACGCTCTTCAGCTATTTGCCGGATAGAGGCGCGACGTTTCAATCCCCGGCCGTCTCCTGTCCGCCGACCGACTCCGTCCCGGCGGACAGGAGACGGGTGGATTGCCCCCTCCCTGAAGGAAGGCCTTACCGGGAAGGCAGGCCCGGCTTCGCCGGGCGTCAAGCGGGAATCTCCCTGAAGGGAGAGGTTTCAGATCATAAAGGAAATTTTGATGAACGCCGCGCCTGCGGCGGCGTGCGCGCGGAAAGCGGAAAGATGCGGTCCTGGACCGGCTTTTCGGGACGGGAACGGATTCCGCCTCTCAAAACGTCGAACACCGCGGGCGCGGGAACAATTTTTAGGAGGTATATCATGGCCGACCAGGTGTATGAAAAGTTTTTTGAGGCACAAAAAGCCCTGTTTGACGAATGGCAGAAAAATATGCAGGCGTCGTTCAAGCAATTTGCCGCCGGCAGCGGGGAAGGAGAAACCCCTTCCGACTTTTATAAAAAGGCTTTCGAGTCTCCGCAGGATTTCATAAAAAAAATCGCGGCAAGCACCGAAGTGTACCAGTCCCTCTTCGAACTCTGGAAAAAATTGTCGGAGGGCGGCGCCAAGCCGGACGCCGAGACCGTCGGAAAAATTTACGACGCATGGTCCGGGCGCTTTTTCGCGCTGCTCCACGACGCTTTCGTTCCATCCGTCCCTGCTTTCATGCAGAATTTCGCCGAACTTTTCGTGAGTAAGCTGGAATCCTCGGACAAAGTGTTGAGCGACAACTACAAAAACTGGTTCGCCGCCGACGAGCAACTCCGCGTCGCCTGGTTCAATGCCCAGGGCAAAGGCCCGAGAGGCTTCATAGATTTCCTTGAGGTATTCCGCAAAGTCTACGACGAGACAGCCGGAAAAGCCGCCAAAGCCCCCACTTTCGGCAAGGACAGGGATCTCTGGAAGAGCCGGCAGGCGGTCATGGACAGCTACATCAAGTACAGCATAGCCTCAAGCCGCTTTTACGCCGCTCTGGCGGAAATCGCCGGCGACGCTACCAAAAAGGCCCTGGACGACTATGCGGAGATGAGCGCCGGAGACAACAAAATCAAAACGTTCGATGAATTTTACAAATACTGGAACAAGACTGTTTCCGCGACCTACGACAAAGTGCTCTTTTCCGACGAGATGAGCATGATGGCCGGCAACATGGTGGACGAAATGGCGAAATTCCGCGCGGAATTCGACAAATTCTTCGAACTCTCGTTCGCTTCCCTGCCCATTCCCAAAAAATCGGATATGGACGACCTGTACGCCACAGTTTACGATCTGAAAAAGGAAGTACGGGCGTTGCGGAGGGAAATCAGAAATCTGACCGGCCCCAAAAGCTGACCGGCGCCGGCATGTCGGAATCAAACGATAAGGAGCGTATCATGAGCAAGACGGAAACAATCGCGCCCGAAGCCGCGGACGCCTTCAAAATGTATGAAAGCGCCGTGGCAAGCGCCGTGACCTACGGGGAAAAACTCCTCAAGGGTGCCGAGGTGTTCACCGGACTGGACTGCGACGACGTCAACAAGACCCCCAAAGACCTCGTTCTGCGCATGGATAAAGTGCAGATTTTCCACTACCGGCCCATGGTCAAAAAGCCGTCCGCCGTCCCGGTGCTCATCGTCTATGCCCTGATGAACAAACAGTATATCATGGATATTCAGCCTGACAAAAGTTTCGTCAAAAAGCTGCTGGAACTGGGCCAGGACGTATATATCGTGGACTGGGGCTATCCGACGGACGCGGACAGATACATCACCACCGAAGACTACATTGAGGGCTACCTCGGCGATGCCGTCGACTTTATCCGTGAAAAACATGCCCTGCCGGCAATCAACCTGCTCGGCAAATGCCAGGGCGGCACCTTTGCCGCCATCTATGCCTCCCTGCATCCGGAAAAAATCAAAAATCTGGTGACCATCGCCGCGCCCTTCGATTTCGCCATTGAAGACGGATTGCTGTTCAAGTGGTCGAAGTACATAAACATCGACCTGCTGGTGGATTCCTTCGGCGTGCTGCCCGGCGATTTCCTGAACAACACCTTCATCATGCTCAGCCCCTATAACCTCGCCGTCGGCAAATACATCAACATCGTCAACAGCTTTGACGACCCCAAAGCCCTGGGCGAGTTTCTGCGCATGGAAAAATGGCTCTTCGACTGCCCCAACCAGGCCGGCGAAAACTACCGCACCTGGATGAAAGACCTCTGGCAGGAAAACAAACTCATCAAAGGCGAATTTGTCCTGGGCGATAAAAAAATCGACCTGAAAAACATCACGGCGCCTGTACTCAACGTGTACGGCCTCAAAGACAACCTCATACCGGCCTCGGCGTCGAAACCCCTGCTCGCCGTCATCGGAAGCAAAGACAAAGAAGAGGCCTCCTTCCCCGTAGGGCACGCGGGCATCGTCGCCGGAACGCTGTCCCAAAAGGAAATCGCCCCGAAAATAGCCGCCTGGCTCAAAGAGCGCAGTTAGGGAAGCGCCGGTTTATTCTTTTGAAGAGGGTATTAACCTGCGAATGTTTTTTGGGTATTAAACCGTTGCGCGACAGCGTTCTGGTGGAGAAATATCATTCGTAAGTCAAGACTCTCTTTGATTTAGATGTTAGAGTATGGATTTGATCCAACTGACTGTAAAAAATGGATAAGTGCCGACTAAAGAACAGTTGCAAGACGTTCGCAGCGCGTTGCGTGTCGCCTGTTGCGGCCTCTGCCCTAATCGCGTTCACATTGAGCGTTTCTTTCGTCGTGCCGGCCGCACCCGCGCCGTCCGCTCTGGACGCCGCCCTGGAACGCAGGGAAAGCGACCGCGGGAGCCGGGCGGCGACCATGGAAGCTGTCACGCTCTTTGTGCAGGCGAGCGGCAAAACGGGCGTCACCAGGGGCAGCGGCCTGGCCCTTGAAGACGGCCGCATCCTGACCCTCGCTTCCGTTGCGGGTGAAGATGAAGAGGCCGCGTTGCTCGCGGCGGGGGAAGGTCTGCCGCCGACCCCGGTAATGCGTGAAGCGAGAGAAGAACGCGACGGCAAACGGAGGAAGTCGGATTTTGTCCTCTTGCGTTTTCCTACACCGTCTTCTTTTGTCCTCCCCATGCCCGTCGTTTTCGACGCCGCGCATCCTGGCGATCGGGTTACGGCCTGGGGCTGCGTCGGTTCCCCTTTGGAAATGACGGAGGACAAGCCCGAAGGCACGGCCCATGTGTATATTCCGCCGCCGCCGCTCGGCTCCGGGGGGCAGGTATTTTCCGCGGAACCCGGAGAAGTTTTGCGGCACAGCGCGCTTCCGGCCGCGCAGGCCGCCGGCGGGCCGTTGGCGGGCCGGGGAAAAACAGTGGTCGGCCTGAACCTGGGCGCTCCGGAAGCGGACGACGGAGACGGCCTGATTGCTTCGGCCCGCCCGGCCTCGGAAATAGTCGCCTTCCTGCGCGCCTGCCGCGGGGAACCCGCTCTCCCGCAGCCGGCAGCGGGCGAAGTCCCTTTGACCCGTGAAACGGTTGAAACAGACGGATTCCGCGCGCCGGAGTCCACCGACGTCGAAGGCGGCCGCGATCCGGCTTCGGCTGAGGCCCGTGGCTCCGGCGGCGCGGAGCCGGCTTCCGACAGGGTCGAAAGCAACGGCGAAACGACTGCGCAGGTTGCTGTGCTGTTGTGCAGCCTGCAACGCGAAGACCGGGAAAAGGGAGCGGGCCTGTTGCGCGGCCTGGTGTCCCGCCGGGACGCTGACCCGGAAGCTCTGGCCCTTTTTGCCTGGGCCTTGCGCGCGGGGCTGTTTCCCGGCGCGGACGGACATGAAGCCCCGGCCGCGGCAGAAAAGGCCGCCAAAGCCGGCAATTCGCTGGGTAAAGCCGTCCTCGGCCTGCTGTACGACGATGCCCTGCTCCTGCCGGCCGATCCCCGCAAAGCCCGCGCCTTGGGAGAAGAAGCCGCCGCCGAGGGCGAAATCCTCGGCATATACCTGTCCGTCCTGTCAGCCTACGAGGAAGGCAGCCCCGATTCTCTGCGCACAGCGTTGCGCGGGGCGGAAAAGGCCGCCGCGGCGGGCGATGCCTCGGGCATGGGTCTCGCGGCCTGTCTGTATGCCATGCATGCAGAGTTCGCTGATTACAGGGCGGCGGAAAAACGGGCGCGCGCCGCTGCCGGCTACGGCGACAGCCAGGGCCTGTATATACTGGCCCGGCTGTACAAGGAAGGCACGGTCACGGAGCGCGACCGGGCCAAGTCCTGGGCCTGCGCCCGGCTTTCCCTGGACAGGGAGGGAGGCCCGCACGGTGAAGAACGAAAAGCGCTGTTCGACGAACTCGACGGCACGCTTACCGAACAGGAAAAAGAATACGGCCGGCGCATCATGCGCGCCCTGCTCCTGAATCGCCTGCCGGGCTGAGGCGTTTTAGAAATGCTGTTATGGAGGTTTTTGATGCCTGAACATACAATATTCAGTGTTTGTACAAATCTTATGGATGTGAAAGAAGGTGATATTTTGCGGATATACAGAGATCGTGGGACATGCGAACAATACTTTGCCGAAATCAAGAGCGAGCTTGACTTGGAGCGCCTGCCTTCCGGTAAATTTGTGGTGAATGAGCTGATTT
>JAISMY010000038.1 GCA_031276485.1 Desulfovibrio sp. | reverse complement strand
AAAATTAAATCTGTTTTTGATATATAATCAAGGCGCTGTTTATACAGTGATTTACAATTATTATCAGGCAAATACAAGAATGGATCTGTCATTGGGATAAAATCATGTAATGTTGCTGCAACCGTAATTTTTGTGCTGGATAATTTTCCAACAGAACAAATTCCAGGTATTGATGGGCCACTTTCCAGAAGGCCGCTACCTATATGGATAATATCTGGTTTTAAGTTGAGTATAAAATTTTCTCGTAGAAGTTCAGCGGCCGCAATTCGTGCGTAATTACCCTCATTAAAAGTACAGCCTAGAGGAACATCAAAAATTTTTATATTACTTTGAGGTATTATTGATCTAAAATCATACCGAATCTGTTCAATATGCTCTGGAAATTGTTTATTGAGTATAATATAAAATTCATCTTCTGTAGCTATTGAGATCATCGCTTGCGCTAATGCAAAAGCATTACGACCTATACCTCGTAATTTACTAGGTCCCTGAATATTTTGTAAATCTAAAACTATACGCATAGCGGTATCACTTTTTGATTTATAATAATATTATTTTAATATTTATACTTTATATTATTAAATACCATTATATTTTTTTGACATGATTGCATCAAATACTTCTGATTGATATAGCAGAAAAATTCTCTTCTGCTGATTAGTAATTCTATCAATGACATTTATTTGCATTTTCCTTTTGTTTAGTATGTCATTTTCAATATTTTTTAATTTCTCTTTAAATTGTGGACATAGTTTTGTAAAAAATTTTATACAATTTTTCAAGATATAATATTTATGTATAACATAAATTATTTCAAATAGGATAAATTTAATCATATATTTTATATATTTATTAATGTTGTAAATAATAACATTAACATTAATATTATTATAATTGTCTAAATTTTTGGTATATCGTAATAATTTACATATATAACGTAACGGTTTTGTAATACGCCATGATCGACTTGCATATACTTTTCTAAGTTGTTCTTTATTATATTCTAATTCTATATCATAATTATGTAATTTATCGTCTAAAAGATGTTCAATATATGTTATCTTGTCTTGTATAATATCTTTTATTTTTAATAGACTTATATACTGTAATTGATTATAAAACGGTGTTTTAGCAGCATAATACCACCAAGGTTGCGCTATTATATTGTCTTGAATATCAGTTGGTTTAGTTGGTGTAGTGTAATGTAAAATTTTAGCCGAATTTAATATATTTTCAACTTCACCTTTACTCATACTTGTACTTAGTGGATAAAAAAAAGGTGTGACTAAAACATTCCATGTATAATCTAGAAATAATACGTTACCTTGACATACAGCATTAAGAACATTTTGATCAGCCCAAGGCCCTTTATTTCTATATGCAATTTCTAAGAATTTATCAAATATATTCAACTTATTTATTGTTGAAATATTAAAAATACAAACACCTGAATTAAAATAATCAGATAAGCATTTTATGTTTAGAAAATTTTGTAAATAATCAGTATTATGACTAATTCCAATATCACATAAATCTCTAGATGCAGCAACAAAATTATTACCAATATCATAGTTATATAGCTTTCCAACATCATCTATACAAATTATATCACTATCTAAATATAAAATTTTTTCGTATGGTTTAAAAATGATTGGTATAAATAATCGCGCATATGCTAATATAGATCGTGATGATGGAACCCAAAATTTTTCTGTACTATAAATTTTAAAAATGTTTTCCATTTCGTAAAATCGAATTGAAAAATTATATTTATTTATTTGATTAATTAACATTTTTTGCGTTATTAAAGATATATTTCTATATAATAAAATAATATCGTAATTATTATTCTCCGTTGAATTCTCTATTATTGATTGTAATGCAACACTAAAATATGGAACAAAATTAACATCACATGCAAAGACAACAGGAATATTATTATTTTCAAATGCCGGATATACTATTCCAATTTCATTTTTCATTTTGAAACCCTTCACTCAGCATAGACACAATAAGCGTTTACCGTTCTGACCTATCTGCACTCGTCCACACCCTGTCACTGATCTGACCTACACAACGAATGGGGCAAAATTTGCCTTGACAGCAGACATAAATATGGTATATACATAACATCATGTTCAGGAGGGAGTTTGAAAGTAACCTACAGATGTTGAATATGCTGAAAATATTTGTTAACTGGTTGAAAAATGCAAGTATCGCATAGTTTGCTGTCGGCATGTTTCAAAACCAAAACGTAGGGCTTTTGCTTGCCGCAATATTTCTTATAGGCAGCATACGCCTTGCAAAATATACGGAGGTAAAATAATGAATACATGGATTCTTGGCGGTCTGATGGGTTTAGGGGTATTCCTTTTCGGACTATATTTGCTCAAAAAAGATGGGAAGCTGTAAAATATTGCTTCCTTTATGCAGGGATACCGTTTGAGAATCGGGCAATACCGCGCCATGTTCGAGGTGTCCGGCGAATTCGTTACGGTGACGGAGGTAAAAAGAAGAAATGAGCGTACTTACAAGACACCAGATCATTGAGAACAACGGCCGGCCCCTTTTTGTTCTCGTGCCGTATGCGGAATATACGGCTGTTTTCAGCCCGGACGCGGGAGAAAATGCGACGATTCCGCCGGCTGTGTCCAAAGCCGCCAATATGGGAGACAAAAGTCTGGTTCGCGCATGGCGTGAATATAAAGGGCTTTCGCAAGCTGAAATTGCCGGGCGCATGAAAATCAGCCGCCCGGCATACGCCCGGATGGAGGAAAAGGGCGCAAATCTGCGCGCTTCCACTTTGCACCGTCTGGCGGCAGCCTTGGAGGTCGAATGGGCGCAACTGTGCGGGGACGTTGACTGATTCAGCATGTTCAGCCCAAGGGGTTGCCTGCGGCAAGCTTTGCTCTCCTGCCTCCACAAACCCGTAAATATACATGGAGATCCGCTATGTCGGTACACATGAAAATGCAGACTATCGGCACATTAACTGACATATGCCTTACTATTCCAACTGCGGATGCAGGAAAGATTATGGAGACAATACGGGGCGTATTATCACATTCCGGCCATACAATACGACGTATCAACGAAGACGGAGAAGAACTGTTTTCAAGTGAAGAAATTTTTCCCGATGCACACCCAGGGACAGCGTTGCGCGGATTGCGCGTCCGTGAAGGTATTACGCAAAAAGAACTGGCCGATCGTCTCTGTATAAGGCAGCACCGTGTCTCAGAGATGGAAAGAGGAATCAGAGCAATCAGCGTAGATATGGCAAAACGCATCGGAGAGGCATACAACATATCATATAAGGTTTTTTTATAAATAGTAGTGCGGCAGTTATGGCGCAAAATATGTATTTGTGTACGCGTAATGTGTATTTGCCGGGGAATGCGCAACGACGCTGAACGGCGTAAGGCCGACTGCGGCCCCTTGATCCGCAGCACGGAGGCTGGATTATGCCGCAAGCGCTTCATCATAGACTTCGGCCGTCAGGCGCGCCGTCGTTTCCCATGAAAACATGCCGACGCGCTCCCGGCCTGCCGCGCGTAACTCATCGGCAAGCGTCCTGTCCGAAAGAACCTTACGCAAGGCCGCCGCGCAGGCGGCTCCGTCGCGCATGTCCACCCTCAATGCGGCCGCGCCCGCCACTTCGGGGAGAGACGCGCCGTTGTGGACGAGCACCGGAACCCCGCAGGCCATGGCCTCCAACACCGGCAAACCGAATCCTTCATACAGGGAAGGAAACACGAACGCCGAAGCCGCCGTATACGCCGCCGCCAAATCCGGCTGCGAAAGACCGCTGAGGATACGCACCGGCGCGCCTGCGGGAACGCGCAACGGCACGCCGCGCCAGTAGTTGCCCACAATCACCAGACAGTGATGCCTGGGCCGGGCATCGGTAAACGCTCCGATAAGTTGCTGCACGTTTTTGCGGGGTTCCGCGCCGCCCATGCTCAACACATACGGGCCTGCTACGCCGAGTTTGAACATGGCGGCCCGCGCTGATTCCGGGCTGTGGCATGCGCCGAATGCCGGATCGCAGCCTTGGGGAATGACCCGTATCTTGCCCCGGCATGCGGGGTAAAAACGCAACAGTTCGTCCCCGGTAAATTTCGAGATGACGATAAGGAACCTGGAACGGCTGACGGAACAGCCATAATTGTACCGGTACCAGATTAGATACGGGTAGGACGCGCAATATTCCCGGCTCAACGCCAAAGGTATGACGTCGTGGATGGTCGTGACGATTGCGCAGGAAGCATACGCCGGCACGGTAAAATTTTTCGTGCAGTGAAAAAGGTCGGCTCCCGCCGCCCGGAGCGCCCTGCCTGCCGCTGAATGGCTGTAGATGAAGTTGCTGAGAACACGGATGCCGCGCAGCCTGTCCGTACGCCGTTCAGGCAGCATGACCGCCTGAAAATCTTTGCGGAGTTTCGGCAAACGTCCGAGCAGTTCCCGATTGTAGCGGTCTATGCCGCAATGTCCGGCTATGTTGAGGTCGTAGGCCACAAGCATATGCTGCTTCGCCTCACGCCCGCAAAAACAGCGCGGACCGGCCGGCAATCCGCATGTCGGAACTGACCGGGCGCATGGGTTCGGTTTCAGCTTGCGCCGCAATCATGAGGGCGTATGTATGTGTGTACGCAGGAAGTGTACAGAATTCATGATGCTGTCCGGGGTATTCAGTAAAAATTGTTTCGTGCGGAAATTTATACCCCTGTTATGGTCCTATGTCAATAGTCAAATATATTTTAATTAATTTTTATGAAAAATGTGGGTAATTTATTGGGGATAGACGTGATAGACGTAAAGGCCCAAGACTGCCTGCTTCGCCGTACGCGTCTGATTTTCAAGAAATACACGGTATTTTCGCCGTGTTGAGAAAGTCCCGGCAGCTTCAGGCGCAGCCTGAAAGCCGCGCTGCCGCCGCCGTCAGGCGGCGGCAGTCTTCAATGACTTGCTGAAAGGTAAAATCTGTGCCATGACGGTCTTGCCGGCCCGGCTGCTTATCATATTCTTATCATATTGCTTATTATCCAATACGGTATCCCAAAGGAATCCCAGATGAATTTGACCGTCTTCCCCCGACGCGGCTATATACAGAGCCCCACTCCTCTTGAAGCGGCCCCGAAACTCAGTCAACTCCTGAACGGACCGAACATTTACCTGAAACGCGACGACCTGCTCCCTGGCGCAGGGGGCGGCAGCAAGACGCGAAAACTGGATTTCCTCATGGCTGAAGCCCTGGAACAGAAGGCCGACAGTATCGTCACCTGCGGCGCGGTGCAGTCCAACCACTGCCGTCTGACGGCCGGCGCGGCGGCGCGCGAGGGCCTTGAATGCCTGCTCGTCCTTGAGGAACGCGTTCCGGACAGCTACAAGCCGCGGGCTTCCGGCAACAATCTGCTGTTTCACCTTCTCGGTGCGTCTACCATACGCGTGGTTCCCGGCGGTTCAGACATGGACGCGGAAACGGCAAAAAGCGCCGCTTCCCTGCGTGACGCCGGAAAAAAACCTTACGTCATACCCGGTGGAGGATCGAATCCTCTGGGAGCGCTGGGTTATGCGGTCTGCGCCGAAGAACTCCTGCAGCAGTGCTTTTTTCTCGGACTGCGCCCGGACGCTGTTGTCGTCGCCTCGGGCAGCGCGGGAACGCACGCCGGTCTGCTGGCCGGTTTTGCCGGGTGCAACGCCAGCCTTGCCGTACACGGCATCAGCGTCAACCGCCCCCGCGCCGCGCAGGAGGACAAGGTTTACTCCCTGGCCGCGAAAACGGCGAAACTCGCGGGGTTGCGCGACAGGATCGCCCGCGCGGACGTCGTCGTCCACGACGGTTACGTCGGCCCCGGATACTCCTTCCCTACGGCAGGCATGCGCGAGGCCGTCACCATGACGGCCCGGACCGAGGGCGTTCTGCTGGACCCCGTATACACAGGCAAAGCCATGGCCGGCCTTATCGACCTTATCCGCAAGGGGGTGTTCCACAAAGGACAGGATGTCGTTTTCATGCATACCGGCGGCAGCCCGGCCCTGTACGTTTACGAGGACGAATTCCTGGCGGCGCGGGGTGAATGAGTTATTCCGCAAACGGACTGAAAAACAGAAATCGGATATTTCCGGCAAGAACAGCAGAGGCAGTTGCTTGAAACGCGACTTTCGTCCGTTATCGTCTGTAAAGTGAAACGCTGATTTATTCTTTTGAAAGACCTCAAGCCGGCTTCATGTATTTTGCCTTTCATGTATTACTGATTTCCGCGGAAATCGATAAACGCCGGCCGTAAGGCCGATACGCAGCCGGAGGCGGCGTGAGTCGGCCGACAACTACGTTTTTCGGTCGACGATCTTGCGCTGAAAAGTTTACTTTTTAACGCGGATATCAGTAATCAGCGTTTCCAAAAAATTCAAAAGGACAACATTTACCGGTATTCGGGGTGGCAGTGATGGCTTTCGCAGATTTTCAAGCCAAGCAACGGATAAACAAGCTCAAGGGGATCGTGAGAGAATATTTCACCAAGCGTGACGGACAGGCGTTTTGCCTTTCCGATGACGCGACGTTTATCACTCTTGTGCGAAATACCATGAAAGACCTGCCGGTCACTGACTCCGGCCTTTTCGTCTCCATATCCGAAGCGTCGCAGGCGCTGAAAGCTGTTACGGATTCTTTTGTCGCCCGCAAGCGGCCTGTTCTTTTTATCGAGCGGGTTCTGACGAATATCGGCGATACCTCTTTTTTGATCAGGCAATTCAGAGATACCTTTCCGGAAATCCGCATTATCGTCATGACCACAACGGCGGACAAGGACAGAATCATGCTGCTGCATGAGTGCGGTGCCGATAATTTTGTTGTGAAGCCGGCAAGCGGAGCGGATTTACTGGATAAAATGGCAGTCACCCTGCACCCGCCGAGCGCGGTCAGGCAGTTGCTGGACAAAGCGCGCCGGTTTATCGTCGACAATGTCGGCGGCGAAGCCATGAAAATTACAAAGAAAGTTCTGGAGGTCAAACCGGACAGCGCTCCGGGCTATGTCGTCATGGGCGATGCGCTGCGCATATCCGGCGACAAGAACACGGCGAAACTGGCCTATGAGCGGGCCTGCAAGTATTCAGGCGACTATCTGGAGCCTTTGCAGCGTCTGGTCGACCTGGCTAAGGAAACCGACCAGAAGGAAATGCAGCTTGACTACCTGAAGCGTCTGGATGCCCTTTCCCCGCTGAACGCGCAACGGAAGGTTGAAATCGGCCAATTGCACATCGCCCTGGGCAATACCGATGCGGCGACGCAGGTTTTTGACAATGCCGTGTCGCGGGCGTTCAAGGACGCCATGGCCCAGGTGGCCGCCATGACGGAAAAAATCGCGGTATCCCTGCAGGACAGCGACCCGGTGCAGGCGGAAAAATACTTGCGCAAGTGCCTTGAACTGAAAGGCAAAGATCTTTCGGTAGACGACATCACGACCTTCAACCAGCTCGGCATCTCCCTGCGCAAGCAGGGACGCTGGCAGGACGCAATCACGGAATACAAGAGGGCGCTGCAGATCGCCCCCGGCGCGGAGGGCCTGTATTACAACATCGGCATGGCCTACGCCGAGGGCAAGGACTACGAAGCCGCGATCAAGAACATGCAGAAGGCCCTTTCCCTCAACCCCAACCTGCCCAGGGATTCCGCCGTCCTGGCCTACAACATGGGGCGGGTCTTCACCTTGGGCTACACCCACGATAAGGCCCGCAGTTGTCTGGAAATCGCGCTCGAACTTGATCCGGGCTTCGAGCCGGCCAGGATCGCTCTGGAAAAACTGCAGAAAATTGAAAAAACGCAGGATGAGCGTCTCAAACCGTAACCCTTAAATCTGCTTTGCTGTCGGAAGAAGAGGCAGTCCGCCCGCAGGGTCGATGCCGTACTGCGCGAGCAGCTTCGTCGCCTTGTCCAGACACGCGCCCAGCAGCCTGCCGCAGAAGCGCCCGTGCATAACCCGGTCCGGATCGTCAATCAGCGCGCTGCAGGTAATTGCGCCGCCGCCGCACAGCTCGTCGCGGAACCAGCCGATAAGCTCGTCCATGATCAGCATGCCGTCGGGATGCGGACGCTCGTCGTCGAAACCCTTGCCGATGTGCAGGGAAACCAGGCAGGCGGCGCCGGAGATCGCGCCGCACACCTCGCCGCTGTCGCCGACGCCGTGTACCAGCCCGCCCATGGCCCGCACAAGATCGGGGTTTTCTCTGCCCATGCGGCGCAGACCACCGATCATGACGACCTGCGCGCAGTTGTAGCCTTTGCTGTACAGTTCCGAAACCAGAAGTTGCGTCTCGTTCATGTTTCAAACCGTTTTACACTCGAAAATGCCGAAGGATGGTTTGAAAGTTGTGGGTACTTTCATATTTGAAATGCGCTAATCAGCCTTTCCCTAATACTTGCCGAAGGCGCAGGCCGGATAGACGCACTCCGGGCATTCCAGGCACAACCCGCCGTGCGCGAAGCCCCGCGCGTCGCCGGCGGTAACGCGCAGACCGGCCAGAAGCCGCGGCGCGACTATGTCGAACACGCAACCCCTGCGGTACATTACGCACCCGGGCAGGCCGAGTACGGGAACCCGCTCCGCGTAGCCGAGCATGAACATCGACCCCGGAAAAACCGGAACCCCGCGGACTACGATCTCGTTACAGACGTCGCGTAAGGCCGCCGGAGTCCTGTCATCCGGATCCACGCTCATGCCCCCGGTAACGCAGACCATGTCCGCGCCCTGCTCCAGCGCTTCGCGCACGGCCCCGGCCGTGACTTCTTTCTCGTCCGGCACGATCCGCTCCCGAAAGACCTGCGACCCCCATGCGCGGAACTTCTTCTTCAAAACGGGAATAAAACCGTCCGCGACCCGCCCCTCGTACACTTCCCGCCCGGTGACCACAGCGGCGACACGGTGTTTTTTGAAGGGCAGGACGGCGAGCAGAGGTGAAGCAGCCTGCCGGCAACACGCTTCCGCCGCCTGTACCGTGCCTTCCGGCACAGTGAGGGGAACGACCCGCGTACCGGCAAGGAGGTCGCCCTTGCCCACGGCCTGCAGGGAGTGCCGCGTGGCCGAGACCACGTCGGGCACGGCATTGACGCGGTCCAGAAGTTCACGGTTGACGACGAACAGACCGCGGCGCGCGGCGCGGAAGTTGATGCGCCCTTCCACCGGTTCGCCGTATTCCAGTCCGGGGCCGGCAAAGGCGGCGGCCAGCCGGCGGGCGGCATCGTCCTCGTGTACTCCGTCGTCCGCATCGTCGTCATCTTGAATGTACAGGTTCTCTTTGCCCAGGCGCAGCAGACGCTCCACATCCTCCGGGCGAACCGTGTGCCCGCGTCTGAAGGCCGTGCGCCGAATTCCGCCGGGAACGATTTCCGTAATATCGTGGGCGATAACGAGACCTGCCGCCTCACGCGCCGGCACACATTTCATCCGAAAGTCCTTTATGATTTGAAACGTCCTCGTCCGGGGGGAATCATCAGCCTTACGCCTGTGCAGGCTGACCCCGGCGGGGTCCGGGGTCGCGGACACAGGCTTTGTGCGGCGCCCCGGCCGCCGGAGGCATAAAAATAAAGCGTTATTGCTCCGCCGAATAAACATTGCCAAACTGGGGGGACATATCTTTTATGCGGAGTGCGCTGTTTACGCTGACCGCGGCAAGCTTTAATCGGGGGATCAATTACGATACCGGCGGGAAACGCGCTGCGCCGTCAGAGACCGGAAAGGTCGATGCGTCCTTGGGTCAGACGCGCGCTGACCTCGCGGAAAAAGTCCTCCTGCATGAAAGCGTTGACTTTTTCCAGGATTTCATCGCCGCGCAGGGCAAGTTCCTGCAGGGCCGCGGCATCGTCCGCGCCGATGCAGAGCACGCCGTCTTTTTGTCCTAGCGGGCGCCCGAGCAGCGCGAGGTCTTCCCCCAGGAGTTCGTCCCACTGCCGCCACAGCATGTTGAGCCTGCCCTGCCGCGGTCTGCCGAGGCAGGCAAAAAGCGCTTCCAGAGCCTCGGAAACGTGGCAGACCTTGCCTTCGCGCCGGCGGGAAGGCCGAACCGTCCGCCCGGCGGATTCTTTTTGCGCCGCCGGCGCGCTGCCCGCTTTCAGGCCGGCGGTCGCCGGAATGCCGGCGGGCATCAGTCGCTCCCCCGGTTTTTCAGGCTGTTGCCCATCGGCGCCAGCACGGACAAGGCTCTGGCGAAATCGAACTCGGTCAGGGCCAGGGCGGCGGTTTGCGCAGCCGACGAGTTGATCGTTTCCAGACCGGGCCTCAGTTCGTCGAACAGGACGCGCGCCTCGGCATCGTCTTCACCCAGCAGGTCCAGAAGTTCGCCGAAGCGGCCCGCGAAGGCGATATCGAACTCGCCCGGGCAGGCGTACGCCGTTCCCGGCGTCTCCGGACTTTCCCCGGCTTTAATGAACTTGCGCAGGGTATTGTACAACACCGCCACGTCTATGGGTTTGGAGATGTGTTCGTCCATGCCCGCATTCAAACAGTGCTCGCGTTCTTCGGCGTTGGCGTGCGCGGTCATGGCCGCGATGGGAACGCCGGCGAAACGGGGGTCGGCCCGCAGACGCGCCGTTGTGGTAAATCCGTCCATTTCCGGCATCTGCAGATCCATGAAAATCATGTCGAAATCCGTGTCGGGCGCGGCGTTGAGCAGTTCAAGCGCATGTTTTCCGTTGTCGGCCACGGTCACGGTAATGCCGGCGTCTTCCAGCAGGGCCACGGCTATCTGCTGATTAACCGGGTTGTCTTCCACCAGGAGAACCCGTCTGTTGGGGAAATAGGGGGCGGCGACGGCTTCGCCGGCCTGCGCGCCGGCCGCCGGCATGCTCCCGGAGCGCCCGCCGACGGCCTTGATCAGCGCGGCCTTGAGGTTCTGGGAAATAAGCGGTCTGTGCACCATCACGGCAATCAACTGCCTGATATGCCGGGTCAGGGTATCCGTCACGCCGTCCGTATGACCGAAAGGCACTATGCATACGATGCCGGGGGTGTTTTTCAGGTGCATGTCTTCGCCTATGTGCTTGACGTTGCGCCCGAGTTCTTCCTCGGCCAGAGACAGGGGAAGCAGCAGCAGCCGGAAGGGCGATGAACCGTGATCCGCGCCCGCCGCGGCCGCAAAAGCCCGTCCGGTGTCGGCGAAATCCGCGACCTCGCATCCGAAATTCGTGAGCATGCGTTTCAGATAGCCGCGTTGCGTTTCGG
Source organism: Desulfovibrio sp. (assembly GCA_031276485.1). Taxonomy (GTDB): domain Bacteria; phylum Desulfobacterota; class Desulfovibrionia; order Desulfovibrionales; family Desulfovibrionaceae; genus Frigididesulfovibrio. The sequence continues at coordinate 41,780 of JAISMY010000038.1, read as the reverse complement.
CCGGATCCACGACGATCGCGCGTAAGCCCCGCAGAGCGTCGTCTTCCGCGTCCGGCGTCTGCCCGCCGTCTTCCGCCGTTGCCAGGGGAATGCGCACCGTAAAGGTGGACCCGCGCCCGGGTTCGCTTTGCATATTCAGGCTGCCCCCGACAAGCTCCAGCAATTTTTTGGCGAGCGCCAGCCCGAGGCCCGCCCCGCCGTAACGCCGGGTAATGGACGACTCGCCCTGGGCAAAGGCGTTGAAGATAATTTCCCGCTGCCTGTCGGAAATGCCTATGCCTGTGTCGCTGATTTCGATATGCAGTACGGTCTTGCCGCCGTCCGTCCCGTCCGTTGCGCAGGACACGCTGAACCCGCCGGTTTCCGTAAATTTGACGGCGTTGCTTATGAGATTGAGCAGGATCTGCCCCAGCCGCTTTTCATCGCCGACCAGACGCGGCGGCACCCGCTCGTCGATGAAAAAAGCCGCGTCCAGTTTCTTGTTCTCCGCTTCCTCTCCGACAATACCGGCCAGATTTTCAAACATGCCGGGCACGCTGAAGGGCGCGTTTTCAATCACCATATTTCCCGCTTCCAGCCTTGAAACGTCCAGAATATCGTCCATCACCCGGAGCAGGGTCACGCCGGCGGAGTGTATCTTGGATACATAATCTTCCTGGGCTTCGCTCAACCGGGTTTTCTGGAGGAGAAAAGCCATGCCGATAATGGCGTTCAGGGGGGTGCGGATTTCGTGGCTCATGTTGGTGATGAATTCGCTTTTGGCGCTGTTCGCCGCCTGCGCTTTTTCCAGCATCTGCCTGTACTGCTCCGGGGTATGGTTTCCGGATTCCGCGCCGTTGCCGGCTGCGCGGGCGCGCCGCGGCCGGAGTGCCGGGACGGCAAGCACACACAGTACCGATGCCGCGACAAGCACTGCGAACATGGTGATTCCTCCTCAAACGGCCTTGCGTCAGCTCAGGCCGGCTCTTTTTGTCGGGAGTTGCCTTTTCAAAATCGACAAGGCAAGGTTTACGGCGGCGCTTCGGGGTCTCAGGGCATGGGCGCGGTCAGCGTCAAGACCCAGTTGCGCCCTGCCGGGTCGTATCCCGCGCCTGCTTCCATGTATTCGGCGCCCATCAGGTTGAGGCAGCGGTTTTCAACGGCGAGCCAACTGTGCAGGACGTCTTCCTCCGTCCCGTCCAGGTGCGCGATGTTTTCAGCCGCGAAAGACCAGATGTAGCCGGCGTCGGTCAGCCGCTGACCCAGGGTGACTCCTGCCGGGGTAGTGCTGGAGAAAAAGCGTCCGTCCGTCATTGCCGCCGCGTGGCGTTGCGCGAGGGCGGAGAGCGCGGGATTTTCCGCCAGCGGAGGCGCAGGCGGCGCGGGATCTGCTCCGCAACGACGGCCCGCAGCCCGCGCGCTGTTGACCAGACTGAGCAGTCTTGCGGCCCCGGGTCTGCCTGCCTCCGCCCCGGAGCGGCCCGCCGCATCCGTTGCGCCCGCCGGCGCGGCGTAACCTTGCCCTGCCCTGTCGGGCAGGTCGCCTGTCTCCTGCCCTGTTCCGTAGAGGGGGATATCGTCCTCCTGTCCCGTTGCGCCCGCCGGGCCGCCCGTATCCGTCGGGGTGCGGCCGGGAGCGATATACACAAGAGGATCTTCGGCCGGTTGCGGCCGGGTGTCGCGCAACGGGGTCACTCCCGGCCGCGCGGCGCCGGCCGCAGGCTCGGCCTGCGGGGGACGGCGTACGCCGAAAGGCCCCGGCGTCGCGGGGGGAACGAAACCCGCGCCCGCGGGGACATCATCGGCCACGGCGTCAGGCATTGCGGCCGGCCGGCCGGTCTGCCGCGCATCCGGCGGAAGGGGCGGCGCATCCGGCGGAGGGGCCGTGTCCTCGGCGTAAAATTGTACCGAGCCGACGGGTCTGCCCGCCGCGTCTGTACGGACGCGGCCGACGGGAACGGGAGCGGCCGGCTCCCGTTCCTCCGGGCGTATGCGTAAGTGTGACGGCCCGTAGGCGTTTTCGCCCGCGTTCCGGTCGGTCCCGCCGGGGGGCGCGGGCGCCGCGCGCGGCAAAGGCGCGGACGTTCTCGTTGCGGGGGCTGCCGCTTCGGGCAAAGCGGGCGCGCCCGACAGGATCACGGTCCACCGTCCGTCCTTGCCCGCCGCGCCGATATAGCGATAGCCGGCGTCCATGAGCTCCGGACAGCGGCGGGCTGCCAGGGAGTTAAACACCTGTCGGGGGGTTCCGCCCTCGGCGGTCAGGTATATCGCGGGCACGCCGGCCTCCTGCGCGCGCACGGGGGGCGTGAGTCCTTCCGCGTTTTTGCGGGCCTCGGCGCGCAGGGCTTCGGACGGCATGAGGCTCGGGGCCTCGGGTACGGCCCTGCCTGCGCAGGTCTTTGTGACCCGGCGTTGCATTTCAATCAGGTAATACAACACGGTATGGTCGTCTGACAGTCCGGCGGCGGATGCGGACGGAGCGCGGAACAGCGCCGCGCACACAACGGAAGCAACAAGCGTAAATCCGAACCTGAACATGCTTACCCGCCTTCCAGAGCGGTTCAACTTCAGAGCATTCCAACTTTGCGATTACCCGTCAAGTTCTCTTTATACTACGCCCGCTTCGGCGCTTGACAGCGCAAATAAATTGCGCCGGCGCCTTCGCGGCGGGCGTCCGCTCACGCGGCCGGGGTCAGCCCGGGCAAGCGTAAAGCTATTGAAATACGAGCCCGATTGTGGCAAGTATAGCCCGTTCTCCGGCGGAATGCAAGGCGGGATTTGCCCATAATTCACCACGCATAGGCGTAACATGGCGTAAATTTTGTTATTTTCGCAAAAGTTCCGGTGAGGGAATATTTCCTCAAGTCCCTCCGTTCCGGCCGGTTACTTTTTTGCGTGGCGGATTGTGGTTGCCTGCGGAGAGCGGCGACGTACCGCGTTTACTCCGCCCGGCGGCAACTGGACGGGCTCGTGTGAACAGAAAACGCTTCGCCTTTTTTCTTAGTCTTCTGCTTCTATCGGCAGCGGCGCCGGTGTGGTTTTTCACGCGGCCGGCAGGGGACGGGCGGACGCGGCAAGGGGAAGCGGCGGAACGCTACCTGCGCGCCGTGTACATCCTGCAAAGCCTGGGAGGACCGGCAGCCGAAGAAAAGGAAGACATCCCGCTCCGTATCGTGTACTCGGACCAAAGCGAGGATCTGCTCCACCATTCGGACAAAATTTTGGTCCTGGAGCGGTCGGCCGGGGAGCTTGCCGCCTTGGGCGGGATCTTCCCCAAAGCCGGACTGTTTGAGGCGTATGCGCGCATGAGTTTGGGCGAGCATGAAGCGGCGGCGCGGCTGCTTTCCCGTTATGTGGCGGAGAATGAGTACCGTCCCGCATATTATGCGCTTCTTTGCGACAATTTGGCCGAGAGCGCCGATTACGTGTCGCTGTTGCTGTACTGCCGGGAATGGAAGGAGAAGGATCCGTCCTGCAACCGGATTCGGTCGCGTTATATGCTGGCCGCTCTGTACAAGACGGGCAGTTGTAAAGATGTGGCGTCACGGGCGCCGGCGGAATCGGCCTGCCTGGGCTGGGAGGCAGAGGTGTATGCGGCAGGGGCCGCGCAGGCCTGCGGCGACGAAGAAGACGCCCGCCGCCTGCTGCGGAAAGCGGAGAGCGCCGGCGGCGATGCGGCGCGCGTACAGAGGTTGTGGGAACGCCTGCGCGCCGGGCATCCTCTCTAATGGGAACCTCTGAAAACCCTTTTCCAGACGGGATTGAGCGTTGTAAATTCAGTATTTGTCAGGTCGGCATGTGACATAAATTTAGTTTTTAGAGGTTCCCTAATACCATTTGCTTTCAGCAGAAAGCAAAACGGAGCAGAACGCGCATGTCCGGGGAATTGCTCCTCATCGATGAAGCCCTGCAAAAGGCCGCGGCCGACCTGAAGAAAGGCGACTTTGTCGCCGCCGCGCACGCCGTGCGCAACGGGGCGGACGCCCTTACGCACATTCCCATGACCGGGGAAGCCTACTGCAAAATTGAAATGCTGCTGGTCAACGCCTGCGACCGCATGCAGTCCACCCCCGCGCTTACGGATATATTCCCCGAAGGCATACTGTATGTCCCCGGAGAGGAACAGAATCTTTCGGCGCTTATGGGCCGCCTGCTGCAATCCGCCGGGCAGCGGGACAGCAACGGCGGACAGGAAAAGAGTTCCTCCACGCGGGATGAGTTCCTCGCCCGCGCCCGCGCCGCCTTGCAGGCCGGAAAGGAGAACGACGCGCGCAACGAGATTGCCGTTCTGGCGGAACTGTATCCGCAGGACGGAGAATTGTATCTGGAAACAGGGATGATGTTTCTGGACTTCGCGCTGAACGACGAAGCTGTCGCGTACCTGCAGAAAGCTGCAACGCTGTTGCCGGAGACTGCCGGCGTACTGAACACCCTGGGCGTGACCATGCGCAGGATGCGGCGCTACGAAGAGTCGGAACAGTTTTTTTTACGCGCCGTGCGGGCGGCGAGCGGCGACCAGAATCTTTTTTTCAATCTCGGCAGGCTTTATCTCGACACGGGGCAATGGCGCAAGGCCGTGGAATGCGCGGAAAAAGCCCTGGCCCTTGAGCCGTCTTTTTCCGCCGCCGACAAAATGCGCGCCTTCGCCGAGCGCAGGCTGTCACTCCCCTGATCGCCGCACCGGGCCGCTGCGGTCCGGACAGGAGCCCCGGCCATGTTCAATTTCCTGTTGCCGAAAAGCGCGCCTTTTTTTGCCCTGATGCTGGAGCAGAACGATAAACTCCGCGCATCGTCCGCCGCCCTTACCGTCATCCTCGAAAACAGCGCGGAGATGGAGCAGCGGCACCGGGAAATCTCCATTCTGGAGGCGGAAGCCGACAAAATACACGCCAGCATCGCCAGGCATCTGTCGCTCAGTTTCATCACGCCCATAGACCGGGAAGACATCCTGCGCATCACCAAGGCGCAGGAAGAGGCCATCGACAACCTCTTCAACACGGCAAACAGGCTGTATATTTTTGAATTCCCGCAAATGCGCTTTCCCATGCTCCGGCTCGCACACGTGTTGCAGGACATGATACTGCTGACGGGTTCCATGCTCAGGGGGCTGGCGGAGAAGCGCGACAGCCATGAAACGCGGGCCTTTCGCGCCCTGCGCAACGACAGCGAAATGCTTTTGAGCATGGGGCTGGTCGAACTGCACGACCTGAAGTCCCCAACCTCGGCCGGCCTGCTTGAGATTCTCAAGTGGATACAAGTGTACGACCGGCTGGAATCGGCTGTCGACAGGGTTGTTGAGCTGGCCGAGACCATTGATGAAGCTGTGTTGAAAAATGTTTGACGTCCCGTTGTTGCTTATCGCGGTGACCGCCGTCGCCCTGTTGTTCGATTTTACGAACGGGGCGCACGACTGCGCCAATGCCGTGGCCCCTGTGGTGTCCACGCGGGTTTTGTCGCCGCGCGCGGCGATTGTCATGGCGGCGTCGCTGAACCTGCTCGGGGCTTTGCTGGGGGAGGAGGTGGCGCATACGCTGGGCAACGGGGTGATACGCCCGGACATCATAGGGAGCAGCCGCGTCCTGGTGCCGGGGGCGCTGACCGGGGCCGTTGTCTGGAACGCGCTGACCTGGCGTTTCGGCATTCCTTCGTCGTCGTCGCACGCCCTCATAGGGGGACTGATAGGGGCGGCGACCGCCCTGTCCGGCTTTGAGGCCGTCAACACCGCTTCAGTTGCGGGAAAGGTGTTGCTGCCCCTTGTCCTTTCGCCGTTGTCCGGGTTTGCCGCGGGCTTTCTCCTGATGAGCGGGATCAACCTGCTGTTCAGCCGTGTCGTGCGCAGCTGCGCCATGCGTTTTTTCCGCAGGGCGCAGATTGTTTCCTGCGCTTGTATGGCTTTGAGTCACGGTCTGAACGACGCGCAGAAGACCATGGGAATTATCGCGCTGGCTCTGGTTGTTTTTGGGCAGGAGGAAGTTTTCCGGGTGCCGCTGTGGGTCAAGCTGTCCTGTTCCCTGGCCATGGCGGCGGGCACGGCCGTGGGTGGGTGGAGCATAGTGAAGACCATGGGGCAGAAAATTTTCAGGCTTGAGCCGGCGCACGGTTTCACGGCGGAGTTGTCGGCCGCGGCGGTGATCGGCGGGGCTTCGCTGCTCGGTGCGCCGGTCAGCACGACGCATACCATTACGGCGGGCATTTTCGGGGTCGGGTCTTCGATGCGCCTGTCCGCCGTGCGCTGGGGCATAGCGGGCAACCTGCTCACGGCCTGGGCGCTCACCCTGCCTGCTTCCGCCTGCGTAGGCGCGGCGGCCGCGCTTCTGCTCAAATTTTTGATCGGCTGACGCGAAGCCCGCGGCCGGAAGAAGCGGTTTTCCTCCGGATCGCCGGGCGGCGCAAGGGCAGGCGCCTGCCTGTATTCTCTCATCGAAACGGCCGGGGCGAGCTGAAAAAACTGTGGACAAACGTAAAGCCCGAGGATAAAAGATTATAGATTTGAGAGTGGTGACATATATATATAGATGAATACATAATAACAGTGTGAAATTTTAAACTTTTTTATTGAAGAGTCGGATTCATCGCTCTTTTCGTATAACTCATTGAGTTAATTAAAATCGGTAAACCCCCGGCTCTGCCGGGGGTTTACCGATTTCGGCCTTTAACTAGATAAAATGTAATGTCGAGGATTTTTTCTCGACATTTTCTTTGGTTTATGCTCTAGTTAAACAACTAGATACAAGGAGGACATATGGGATATCCTACAAAAGTACAGTTGATCAAACGTAAACAGAGTGAGCAATGGTATATCAATTTTCCCGCTGCTGTTGCGCAGGCCATGGAATTTGAACGTGGAGAAACCGTCGAGTGGATGATTGAAGACAAGGGACTCCTGGCGTTGCGGCGACTGATAGTTCCACCGTCCATGCTCAAAAAAAAACAGCAGGAATGAGTCAGGAGTTCGAGAAGCTTTTTGCTCAAACTCGTCCGGCTTTTTCGCAAGACCTTACTTTCCAGAGAGCCGGAATGTTGGCAACCAGTGCCCTGGCGGGCCTTGGCAGACGTACTGTCACCGGACTGCTCTGTACCAGCGCACAACAGTTTGGAGATTGGTCGGCGGCATATCGCCTATTTGCGAAAGAACGTTTTGAGCATGATGCCTTGTTTGTTCCTGCCAAACATGCCGTTATTGAGCATTTGGCAACCGATGAACCGCTGGTTACCATGATGGACGATACAATTGTCAGAAAACGGGGCCTGAAAGTGCATGGCGCCGCATGGCGGCGTGACCCGCTTGGGCCACACTTTCAAACCAATTTCGTCTGGGGACAGCGTTTTCTCCAAATATCCGCAGCGTTGCCGGACACAAATTGTCCTGGTCAGGCCCGAGGAATTCCTATTGCGTTTATCCACGCACCTACCGCCATAAAACCGCGTAAAACAGCTTCCGCGCAGGACTGGGAAGAATATCGCAAACAACAGGATATAACCAAAATCAGCGCAGTAGGGGCGAGAAGACTCCACGACCTGCGTTCCAGTCTGAACAGCGATGCAAACGGTAGAAGCATTATTTGCGCAGTGAATGGAGGCGTTACCAATAGAACCATGTTTCGGAATATACCGGAAAAAACAATTCTCATTGGTCGTATTCGCAAAGACGCCAAGTTGTTTTGCCCTCCCGATACAGAGAATACCCCACGCAGAGGCAGACCTGAATGGTACGGCAAAGCATTGCCTACACCGGAACAGATTCGCCAGGACGAATCCATCCCTTGGGAAAAAGTAGATGCCTTTGCCGCTGGAAAACAGCACACCTTTGAAGTCAAACGCCTTTCTTCCGTACGTTGGCTCGGCTCCGGCAACCATACCGTTCAGGTGATTGTCATACGACCACTGGCCTATCGCCCACGTAAGGGAGCTAAACTCCTTTACCGCAAGCCCGCATATTTGATTTGCACTGACCCTGCCTTACCCGTAGATCGTTTGCTGCAAGCCTATCTGTGGCGATGGGAAATTGAAGTAAACTTTCAGGATGAAAAAACATTGCTGGGTGTTGGTGAAGCACAAGTACGCAATCCCAGCTCAGTAGAAAGCGTGCCTTCACTCATTGTGGCCACATATGCCCTTCTGTTGCCGGCGGGTACTGCTGCCGCCGACATATCAAAACTGTTCCCTCGTCCCAAATGGCAACAGTCTGTGCCTCCAGGACGTACTACCACGCAACAGCTAATAAGTTTATTTCGTTCACAATTATGGGGGCAGGCGTTGCGATTGAATTTAGAGCTTATCCATAAATAACTAGACATTTTCTAGACTTTCGTCTATGCTTTTCTCCAAAAGAGCGGGAGCAAATGAAAACGAAATCCTGGAAAGTATCGGACAAATTTTGGGCCATCGTTGAACCCCTGACCCCGAAACCGGAAAGGTCACGAGAAAAGGAATATAAACGCAAAGTTGGAGGTGGGAGAAAACCCATTGCCCCTCGTATAGTTTTTTCGGCGATCGTGTATGTTTTGCGCACCGGTATACAGTGGAAGGCTCTCCCGAAAGAAGTTTTCGGAAGCCCAAGTTCAATTCACCGCTATTTCCGGGAATGGGAACAGAGTGGATTCTTCCAGGCGCTTTGGAAACGAGGGCTCGCTGAATATGATGACATGAAGGGGATAGCCTGGACATGGCAATCCATTGACGGGAGCATGTATAAAGCGCCCTTGGCGAGAGAAAGTAAGGGACTTTGACGCACTAAAAATCATCTGGGGACTACCAGTTTATGGTCAATCCATCGCTCTTTATACCTCATTGTGGCAAAAATATGACTTTTTCACCGGTTATTGCAAATTTTGGGCGCAAGTCTCCTGCTGTTCCCTCAGATAAACCTGAACCACGCCGGCTATGTTGTCGCAAGTCGTTGGTACAGACGGCACATCGCTCCGGCTGTTCCGTTGGCGCCTTTCATACGCAAAATAACATGATGCGCATGGCGTACGACACGACCGCACATATACATCAGATTCTGCATCACAGTACGCAGACGGCGCCGCGTGACCTTCTTCATTTTCATGATCTCTGGACAAAGCAGGCTTTGCCCCATGACTCGCAGCATGTTGTTCACAAACATGCCCAGCTGGAAAAACAATTCATTGACGCAAAATTTGCCGGATGGCAGACGCTCCAAATCAAGTTCGCTCTTGATTTCCGCAAAATATTGCCCGCAAGTCCCGCGATCCCGGTACAATCGCAGCACATCGGCGCAACTCACCTCTTCAAGATTTGTCCATACGCTGAAAATCGTATATTCCGGCGCAAGCAGCATACGACCATTTTTGCTGTTGCGCTCGGTCACTTCATACATCAGGTGCACTTTTCCCATTTCCCCATGGCTGTGCACCGTGCTTCCTGTATACACGGTTTTGCCCGACCTGGGGTGAAAGGCTTCTCCCTGCGCTTTATACTGACCAACGAAAACATTTATCATGAGATCACGCAACCTATTTTGTGGTCATAAAGCTAGAAATAGAACTGTTATTGACAACAAGAGGGTCATCAAAAAACTGAACTCTTTCCCCGATAAGTCGGTCTATGATGGCTTTATCTTTTTTGTCGGCACTGCTTACGATTGAGTCAATCCTCTCTTGAAATACATCAAATTTGTCATAATATTTTGTACGCAGCCCACTTTTCACATATTTCCAAAAACGCTCAATGAGATTCAAATTTGGACTATAGGGCTGTATGTATATAAGGTGTACCCCGAGTTGATTTGCCAATTCTTGAACGATATTGCACTTCTGGTACCGCGCATTATCAAGCACAATATAGATGGGTTTTCCAGCGTATTCAACAGCGACATTTTGGAGAAGTTCACAAATTTCTACGGCAGTAATATATGTATCATTCGTAACTGTCGTCACCTTCTTCAAAATAAACTCCACTTTGCGTCCGGAGATAACAGCATGTTTTTTGAAAGCGAAGGTCTGGATCACCAAGGTTTTTGTTTCCGCCCGCCTAGTGAGGCGTACAGCATTCTTTTCCAAGCCACCCTGGGGTGCTCACACAACAAGTGTACCTTTTGCAATGCGTTCAAGTACAAGCGTTTCGCCATCAAGGACATGAGCATCTGGGAAAAAGACATGGCCTTTGCGGAGAAACACTGCACACGGCAAAAGCGTCTTTTCGTCATGGACGGAGACGCCCTGATCATGCCCATGCGCAAATGGGAATGGCTGCTGACCAACATCAGAGAGCGCCTGCCCTGGGTGGAACGCGTTGCAACCTACGGCAACGCCAAGGGTGTGGCCCTGAAAAGCGATGAAGATCTCGTCCGCCTGCGCGACATGGGCTTGTCCCTGATCTATTACGGCATTGAAAGCGGACATCCGGACGTGCTTAAGGACATCCGCAAGGGGGCGACCCCTGAAAAACTTGTCGAGCAGGCTCGACGTCTGAAACAAGCCGGTTTCGCACTTTCCGTCACCGTGATTCTGGGGCTGGCGGGTAAGGATAAAAGCTGCGCGCATGCTGTGGAAACAGGGCGCGTACTCAGCGCCGTCGATCCCGAGTACGTCGGCGCCCTGTCGTTGATGGTGGCCGAAGACGCCCCGATCTACGAACGACTGCGGAGCGGCGAACTGATACTCCCTGAAGGCGTCGACTTCGTGCGGGAACTGGGCCTGATGTTCGCGAACACGCATCTGAGCAACGGCTGGCTCATGGCCAATCACGCCAGCAATTACCTGACGATCCGGGCGCATCTGCCGGAAGATCGGGAGCCGGCCATGCAACGCATCGCGGCGGCCCTGAACGGAACGATCTCTCTGCGGGACGAGTGGATGCGGGCGCTGTGACACCGCAACTCCACATACGTCTTTTTTTGTTATCCGCATTGCGCCCGCGACTTGCCGTCAACCGCCGAGATAGGCCCGTTGCACACCGGGGTCGGCGAGCAGGGATGCCGCATCGCCTTCCATGGCGATGCGCCCCATTTCAAGGATGTAGCCGCGTCGGGCCAATTTCAGGGCGGCGCGGGCGTTCTGTTCCACGATGAGTACGGTAACGCCGCTTTCATTGATTGTGCGCACCGTCTCAAAAATGGCCTTGACCAGCAACGGGGCAAGGCCCAGGGACGGTTCATCGAGCAGCAGCAGGCGCGGCCGGGCCATGAGCGCGCGGGCAATGGCCAGCATTTGCTGTTCTCCTCCGGAAAGTGTACCGGCCGATTGGGAACGGCGCTCGCGCAGGCGGGGAAAAAGTTCGAAGATCTCTTCCAGTGTGCGGGCAACGGCCTTTCTGTCTTTTACGGTAAAGGCACCCAGGCGCAGGTTTTCCATAACCGAAAGAGGACCGAAAATGCGGCGGCCTTCCGGTGCCTGGGTCAGACCCAAAGCGACGATTGCGTCGGCGGGCAGGGTATGTATGTCCCTGCCGCGCAGCCGGACAGCGCCGCCGGTGATGTCCGCAAGACCGCTGACGGACAGCAGCGTCGTGGTCTTGCCGGCCCCGTTGGCGCCCAGGATGGTGACTATTTCGCCTTCTTCGACGCGCAGGCTGATCCCGTGCAGGATCTGCACCGCGCCGTAGCCTGCGCGCAAGGCGTCCACTTCCAAAAACATGCCGTCTCCGCGCCTGCCGCCGGAATCAGTCCTGCCCCAGATAGGCTTCAATCACGCGCGGATTGTCGCGGATCTCAGTCGGGGACCCTTCGGCGATCTTGATGCCGTATTCCAGCACAATGAGTTTTTCACATACCTGCATGACCAGTCCCATATCGTGCTCAATGAGCATAACGGAGATGCCCCGGTCGCGGACGGCGCGGATCAGGCGGACAAGCACCTCGGTTTCCGGCTGGTTCATGCTGCCCGCGGGTTCGTCCAAAGCGATGAGAATAGGGTCCGAGGCCAGGGCGCGGGCGATTTCCAGCAACCGCCTGTTGCCGTAAGACAAACTTCCGGCCTTGTCGTTCAGAAATTCGGCTAGGCCCGTGAATTCCAACTCGCGCACAGCGCGTTCCACGGCGGCGCGTTCCTCCCGGCGTTGAGCGGCAGAACCGAACATGGAGGCGAGCAGGCCGGCGTGCATGCGGCAGTGCCGTCCGGCCAGCGCGTTTTCCAGCACGGACAGGGAAGAGAACAGGCGGATGGACTGGAAGGTGCGGGCTACGCCCAGAGCGACGATTTCATGCGGTTTGCGGCCTACCAGGGAAACATCGCGGAACAGGATGTCCCCGTCGTCCGGAGCATAGTTGCCGGTAAGCAGGTTGAACAGCGTGGTCTTGCCCGCGCCGTTAGGGCCGATAATCCCCGTGATGCAGCCTTCATCAGCGCTGAAGGACACGTCGTTTACGGCAATAAGGCCGCCGAAGCGCTTGGTGACATTGGTCAGGCGCAGCATGGGGTTCATGTCCCTTCCCCTGCTGCGGGGCTCTCCCCGCGCGTGAGAAAGCGTGTGCCGTACCGGCGCGGAGCCGGCGGCAGAAGGCCCTGAGGCCGGACAACCATCATCGCCATCAGGGCCAGGCCGAACACCAGCATGCGGGCACTCGCGAAATCACGGAAGATTTCCGGCAACCCGAAGACCAGAAAAGCGCCCAGAACAGCCCCCGCCTGACTGCCGCCTCCCAGGGTTACGGCGGCAAAAAGCAGGACGGAATCCCAAAACGTGAACGATCCCGGCGAAATAATCGTCATTTTGGCCGCGAACAGGGCGCCGGTCATGCCTGCCCAGAACGCGCCCAGCCCGAAAGCCAGCAGCTTGTACCCGGCGACGTCTATGCCGCAACCCTCGGCGGCAGTATCGTCCTCTTTGATACAGGACAGGGCGCGGCCCACGCGTGAACGGTCCAGACGGGAAAAGAGCGCGACGGTCAGAGCAACGGCTCCCCAGATCAGATAATAAAACTGGATGTCGCGGCGGATGCGGATACCGAAAATTTCAGGCCTGGCAATGCCGAAAATGCCGTTGGCCCCGCCGGTCAGCCCGCCCACATCGTTGATCAGGGCGATGCGCACGATTTCCACTATGCCAACGGTGACGATGAGCAGATAGTCCCCGCGCAGGTGAATGATGGGCCGGGCCGCAAGCAGGGCGCACAACCCGGAGGCCGCCCCGGCGACAGGCAGAAGCCAGAGGACGGGAATCTGGAAACGGGTGTTGAGTATGGCCGTGACATAGGCGCCCACGGCGTAAAACGCGGCGTGTCCCATGTTGAAGATACCGGCCCGGCCGAGAATGACGTTGAGCGACAGGGAAAGCAGGGCACCCAGTCCTATGCTGACGAATACCGCCGTCCAGTACGGGTTCAACGCCAGGGGCAACAAGGCCGCGAGTGCCGCCGAGGCTACAAGCGCGGGGATTTTCGCGCGCGAAAGGGCGGCTCCGGGCTTTGTCCCGCGCGGCCCGAAAGGTGCTGCGGGAGACTCGGCCCCCGGCGTGTTTTCGGGGCACGGCGCGTTCGTCACAGCTTTTCCGCCGTTCGTTCCCCGAGAATGCCCGTGGGACGGATAATCAAAATGAGAATGAGCACCAGAAACGAAATGGCGTCTTTCCATGCGATGGTCAGATAGGCCGATCCCAGCGTCTCGATCAGCCCCAGCAGCATTCCGCCGAGCATGGCGCCGGGAATATTGCCGATGCCGCCCAGCACGGCGGCGGTAAACGCCTTGAGTCCGTAAGAGAACCCCATGCTGAAATCAATCTGGCCGTAAGACAGCCCCACCATGATCCCGGCCACGCCGCCGAGGCCCGGCCCGATGAGGAACACCAGGGTAATGATACGGTTTACGTTGATGCCCATGAGCGCGGCCGCGCCCTGGTCAATGGCGGCCGCGCGCACGGCCGTACCCGTGCGGGTGTGGTGGGTGAAGCCGTACAGGGCCAGCATGAGCAGGAGAGAAACGCCGATTATGAGCATCCTGATGAGCGGAACGCCGGTGTCGAACAGAAAAATAACGGTCGAGGGCCGCATGATCTCGGGATACACTTCGTAATTGGCTCCCCAGACAAGCATGACCGCGTTCTGAAAGAAGATGGATGCTCCCAGGGCGGACACCACGGCGGAGAGCCGCCCCGCCTTGCGCAGGGGGCGGTAGGCTGCACGTTCCAGCACGCCGCCCAACAGGGCCGTCAGCCCCATGACCATGACCGCAGTCAGCAGGACGGCAGGGAAGACAGGCAGCGTGCCGGCGAGGCCCATGCCGACGAACAGGGTCAGCCCCAGATAGGCCCCGATGGTAAACAGGTCGCCGTGGGCGAAGTTGATAAGCTTGAGCACACCGTAAACCATGGTGTAGCCTAGGGCCACCAAGGCATAGATGCCGCCGACGGCCAAGCCGTTGACGAGTTGCAGGAAAAGCTGATCCATACGGGTCTGTTTACGGCCCGGCTTTGAAAACGCCTTCCGCGTTGACTTCGTAAAGCAGGTACAAATCGCCGGCGCGGTCACCCTTGACATCAAAAGAAAAAACGCCGGTGATGCCGGGGAAGCCTCCGAGTTCGTTTTTCAAGTACGCGGCCGTCGAGGCGGCGGAAGGGCGAACGCGGCGCAGGGCTTCGACAAGGACATTGAAGGCGTCTCCGGCCAGAACCGCCCACACGGATTGCGGTTCCTTCCTGTACTCGGCCCGGTACGCGGCCAGAAAGGCCTTGCCCCGCTCGCCGGCAAGATCGGCCGGCACGGGAGGACTGATGAAGCGGAAACCTGTCGCGGCGGCCGTTCCCGCGATTTTCACCAAGTCGGGATTGTTGACGGCATCGCCGCCCATCATGGGCACGTTCCAGCCCATTTCCCGTTTCTGGCGGAGCAGCAGCGCCGCTTCCGGGTAATAGCCCGTAAAAAAGACAAGGTCCGGCGACGTGGCGCGCAATCTGGCCAAAATGGCGGAATAGTCGCGTTCCTTGGGGGTCAGGGCATCGAAGAAGACGATGTTGCGTCCGGCCTTGTTCAGCAACCTCCCGGTTTCCTCGGCCAAACCCCGCGCGTAGGAGGAATTGTCGTGCAGCACCGCTATATTCCGGTAGCCTGCTTCTGTAATATAGCGGGCAGCCACCCTGCCCTGCGCGTCGTCGCGCGGGCAGGTGCGGAAGAAATACGGCAGGTTCTTTTCCGTAAGACGCACACTGGTGGAGCCGGTGGCGATCTGGAGAATTTCGGCTTCGTTCAGGATGTCCTGGGAAGCCTCGGTCACGGCGGAACCGTAGGTGCCGATGACGGCCACCACGCCCGCGGCGGCCAGTTTCTGCGCGGCCAGGGCTGCCGTGCGGGGATCGCCGCCGTCGTCCTCTACCACCAGATCAACGGCGGACCCGTTGATGCCGCCGGACTTGTTCACTTCGGCGGCCAGAAGAGAAACAATGCGGCGCATGTCCTGTCCTTCGCTCGCCCAACTGCCGGTCAGGGGGCACATCAGGCCGATGCGTACGGTCCCGGCCCCGGCAAATCCCGGCATCATGCACAGCGTAACGATACACAACAGCACCTTGAATTTATTCGTCATCATGCGAACCTCACATCGCGCGGGCGGCGGATTGTCCTGTGACGCCGTCCGGCATCCGGGCTTCCTTCCGGGCTTCCTGACGGCAGTGATGCCGTCACCTATACATCGTTTCTTCACTGAAAGCAAAAGCAAAAGAGCCCGCGTTTTTTAATGCTTGTCGGGCAGCGCCGCGCCGAACCCGAATCACAATCGCCGCGCTTGCATGCTGGATACCGCATTATTGCTCCACCGAATAAACATTGCCAAACAGGGGGGACATACCTTTTCTGCGGAGTACGCCATTTAAGCCGACTGCGGCAAGGTTTAATCGGGGGATCAATAACAACATTTGCATTGTTGCATGCGCCGACCACGCCGACATTACGGCACCTGTATCACGTCATGTCGACGAATGCCTCGTTGGTTAAGAAAGCGTTTTCCAGGGCGGTATTGCGCGGCAAATCGACGCTTCGGAAGCCGTTGTCGGAAAAAAGCGCCCGCAGGCCCGTCAAAGGCGGGTGTTTAAGAATAATGAAGGCAATCAGCGCGTAGTCGGCTTCCTGAACCGCGCATTTTCGGTCGGCATATTCAAGAATTGAACGGATTGTTTCAAGAGCTTCACTGCCCTCGGTCGCTTCACGTGCGTCAAGCGCGGGTTCGTAATAATCCGTATAGCCTTTGCAGGCCAGAAAGGGCAGACCCATGCCCATACAGAACTTTGCCGTCTCCCGATCTTTGAATGAGTAAATGTAATTGCCTACACCCTCTTCAAAGCCGTGCCAAGCGCCTTGCGTCGAATCTGCCGGCATATCCGCCGGAAAAGAAAAGACGGAATGATTAAAGGAATGGTCGCAGGGTTCAATGAAGCAGATGCCTTCCCGTGCAACGCGGAGCATTTCATGCAGGCCGAGCCATGGGCGAGAGCAGTGGTGCAGGGCGTCTTTGGCAAGGACAAAATCATAGCTCCCGTCCTGCGCTGATAATTTTTCAAAACGTTCGATACGGTAACCGTCGATAAGTCCTGCTTCCACATCTTTGCGCAGTACGACATCGGTAACGTCGGCGGGTGTGCCGTGAGAGCCTCTTGAGTTGATATATCGCGCTTCCAGGGCATGCCGTCCGTCCCCCAGGCTCAGCCATTGCGCGCCGGGGAAGAACTTCAGCAACGGATCCACGGCTGCCAGAAGCCGCTTCTGTCGCCAATAGCCTATACTTTGCTCAAAGGCTTCTCTTGCTGATTGTTCCGTGTATCGCTTGATATCCCAGCTAATTTTTTCCATGTATATGCGGCAGTCTTCCATACTGCGGATGTCAACGCCGTCCCGGCGCATGCGCTCGTAGATCTTCAGCATGCGGGCACAACGCGAAACAGATACGGCATCACCCCTGCGTTTGCAGATGTTAAGTATGACGGAATAGGCAACGCGAGGATCGACTCCGCATTGCAGTTCCCAACGGGCGATTGATTCTATTTCCGCAAGAAGCCGGGCTATCGTGTCCGCGCTTGCGCTGCGCAGCAGAGCTTTCATCGCCGCACCGGCAGTCGCGGCATCATCGCCCCGCAAAGCAAGACGAAGTTTATCAAAATTTTGTTCCTGCTCCGATGTATACTGCATAGTTGTACCGGATGATTCGTTCATGTGTTCTGTTTGTATATATTATCAAGATATGCGTATATCTGCGGATGCCGCGCCGCATGTGCGCAACGCGGCATGCCGGAAGTTTCCCTTACAATCCCAGACCTGTGCGCAGGGCCTCAAAGTCCAGTTCGGAGGCGACAATTTTCGCCCCCCGGCGTATTTTGCCGATGTCGCGCAATTTGTGCCGGGTCAGCAGTTTTTCCATCTTCCGCGCGGTCGTATAGGTATCTTGCCGGACCAGCACAATGGGCACATTCACGGCATCCGCTCTGGACAGGATAAGATCGTTGGGGAAAAGATTGCCCGTGAGTACAAGACATGGGCATCCCCCTTCAATGGCGACCAGTTGTACATCGGCCCTGTCGCCGCCTACAATCACTGCAGAGTTGGGGTTGCGTATAAAATGGGCCATAAAATTTTCCACCTGCATGGTGCCGATGAGAAAATTTTCCACCATGCGTCCGGCCCTGTGCTGGGCGGACGCCAGACGCCCGCCCAGTCCTTCGGCCAGTTCATACGCGCGGATGGAGGACATGAGGGAATCGTGCGGCAGCACGCCGAGTACGCGCACTCCAAAGCGCTCCAGGCAGGGTCGCACGATGTTGTCGATCTCGTTCATAAACGTTGCAGGCACGTCGTTGAGCACCGCGCCGAGCATGCGCTCTCCCATCAGTTCCCTGACATGCAGCAGCTCGTCATAATTGATTTCATGCTGCAGGCGGTCGATAATAACGGCTTTGAGATCCATCTCCCGCACCAGGCGTATGCCGTCGAGATCGCAGTATTTGCCGGAGAGGGCGTGCCCCGACCCGCAGATCAGCATAAGGTCGCGTTCCTGCGCAAGGCTGCGGTAAGCTTCGATTATCCGCGGCAGGCAGTCCGGAGCCGACCCGGCAAACGCGCTCATTTTAAAATCCTGGGTAAGCAGAACCGGCGTGACCAGATGCGCAGGCTGTTCCAGGCCGAGCACATCCTGAACAAAGGAAGCGTCTTCATCCGCAGTGCGCCCGTCTTTTTCCACGGGCATCACGCCCAGCGGCTTCATGTAGCCTACGTTCAGCCCTTCTTTCTGAAACTGCAGCCCGATGCCTGCCGTAAGCGTGTTTTTACCCGCATAGGCGCGGGTTCCTCCGATGTACAGTCCTACGGACATATCTGCTCCTGTGCGTGTTTTCAGCCTCTTTGCATTTGCAAGGCGAAATACCCTATTACATGGTACTACGCCCCGGCTCGCTCTTTATCGTCGGCAGGCATCCGGGCAAGCCATATCCTGACGTTCACAACCTCAGCGCCCTTATGATCCACCGTAACAGGTCTGCACACGATCTCTTCCACCTCCGGACAATCCAGGGCGAGGCGGGAAAGGATCAACAGGATGTCTTCCAGTGCCGCAAAGTTGATCATTTCCTTTTCCGTGGCCTGTCCGGCCTGCACGGGGCAGGCCAGTATCTCACGGACCATGTCGTGCGCATCATCAAGCGAAAGCGGGAGCAGACGGCAGGAAAGCTTGCCGGATTCACAGGGCCGGCAGCCGTCAAGGCCGAAAAGCAGCATCGGGCCGAAGACTCTGTCCCGCTTCATGAATATACCCGTTGCCCGCGCATCTGCAGGAGACATGGCCTGGACTATGCACCCCGCTATGTAGGCTTCCATGTGCAGCCGCGCCGCCCTGGACGTAAGCGATGTAAACGCGGCCCGAATTTCTTTCGGGCCGCACAGATTCAATGCCGTTCCCTGCACATCGGCCTTATGCGTTATATGCGGGGAAGCGATTTTCAGGGCAACGGGTCCGCCGATCTGCGCGGCGATCCGCACGGCTTCCGCTCCGGTGCGGGCAAGGCTGGACTCCAGGCAGGGAACTTCATAGGCGCGCATGATTTCCCGCGCGTGGTACAGGGAGAGTTCCGTCGCCCCTGCAGCGCGGGCTTCCGCAACGGCGGCGCGGGCGCGTCCCTTGTCATGCCGGTATTCAATATCCACGGGTTGCGGCTGCTCCTGCAGGAACTTGCGCCGGTAGAGGGCGGCCAGACAGGCGCCGGCTTGTCCGGGGGAGGACAGGCAGGGGATGCCGCGCCCGGCAAAGCGTTCCCGCGCGCGCTCCGCGCTTTTCCCGCCCATTAGACAGACCAGGACTGTCTTGTCGGTAAAGTTAGGCAGACCTGCAAGAATCTCCGGCAGCGTTTCCACGTTCCGCCGGTCGTCGACACAGATAAGCAGCAACAACGCGGCTGCGGCAGCGTCCCGAAGCACGGCGCCGGCGAGCCGGCCGAGAAGCTCCGGCGAAGCTGCGGCGGGCGCGTTGACGGGATTGAGCGACAAAGAACGCGAGGGAAGCAGCTTTTGCAGTTCGCCTATGGTCGATTCGGACAGCGGCGGCACAACCAGGCCGTTTTCTTCACAGCGGTCGGCAGCGGCGGCTCCCAAACTCCAGTCGTCGGCAATGACGGCTGTTGCCGGACCGGAAGGCAGGGCGCAAGCGTCAAAGGCGGCGGCCAGCGCGAAAAGCTCGCCGAATTCACAGACTTCAATGATGCCGGCCTTTTTGAAGGCTGCAGCGCAGGCCCTCGCGGAGGCCGTCACGGCGCCGGTGCAGGCCGACACGGTCCGCGCTCCGGCCGCCGAGCTCCCGATCCTGAGGAGAATGACAGGTTTTTTTTCGGCGGCGTTCCGGGCGCTGCGCAGGAAACGCGGGCCGTCTTCAATGTACTCAAGGCAGCCCGCAATCACTCTCGTCTGCGGGTCCGCGGCGAAATGGTCCAGCATGTCCGCCTCACTCGCCGTGGCCCAAACGCCCAGACTGACGAACGACGAAAAGCCGATGCGCATCGTTGCGGCAAGTTCCAGCAGCGAGGCGCACAAGACGCCTGAACGGGCAAAAAAACCGATCCCGCCCGACCGCACGGCAACCCGGGCGGGAAAGGCGAGCAGGCCGGTCTTCGGTATGCAGATGCCCAGACTGTCGGGGCCGAGCATGGTCATTCCGCAATGCCGGGCTATACGGCGCACAGGTTCCGCCGCGGCTCGTCCCGCGCCTTGCGGTTCACTGCCGCCGGGGCCGAGTACCAGTGCCGCCCGCGTCCCGAGCGCGGCGAAGGCGCGCAACGCGTCCGGCGTCCGGTAGCCCGGAAGGCACAGCACCGCAAGGTCCGGCGGAAACCCGGCGCCTATGTCCGACGGCTTGCGGTAGACGGGAAGACCATGTAACGTACCGGATTCGGACAGCGGACCAGCAGGTTTTGTCCCGCGCAACCCGGAAGGACCGACCGACGGCAGCGTCTCTCCCCCGTTTCCGAAACAGCTTTCGTCCTTTGCCCGGTGCAGTACGGAAGATTCCGCCGGTTCCGCTGCCCCTGCGCTGTCTCCGGAATCGCTTCCGGCCTTGGCCTGTTGCGCGGAGACATAGACCGCAGGGGGTGAATCCTCCCCGCCTGCGTCAAGGACGGGAAATATTTTCCCGGTGTAGCCCGCGCGGACCAGGTTACCGACAACGGCCTCCCATACGCCGGCCGGGTCGCGCGATGCGCCCGCCACGCAGACCGAAGCCGGCGCGAACAGGGCGGAAACGTCGTCATGCGCATGCACGGCAGGCCCAATTCAGGTAAAACGGATTGAAACAAACAAAGACAACACATACATGTACGAACAACTTCAGCTAGCTATTCCTTATCATTTCACCCAAGTCAAGCTTTTGCGCACCGCCTTGACTCACAGCTCGTTCGCCAACGAAAGGCAGGAAGGGGAAGAACACAACGAACGCCTTGAGTTTCTTGGCGACGCGGTACTTGAGCTGTGCATATCCGAAGACTTGTTCAACGGCAGGCCGGACGCCAGGGAAGGAGAACTGACGGCCGCCCGCTCCCGCCTGGTGAACCAGGAAAGTCTGGCTGCCGCGGCGCGACATGTCGGTCTCGACAGGCATCTGCTGCTGGGCAGGGGCGAAGAAGCTCAAGGCGGCAGGGACAGGGATTCGTTGTTAAGCGATGCCCTTGAAGCTCTCCTGGGGGCAATTTTTCTGGACGGCGGCTATACGGCGGCGCGGCAGGCCGTGCAGGCGCTTTTTGCCGGGCGAGGGGAAGCTGGAGCGGTACGCAAAGGAGTGAGAGACTGCAAAAGCCGCCTGCAGGAGGCAACACAGAAAATTTTTCGGGAGCGTCCCGTGTATGCGCTGATGGACAGCGCAGGACCGGAACACCAAAAAGTGTTTACCGTCCGCCTGACGTTGCCCGACGGTACCGGTTTTACTGCCGCGGGCGCGGGCGTCAAAAAGGCGGAGCAGACCGCCGCGGCGTTTGCCTTGCAGTATCTTGCGGAAAAAATTTGACGTTCCCATTGCAGGGCGCAATACGCCTCGGGTTTCCCCGAGCCGGCGCGTGGTGCGTTTTTCCTGCTTTTCCCGCCCGCGTCTCTCAGCCTGCCTTTTCCCGTCGGGCGAGGGATGAATCACCCGCCCCGCGTCTTTGGTCACCCTCTGCCGGTAAACTTCATCTCTCCGCCGCCTAGCCCTGGATAAGAGATAGGGCCATCTGCGGGAGGGAGTTGGCCTGCGAGAGCATGGCTGTAGCGGCCTGCGTCAGAATCTGATTGCGCACGAATTCCGTCATTTCCAGGGCCACGTCCACATCGGAAATGCGCGACTCGGCCGCCTGCAGATTTTCCGCCTGAATCTGAAGATTGCTGATGGTATTCTCCAAGCGGTTCTGCATGGCGCCGAGATGGGCGCGGATCTTGTCCTTGGAGATAATGGCCTGGTTGATGGCCTCCAGCGCCATCTGCGCGTTCTGCTGCGTGGAAATGTCGTGTCCGGCATCCATATCGGAACTGTTGCCGATGCCGAGCGAAGAAGCCGTGGCGCTGCCGATGTGGATGTAGTAGTAATCCTCGGAGGATTCGTTGCCGGTGCCGAAGTGGATTTTCAATTCACCCGTGGAAACCATGCCTGCGCCGTTGTGGTTTCCTTCTCCGGACAGATTGCCGTTGAGCAGATGTACGCCGTTGAAGTCCGTGGCGTTGGCGATACGGGTGATTTCCGAGGCCATGGCTTGGTATTCGGATTCAATCATCAGACGCTGATCCGAATTGTAGGTGCCCGTCGCGGCCTGTTCAGCCAGTTCCTTCATGCGTATCAGCTTTTCGTCGATGACTCCGAGCGCTCCGTCAGCGGTTTGAATCAGGGAAATGGCATCGTTGGCGTTGCGCACTCCCTGGTTGATGCCCGCTATCTCCGCGCGCATAAGTTCGCGGATGGCCAAGCCGGCCGCATCGTCGGCCGCCGTCGACACGCGCAGCCCGGATGACAGGCGCCGTACCGAAGCAGCGAGATTTCCGTATGACTGACCGAGGTTTCTGGCGGCATTCATAGCCATGAGGTTATGATTGATGACCAAAGACATGATGGTATCCTCCTTGAGTTGTCTGGCTAACAAAAAGCAATATAAGTGCCAAAATATAAAAAATTAATAAATACATAATGATATAATTGCGATGAAGAGCATCTCCGCCTTTTTGCAGCCGGGAGGAAAATTTTTCCGAATGTGCGGACACTGCGCTCCTGTTGGGGAGAATCGCCGCTTTATACGGGCGCAGACGGGAATGGGGAAAGCTTTACGCGGGGGGTGAGTATTGATAGAATGGAAAGCATCGGCACCTTTAATGTCTGAAGGTTCCGCGCAGCGGGGCCGTAGGGGGAAACTTTGCCCACACTTGAGCCGTTGCGGCCGCAACTGAAAGATGTCGGAGACGTACTTGTCCAGGCAGACGGCTGGGCGCTGCGCATGCTTTGGGCGGGCCGCTTGAACCAGACCGTGCTTCAGACCCTGGAAGACTACGGCGGGTTGCTCGTCGCCGAAGACGACAACCAGGCGTTGCGTTTCTTTTTTTCCCAGGATGTTTTTCTTGCGGGCGCCCGTTTGGCGGTATGGGCGCGCTTCAACATGCTCCACATGTATCTTCGCATTTTCCCTGCCCGTTTCCTTTGCGGCAGGGCCAATGAACGCACGCTGATTTTCGATGAATCCCTGATGCTGGAAAACCTGCCGCAGCCTGCGGAATTCAGTGTTCAGGCGCACAGATCGCAGGCGGAGACCGTCGGCAGGATTCCCGGCCTCAGCGTCAAGGATCAGGAAGCGGATGCGTCGGACGGGATGTGGCTTACCGTTGAGGCGGACGCCCGTCTGCCCTACGGCTCCCCGCTTGCCTGGTATGCCGTGCTGCGCCCCGTGGGCAACCCTCTGGACAAAGCGTTCATGGTTGGTTGGCGGGAATTTTTCACCCATTTGGAATCCGTGCTGCAACGCAACAAGTTCCGCTTTTTGCTGCACGACAATTTTCTCATGTTTCCGCTGGAGGGATTGCGTCAGGTCAAGAATTGGTGCCGGGACTTCCTGCGTCTGGTACAGCGCCTGAAAGAGAGCAACCCTGAGCAGTACTGGCCCTGCGTGACGGTGGTGGCGGACCGCAACGGCCTGAACATGAATGAGGATCTGCCCGGCAAGATTGATGTGCCGTGGAAATATCTTGTTCCCGATTATCCGCACATGTCCATGCGCAACGCGCTCATGGCGGGTGACGGGTTCACTGTGCATGAGGTTCGTTTCGCGCCCGCTACCCGGAGCCCTGACGACTGGGCGAGCCTGACCCTGCCGGAGACAGGTTCGAGCGGCACGGCAGTCCTGCCCCAGATAGTTCCCGTCGATCTCGTTTTCGGTTCATGGCCGCAATGTTTCTATTGCGGACAACGCAGTCATGAAGCGGCGCGTTGTCCTTCCAAAAAAATCGATCCGGAACAGGCGGCGGTGTGGCCGCAGATTGCGCGCATGGATTTCAGCGGCATGCGCGCCGGAGCGCGCGGCATTGAGCAGGGACTTGCCGGAGCGCCGGACCAGGCGGGCAAGGAAGCCAGGATACTTGCCATGTTGCGCGAAGACGGCGAAACAGGCAACATGCTGAAGGCTTTTTACGACATTAACCGGGTTCTGCAGTTGCGCGTAGTTGATTTTTTCTGGAGGGCGCGGAGCAAGGATCTGCAAAAAGCCGCCGGCCGTTTGGCCGCACGGGACAACAACCGCATCTGGGGCCTGCTTGCCGATTTCGCGGTGAAAGAACCGGAGGAAGTCGCCGATGAAATGCAGTCCCTGACCTTGAAAAATTCCCGGGACTACAGGGAACTCAGTCTGCGCGGCTTCAAAGAGGCCGAAGCGGGGAATCTGGACCAGGCGAATAAATTGTGGAAAGATGCGGAATTTTCCGCCCCGCATCCTGTCGTCCAGGCGTGGCATGTGCTGTTGCAGGGCAGGGCGTTGGAGTGCCAAAGCCGTTACATGGAGGCGGCGCTGCTGTACGAACAGGCGGCCCGCACCTGTCAGGCCCTGCATGATGCCGAATACCGCAGGATAGTCTGTCTGATCAAAAGCGGCTTCACCGCCCGGGCGCTCCCCCTGCTGACCGCGCTGATCACGCTCAACGGACATTTTTTCAACAAGGCCCTTTTTGACCCCGAACTGGAGCGCGGTTACATACAGGTTATGGCCTGTCTTTTCACGCTTTGGGAAAACATGTCGGCCGGAGCGGTTGAGGAAGAGGCCCACCTTGTCCGCATGCGCGACGAACTTGGGGCATGGTTTCTGCCGGACAACGACTTTGCCGTCCAGACGACGGAGCGCATCGACAAGATGTTGAAACTGGCCGCCGTAAAAAATTTCGTGGCCTTTCAATTGCTGTCCAACGGGCGGGCGCAGATCGAAAAAGACGTGCAGGCCTACGTTCTTCAGGAGTCGCGTTTGTATAAGAGCCGCTTCAAGTCTTTCGGCGAACGCTTCAAGGTCATACGCGACGAGTCGGCGTGGTTTCCGTTTCCCCGCACCCTGACGGAATTCAACAAAAGCTATAATGCGGGTATCGCGAACCTGAACTGGGCCATGACGGCTAATTTTCACGGGCCGGAGAACTTCAGGCGGGCGCAGGCGTTGCTGGAGCGGGAGGAGGAACGGCTGAAAAAATTGGAAGGCCGGCTGCGCCTGCTGCGCATTGTGCGCGATGCAACGCTTTTCATGCTCTCCATGGCCGAAACCTTCCTGTGGCTGGAAGCGGCTGGCCTCATCGTGATATTTGCCGTCCTGCCCCTGTTTCTCCTGTACGGGGACAGGCTGGGCCTGGGCAATCTCGTCGGAGTCATTGCCGCGGACCGCTGGCAGGTCCAAAAAGCTCTCACCCTTCTGGTGACGGGGCTGGTCTTTGCCGTTGCGAGCCTGAAAACCATTCTGCGTTTTGAAAGCATCCGCGAAAAAGTTCTGCGCAAGGCTATGGAAGCGCCGGCCAAGTCGCCGGCGAAGGCCGGGATACCACGCAAAGCACCCCTCGCGAAAACAAAGGCCGGGATATCCAGCAGGGCGTCAGCCGCGAAGGCGCCGGCCGGGTCCGCGCCGGCTGCAAAAGGACGCCGGAGTTGAGCTCAATGTCCGGTATCCCGCTGGCACGGCACAGGATTGAGCAAAACTGAATAAGGACATGTCCGTTCGAACAGCGGCACTATTCCTCGCGCAGGGCTCTGTTCATCAATTTCCGCGCCGATGCCGGCGCGAGTTCTCCGTTCAGGATACGGCCGACCGCTCCGGCAACGGGCGTGTCCACTGCGTGGAGCGCGGCCAGCCGCAATAGCGCTTCAGTTGTTTTTATGCCTTCCGCCGTCATGGTCCTGCCCGCTTCCGCCGCACTTTCGCCTGCCGCGAGTTTCAAGCCGACCCGGCGGTTGCGGGAAAGGTCCCCGGTGCAGGTCAGCACCAGGTCACCTAGGCCGGACAGGCCCATGAAGGTGGCGGCCCGAGCGCCCAGGGACTCGCCCAGGCGGATCATCTCCGCCAGCCCGCGCGCGATAAGCGCGGCCCGCGCATTGTGCCCGAAACCCAGGCCGTCGCAAATCCCCGCGGCTATGGCCATGACGTTCTTGATCGCCCCGCCCAGTTCCACGCCGGTCACATCCGAACTCGAATAGACCCGGAAAAACCCGCAGGAAAAGACCTCACGCAGGTGTTCCCGCACGGCGGCATCGGCGCTGCCGACGACCACGGCGGTGGGTTTTCGGCGCATGACCTCGGCGGCGAACGAGGGTCCGGAGAGGACGGCGTAGCGCCCGGCCTGCGCGGGCAGCGCTTCCGCCGTCACTTCAGACATACGTTTCAGGGTGGCGCTTTCAATGCCCTTGCTCACGCAAACCGGCGCGGCGTTCTCCGGAACAAAGGGAGCGATGCTTTCCAGAAACGAACGCATGGTCCCGCAGGGTACGGCCGTGACGACAATGTCGGCGCCGGCCAGGGCTTCTGCAGGGGAATCGGAAGCGCGGAGCCGCCTGTCCAAGGCAAGGCCGGGGAAGTAACGCGGGTTTTCGTGCCGCTCGTTGACGGCGCGCGCAAGGGCCGGATCGCGCACAAGCAGCGTTGTCGAAACGCCTTTGGCGGCCGTCAGTCCGGCCAGAGCCGTGCCCCAACTGCCCCCGCCCGCCACCGTGATTTTCATCGGAGCTCCTTTTACGGCTTGAGACCCAGGCCTTCAGGCCGGTCAGCCCGCCCCCCCGCCCAAGCGCAAGACCCAAGCCTTCAGGCCCATGCTGCCTTCTCGGCCCGCGTCTGATACCAAGTTGCATTCAAACGAATTTGAATGCAAGACGCCAAAGTTTTTGAAAAAACAGGTAAAGCCTGTTTTTTCAAAAACTTGTGGGCGGCGGCTTCGCTTCCGCCATACCAATTTGCTTTCTGCTGAAAGTAAATTGGTATGAGCGCCCGTCAGGCCGGCGCTATGCCTGTGACTTCAAAGCCCGCCGCGGTCACGGCGGCCGTCAGAGCCTCGTCCGTCACATCGCCGCCTACGCTCACGCCGGCCGTTCCCGATGACAGGTCAACGTGGACCTTCGTCACGCCCGGCACGGCGCGCAGGGTTTTTTCGACGGAAGATGCGCAATGGCCGCAGTTCATACCTTTTATCCCGATGTTTTTGTTCATCAGAAATCCCTTTACAGTTGAAGTTTCCGCCTCAGGTGATAATCCCTGCTGATTTACGGCGAAGCCGGGAAGACTTTTCCGGAAAGACCAGGTTTTAAGGCGGGGGCCGTCCGTCCGCTTTCCGTCCGTCGAGTCGGGCATGCCGTTCTCTGCATCGTCCTGGGCGGCGCGCGCGGGCATCGGCTTAAATATGCGCAGCCGCAACGCATTGGACACCACGCTCAATGAACTGAGGCTCATGGCCGCGGCTGCGAGCATGGGATTCATGGTCAGGCCGCAGACCCCGTAAAGCGCCCCGGCGGCCACGGGGATGCCGATGCTGTTGTAAAAAAAAGCCCAGAACAGGTTTTGCCGGATGGTGCGCATAACGGCCCTGCTCAGGCGGACGGCGGCAACAACATCTGTGAGCCGGTTTTTCATGAGTACGACATCCGCCGCATCCACGGCGATATCTGCGCCGGCGCCGACGGCAATGCCCACGTCCGCCCGCGCCAAGGCCGGGGCATCGTTGATGCCGTCGCCCACCATGGCCACTTTTTTACCCTGCTCCTGCAAGAAACGTATTTCCTGTTCCTTGTCCTGGGGCAGTACCTCGGCCAGCACCCGGCGGATGCCGGCCTGCCGCTGCACGGCGGCGGCGGTCTTTGCGTTGTCTCCGGTGAGCATAATCACGTCCAGCCCCAGAGATTCCAGCTCGGCCACGGCGCTGCGGCTGTCCGGCCGTATGACGTCGGCAACGGCGATAATGCCGAGAACGCTGTTTTCGCGGACGAAATACAGGGCGGTTTTGGCGTCGCCGGCAAAGGCATCGCCTTGGGATCGCAAATCGTCGGCGAGGATGATGCCGCGTTCGGCGATCAGGGCGGCATTCCCTGCAAAGCAGTGTTTGCCGGCGATGGTGCCGCTGATGCCCCGGCCCGGCGCGCGGAGAAAATCCGATACTTTGTCGAGGGGCAGTTTCCTTGCCTCCGCTTCCCGCACCACGGCATTGCCCAAGGGATGTTCAGAGAGCTTTTCCAGGGAGGCGGCAACGCGCAGCAGATCCTCTTCGCTGCCTCCGTCCGTGGGGGCAATGTCGGTGACTGCGGGTTTGCCTTCCGTAATCGTGCCGGTCTTGTCCAGCACTACCGTATCCACGGCTCTGGTAAGTTCAAGGGCTTCGGCCGACTTGAAGAGTATGCCCTGCGTTGCGCCCCGGCCCGTGCCGACCATGACGGCGGTGGGCGTTGCCAGCCCCAGGGCGCAGGGGCAGGAGATGACCAGCACGGAAATGCCGGCGGAAAAGGCAAACTCCGGGCTGTGGCCGAGCACAAGCCAAAAAATCGCCGCAGCCGCGGCAATAAGGATGACGACGGGGACGAAGACGCCGCTGATGCTGTCCGCCAGCCGGGCTACTGGAGCCTTTGAGGACGCGGCTTCGTCCACCAGCTTTATGATTCGGGCCGGCGTGCTGTCCTCGCCCACGCGCTCGGCCGTCATCAGGAACCAGCCGGACTCGTTGAGGGTCGCCCCGATAACCCGGTCGCCGGCCTGTTTTTCCGCCGGCACGCTTTCGCCGGTGACGGCGGATTCATTCACAAACGCGCAGCCCTCGCATATCACGCCGTCCACGGGGACGCGTTCCCCCGCCTTGACGACGAGCGTATCGCCGACACGCAGCTCTTCGGCAGGAACGGCCGTTTCCACGCCGTTCCTGAGCACGACGGCCGTTTCGGGCATGAGTTTCATCAGCCCGGTCAGGGCATCGGTGGTCCTGCCCTTGGCGCGGGCCTCGAAAAATTTGCCCAGAGTGATGAGGGTGAGAATCACGGCCGCTGAATCAAAATAGAGGTTCGCGGCAAGAGCATTTGCGGTTGTGACGTCGCCGCGGCCGAGCGCGAAACCGATTTTGTACACGGCATAGACGCCGAACACGGCTGCGGCTCCGGAACCGACAGCAATGAGCGAATCCATGTTGGGCGCGCCCGCGAACAGGGCTTTGAAGCCCCTGCGGTAATAGTCGCCGTTGACGACCATGACGGGTACGGTCAGCAGGAACTGAGTGAAGGCGTAGGCCGGCGCGTTTTCCGGACCGGAGAGCAGATCCGGCAGGGGCAGACCGGCCATGTGCCCCATCGTCATGTAGAAAAGCGGGAGAGTGAACAGGAAGGAAACGCGCAGGCGCCGTTTAACGGCGGCAAGTTCCTGCGCGGCGGCATCGGCCGCGCCGCCGCGCCGCGCCGCGGGCGGCCCGTTGCGAGGTGACGCGTCGTACCCGGCTTTGCGCACGGCCTCGACTATGCGTTCAGTGGACAGAACGGCATCGTCGAAGGCGATGCTCATGCCGTTTGTCAGGAGGTTGACGGCAACATCGTCCACGCCGTCCAGAGCGGAGACGGCCTTATGTACGCGGCTTGAACAAGCGGCGCAGGTCATGCCGCGCACGGCGAACATTTCTTTACGCATACGCCGATCCTGCCGGAGTTAATGTCGCACGTTCCGCTCTCCGCAGGCAGCGACGCAAAGACAGATGCCCGCATCCGCGAACACTATCGCCTGCTGCGAACATTTCTTTACACATGAAGAGTTCCGGCGGCAGGTTATTGTCGCACAGTCCGCAATCCGTTGGCAACCACCAGAAGACAGACTCCCACATCCGCGAACACGGCCGCCCACATGCTCGTCAAACCGGTGAAGGCCAGGATGAAAAAGGCGGCTTTCACGCCGAGGGCCGCGGCGATATTCTGCATGAGTATGGCGTGGACGGCCTTTGACAGGCGGATGAAGCGCGGGATCTTGCGGAGATCGTCGTCCATCAGGGCCACATCCGCTGTTTCGACGGCGGTGTCCGTCCCGGCGGCGGCCATGGCGAAGCCGATGTCCGCCCTGGCCAGGGCGGGCGCATCGTTGATGCCGTCGCCGACCATGCCGGTCCTGCCGTCCGAGGCGAGGCCGGCGACCGCCGCCGCTTTGTCTTCGGGCAGAAGGTTCGCCCGGAAAGAATCAACATGCGCCTGCGCCGCAACGGTCCGGGCCGTATATTCGTTGTCGCCGGTCAGCATGACGGTTTTGACGCCGAGTTGCTTCAGTTCTGCGACGGCCTCAACGCTGCTCTCCTTCAACGTGTCGGCCACGGCGAACAGCCCGAGGATTTCCCTGTCGTCACGCAGGAGTACAACGCTTTTGCCCTGTTCCTCCAGAGCGCGCAGTTGCCGTTCAATCCCGGCCGGGCACGGCATCGGGTCTTCCGCCGGGCGCAGATTGCCGAGATACAGTTTCCTGCCGCCTATCACGCCGCTTATGCCCCGGCCGGGTATGGCGGTGAAGTCGGTGACTTCGGGCAGCGCGATGCCCTTTGCCGCCGCCGCATCTGCAACGGCGCGGGATACGGGGTGGTCCGAACGGGCGGCGAGCCCCGCAGCCATAGCGACGACGGCGTTCGCGTCGAGCGTGCCGAGGGCCGCCCAATCGGTCTGCTTCGGTTTGCCGAGGGTGAGGGTCCCGGTTTTGTCCAGGGCCAGAGCTTTGAGCTGCCGCCCATGTTCAAGGAACACGCCGCCCTTGATCAGGATGCCGCGGCGGGCCGCAGCCGCCAGACCTCCCGCTATGCTTATCGGAGTGGAAATGACCAGGGCGCAGGGGCAGCCTATGACCAGAACAACCAGGGCTGTGTAGATCCGGTCGGTCCGGACGGCTCCTTCATACAGGGAAGGAATGACGGCGACCAGCGCTGCCGCGAGGAATACAGCCGGAGTATAAAGAGCCGCAAAACGATCGACGAAGCGCTGAATGGGGGCGCGCGCGGCCTGGGCCTCTTCTACAGCCCGGATGATGCGGGTAAGGGTGGAGTTGTCCGCGCCGGAGCTTACACGGAAGATAAAGGAGCCGCCTTCGTTGACGGTTCCGGCAAAAACAGTATCCCCCCCGGCTTTTTCCACCGGCATGCTTTCTCCGGTGACCGGGGCCTGGTTGACTGTCGAGCGGCCCTCAACGACGATGCCGTCAAGGCCGATGCGTTCGCCGGGCTTCACGCGCACCAGGCTCCCTACGCTTATTCCGCGCACGTCCGTTTCCGCCCAGAGTCCGTCGCGACGCTGTACAGTAGCCGTTTCGGGCGCAAGGGAGAGCAGTTTTTTAATGTCGCCGCGTGCTCTCTCCAGGCAGGCGCTTTCGATGACTTCGGCGAGGCTGAACAGCGACATGACCATGGCCGCCTCGGCATACTGCCCGATAAGGACCGCTCCGGTCACGGCCGCCGACATAAGTGCCTCAATGTCCGGTTTAAGTTGCCGGAGCGAGTTCCATCCGTTCCTGTAGGTGGAAAGACCGCAGAGAAAAACGGCGGCGATCGCCAGCAGCGCGGGCAGATACCCGGCCGGAGCCGGACCGCCGAATGTCGGGGCATGCAGATCGATGCCGAAAGGGCGTACGTTCCATTCGCCGAAGAGTTCAACTGCTTCGGCGGCGGCGGCAAGCAGACTTGCCGCCGCGGGTCTCCGCCAGGAGCTTACCGGCGCGGCTGCGCTTTCCGGCGGGCCGGCCGGGACATGCCCGCAACATCCGCATACGGCATCGGCGCCTGCGCTGTTCATGATGCTGTCTCCCTGTGTTTTGCTTTCTATTTTTGACAAGAATAATGTCTATAGTTACTATAGGGTCAAGTCCTTTTTTACATGCCGGCAAGAAAATAAAAATCGACGCGGCGGCAAAGGAAGCGGTTGCGGGGCAAGCGTGAAAATCGGTCAACCTGCGGAGAAACCGTCCGGGAGGAAACAGTGAAAGTCGGTGACCAGGCGGAGAACCGCGTCCCGGGTATTGATCCCCCGATTAAAGCTTGCCGCTGTCGGCGTAAACAGCGCACTCCGCATAAAAGACATGTCCCCCCCCGCCCCCTGTTTGACAATGTTTATTCGGGGGAGCAATAACAATGAAAATCGGCGAATTGGCGAAAAGAAGCGGCTGCAAGGCGGTCACTATACGCTATTACGAGAATGAAGGTCTTTTGCCCGCTCCGGAAAGATCGGAAGGGAATTACCGGCTGTACGGGCCGAAGGATCTGGACCGGCTGGATTTCATCATGCACTGCCGCGAACACGGCATGCGACCGCCGGAGATCAGGGAATTGCTGTTGTTCAGGGATAAGCCGCAGCGCGACTGCACGTGGGTTGCGAATCTGGTCGACGCGCATATCGCAGACGTCGATGTAAGAATAGCGTCCCTGGAGCATCTGAAGAAACACCTTGAGCGCCTGCGCTGCGCCTGCGGGGGAGAACGCGAAGGCGAAGCCTGCGGCATCATGCGCAGCCTCGACGACCGGTCATGCTGCGCGTCCTGCGAGCGGCAGCCGGCTGCACTATGAAATGAACGTCAATTATTTCGGTGAATTGTCAATTTTCTTCCGATTGCCATGATTGACAGGACCGCCGAAACATGGCACGAGTGACGCCTATAAGAAAGTCCTTTATGGCTTAAACCTCTCCCTATGACGTGGAGGGGACATGCCGGCCGATCCACATCCGCCGGGGTGGGGTCTTCCGGCGGACAGAGCCGGACGTGGATTGAAACGGGGTTTTTATGGTCAAGGAAGAAGCGCTTGAGATCGACGGCACCGTGCAGGAAGCCTTGCCCAACGCCATGTTCCGGGTGGAACTGGAAAACGGCCACACGGTGCTGGCGCATATTTCCGGGAAAATGCGCAAGTTCTATATCCGCATCCTGCCCGGCGACAGAGTCAAAGTGGAAATTTCGCCGTATGATCTCACGCGCGGCAGAATAACCTACCGTATGAAGTAGCAGGACATGCGCGACTAATGAGATGTCACGCCGCGGCGTTTATCGGCTTTATTCGTTATTCACGTAGCAGTACATGCGCGACTAATGAGATGTCACGCCTGTACTGTCGTAACCGGCGTGAAGACCGCAAAGCAAAAAAAACGTGGTTTCGGCTTTGCTCACGCCGCCCGCGGCGGCGCGCCCGGCGTCCGTGTCGTGACATTCTGCGAATGACGTGACACTGAAGCGTTCGCCCTGCCCGGATCCGTCAACCCCTTCTTTCAGGGTGG
This sequence comes from Desulfovibrio sp., assembly GCA_031276485.1. GTDB lineage: Bacteria > Desulfobacterota > Desulfovibrionia > Desulfovibrionales > Desulfovibrionaceae > Frigididesulfovibrio. The sequence continues at coordinate 8,673 of JAISMY010000038.1, read as the reverse complement.
GGTATGCCGGCCGCTCCCGTCCGCCGGAGCGGATCCGGATGTGGATTGCAACAATCCAACAGACCTTACCGGGGCATAATGCCGTGTATGATCATCCCCGCGACGCCTGCGGCGTCATCGGATTGTACAATGTGCCGGAAGCGGCCCCGCTTGCCGCACTCGGTCTTCACGCCCTGCAGCACCGCGGACAGGAATCGGCCGGCATAGCGACAAGCCATGCCGGCCGTCTGTATGTACACAAAGGCATGGGACTGGTATCTTCCGTTTTTGCCGGGGACGCCGCGCGCCGTCTGCCGGGCAGCACGGCTGTCGGGCATGTCCGCTATTCGACGGCCGGCGAAAGCAGCTTTGCCAACGCGCAACCCCTCATAGGCCGCTATACCGGAGGAGAAGCCGCTGTTGCGCACAACGGCAATCTGGCCGACTCGCAAAGGCTGTACAATGCCCTGTGTTCCGGCGGCGCACTTTTCCAGACAAGCACGGACAGCGAAATTTTCCTGCATCTTCTGGCGCATGAACTGGCCGTCAACGACAAGGAAATCGGCCGTATCCTGGCTCTGGCCGGGCCTGCCTTCGCCGTAATCCTGCTTTTCCCCGATCGCCTGATCGCCGCGCGCGATCCGTTGGGTTACCGCCCGCTGGTTCTGGGACGCCTCGGCAACGGTCTGGCTGTTGCTTCGGAAACCTGCGCCTTTGACCAGATCGGGGCGGTTTTTGATCGGGAAGTGGAGCCGGGAGAAATGGTCATCTTTGACGAGAGCGGCCGGCACTCCCTGTTTTTTGCCGAAAATGCGCCCACGCCGGCCCGCTGTCTGCTGGAACTCATCTATTTCGCCCGCCCGGATTCCCTGGTTTTCGGCGAGACGCCGCATCTGTTCCGCCGGCGCAGCGGTATGCGGCTTGCGCTGGAACACCCGGCCGACGCCGATGTCGTCGTACCCATCCCGGACTCGGGCATGAGCGCGGCCATGGGCTATGCGGACGGCCTCAACCTGCCGTATGAGCGGGGGCTTATCCGCAACCACTATGTCGGCCGCAGCTTCATCTCTCCAGGACAGGAGGCGAGGACCGCCGCCGTGCGCATGAAAAACAACGTCGTGCGCGCGGTGGTGCGCGACAAACGCGTGGTCCTGGTAGACGACTCCCTCATCCGGGGCACCACTACTTCGGCCCTTGGGCGGGAACTGCGCTCCGCAGGGGCGCGTGAAGTCCATCTGCGCATTGCCTGCCCTCCTACCCGCCATCCGTGCATTTACGGCGTGGATTTTCCCCGGCGCGAAGAACTGCTGGCCCACAGGCTGGACCTCGAAGCAATACGCACTTTGCTCAACATGGACAGTTTGGGGTATCTTTCTCTGGAAGGATTGACCGGTCTGTTCGGCAAAGATTCCGGCACGTTTTGCACTTCCTGCTGGAGCGGTGAATACCGGGCCGCTCCCGGACGCTCGGACCGCCTGAAAGCGGAGTTCATACCGATGCCGCTTTGAAAGGGTAAATTTTATGTAAACACTGATTTATCCCTCCGAAGGAGGGCATTTACCTACGGGAATGCGGCGGAAAGCATTTCCCGGACGGGGGTTGAGGCGGAGCCTCATTACTGATATCCGCGTTAAAAAGTAAACTTTTTACCGCAAGATCGGCGGTCGGAAAACGTAGTTTTCGGCCGATGTTTACCGATTTCCGCGGAAATCGGCAACAGTGGGTTTCTATAAATGGAGGATCTATGGGCATCGGCGTTCAGGAAATTCTCATTGTTCTCGTAGTAGGCCTCGTGCTTTTCGGCGCAAAGAGACTGCCGGAGATAGGCAGCGGTCTCGGCAGGGCCATCAAAAATTTCAAAAAAGCCGCCACGGAGCCTGATGAAATAGATATCACCCCGTCCCGCTCCGACAAGGCTAAGGCCGAGGGTCGGGACGATACCTGACGCCTGCTGGAATGCCCCTGTATTCCCGTGGGGAAACGTGCTCCCCCCCCCGGCGCAGATTTTCGGAAGCACACAGGCTTCCCTTGGGGACGCCAAATTTGGGTAGTATAAAGACCGCTAAGGACAAATAAGCCTTGGCGGTCTTTGCTTTTAGCAATGAATTTTACTCCATACTGCCCGATACAGACCGGTTGCATCCACCCGAAAGTTGGGTATAATCTTGGGTATCAAACGCCGGTGAAATTCCGATACCCAAACGGCAAAGCTATGAACGGCAAGGGATAAGGCATTATGGGTATCGGACGGATAATCCGGGCAAGGAGTTCCCCCATGCTGAACGATACCCTGATAAAGAGCCTGAAACCCGCTGAAAAGCCCAAGAAGTATTTTGATGGCGGTGGCATGTTCCTTTTCGTTGCCGTCAACGGCAGCAAGCTGTGGCGCATGGTCTATCACTTCAACAAAAAGGAAAAGCTGCTCAGTTTCGGAGAATACCCCGCCGTTTCCTTGAAAGCAGCCCGCGACCACCGTGAGGAAGCGAAGCGGCTGATTGCCGAAGGCATAGATCCCGGACTGCATAAAAAGAACCTGCGGGCTGCGCGACTGGTGGAAGAAGCTAATTCCTTCCGGAATATCGCCTTGGAATGGTATGAAAACCAGACCTGCCACCTTTCGGCGAAGCACCGGGGCCATGTTCTTTTCAGATTCAACGCCTATCTTTTCCCGGCCTTCGGCAAGGTCGCTGTCAGCAAACTGGAACCGCAGGACATCCTTGCCGTGGTCAGGCCCCTGGAGCAAAAAGGTCTGGCGGAAACGCCCCGGCGGCTTGTGCAGCTTGTCGGGCAGGTTCTGCGCTATGCCATCGCCACAGGCAGGGCCAAACACAATATCGCGGCGGACTTGCGCGGAGCCTTGCGGCCCCGGCAGATCAAGCACCGGGCCACTATCACCGATACCAAAAAAATAGGCCCTCTGCTCAATGCCATTGACGGCTATGACGGATATTTTCCTGTTCAATGTGCTTTACAGCTTGCCCCTCTGGTCTTTGTCCGGCCTACCGAACTCCGCGCAGCCGAATGGTCGGAATTTGACCTTGAGGCCAAAGAATGGCGCATCCCGGCTGAGCGCATGAAAATGCGGCAGTTGCACATAGTTCCATTGGCGGATCAGGTCGTGCGCATCCTGCAAGAACTTAAGCCCTATTCCGGCAACGGCAAATACCTGTTCCCGTCCATCAGGACGAACGACCGGCCCATATCGGATGTAACCATGCTTGCGGCTTTGCGCCGCATGGGCTACGAAAAACACGAAATATGCACCCACGGCTTCCGCTCTATGGCCTCCACCCTACTGAACGAGCTTGGCTACAACCGTGACTGGATCGAACGCCAGCTTGCTCACGGGGAAAGAAATGATGTGCGGGCGGCGTACAATTATGCTGAATATCTGCCGGAACGTAGGAAGATGATGCAGGAATGGGCAAATTATCTTGATGGACTTCGCAAAAAAATATTTCACTGCGGGATTGAATAAATTGGATCCAGTTACTTTGGAATTTTATTGTGGCAGTTTAATAACAAAAAAGTTTTAGTCTTCATTTTTAGACTTTTGAGATGAAAGGAGAATGCTATTGGTAGCTTCAGAAAATTTTTTACGATCGATTTTCCAAAAATCAAGTAAACACCCTACTAATCCTTTAACAGAAGAACTACCAGAATTGTGTGATGTGAAGATGGTCCTCATAGCCAATGATTCAAATTCAATTGCGATTTGGAAGAGTTGACTCATGACTTCTTGATTAGCGAAAAACTCAGCGAGTATATTAACATGTAGTTGGTTAATATTTTTATCAATATCAAGTTTTATTTGGCGAATAATCAAATTACCATCAGGGACATAGGATTTAACCATGTCCGTTGCCATATTGAGCATTTTTTTTGTGCCTGCTTCTCCTTTCGTGCCGTATGCTAGTCCTTCGATCAATCTGGCATACCTTTCATGATGTTCAAGAAATGACAAATCTTTTAATATATAGTCTATACAAATTGAGATATAGGCACAAACTAAATAGAAACAACGAGCAGCAATATCACATTCTATTTTATGAGTGAGAACTTTACATGCAAAAAAATGTGCTTGTTCAAGCAAAGTATTGCAAGAATCAAAGTTTAATCCTACCGCAAGGCATGCTTTTGATTTTACAAATCTACCTCTCCAATCTCCATCAAGTTTGCCAAGTTTATATCTATCAAATTCACTGAAAAAATCATCCTCAGAAAATCTATCCGCTTCAGGTAGATACTTATTTTTCAATCTATCAATGAAATTACCATCAAATACAAGAATGTCTAGTTTCTTGCCATATTCGATTACTTCTTTTCTTTTATCTGTCGTTGCTACAATTGCACTAGTTGCTCCAATTACAGACTTTAGACCGTAAACCCAAAAAATACGTTCTAGAGCCTGTGGGGTTTTCTTATTTTTTGCATCAACGATCGTAATTTGTTTTGAAATAGGAGAATTTCTTTTATATGCAAATATATCTATATCTGTTATGCTAAAATCCTTATAGTATACAGGTACTCCGCGAACAACAAAGTAATCTAACCTACGAAAGTAAGTTCTTAGTATTTCTTCCATGAGATATCCCTTCTTTCCAGATGCCATTATATAACTCCTCTACGTAACTCTGAAAGGATATCTTTCACTTCCTTTTCACCCTTTACTTTTTGTTGCCTTCTAGTAATTGCTCTATTACTTTCAGGTCCAATGTATTTTGTTATTGCTGCACCGGGCAAGAATAATGACTCATCGCTAATATCTCCTTGCTTTATAGCTTTTAATGCCAATTCTCAAACTTCTTTCTTCAATAATTTAAGCATTGGTCCAGTTCTTCCACCTTTAGAACCTCTGGTAACTTTTACAACACCTTTAATTTCCAAAACTTGGTAATCTTCCCCGATTGCGGTCGCAGGACCTACTGCTCCACCTGCAATTAAGGTATTTAATAAAGCTTCCACTAGGCGAATATTTCCTCTGCTATAGCTACTGCGTGTCATTCCATAAGACAAGGAACTTAAAAAAGCTTTTGCTAGATCAAAAGCATCGTCTAGAAATGCAGTATCCGCATATTTTCCAAAAGCGGAAGGAAGTGTCATAAAACCAACTTCCTCTTTAGAATTAGCAACGATATTAATATCGTATAGTCCAATGGATATGACTTTTTTTAGCAAGTCTTCACCTAGGAGGTTGGTCGCAGACTCAACAGCAATACATGCATTTTTATGCAGTTGTTCGTTTAAGCTAAGAATTTTTTGTCGGTCTTCCTCTTTTAGTGTTTTCAAAACTTTATTTATTTTTACTGTATCGGATTTACGGAAAATATTTCCGTTAAAATATAGAGCATCACCATTTTCTATATTTTCATAGTCTGTAAAACCAATTTGTTCAGATTCTTTAAAAACGTTAAATATTTCATTTTCATTAATATGAAATTCATTAGATAACTTTTCAGCGACATCGCTCTTTTTTATTGGTGCATTTGAGGCCATTTCAGATAAAAATAAACATGCATCCTCTGTTTTATTTGGACACATTGATTCATATATAAATGATGTATGTTGCAATACAGCATGTGTTGTTAGTCCCAATACATCAACCCCTGTTTGCGAGGTGTCAACAAGCTCTCTCTCGGAAAGGTGTTCAATAATTTTAGGAAGCTCAGTAATGGAATTTATGTCAGAAGCCTTAGCGAGAGCCTTTAACTGATCATTAGTAAGTGTATGCTGTTGAGTTGCAGAAATAGCAGACAAGAAAATACCAGATTTTCCAGCAAAATAAATCTCTTCATGGGCTGTTTGACTGGTGACATTTTGCAATTTATTAGTATGATGAATTAGCCAAGCACCCTTTGTCTTGTCGTCCATTTCACCCTCAGCACTTCTTAGCTTAAAAGATTAAGAATTCTTCCGCGAATGGGTATTTTCCGGGTATATACTTTGCCAACACCACTTATTTCATCGTCTTTGAATCACACTCCGCATATTTACGGATAAATTCTACTTTATTCTACCTCGGCCTACTCTGAGATTTACGCGAAAACCCGTCAAGCGAAAATTTTTCTTTTTTCACAACTCAAGGTAGGGCGAGGTAGACGCGAAAACAGAATTTTCCTCAAAAGTTCCGGTTCGCCCAAAAACCGATGTTACAACCTTCTGAATACCCTCAAAACCATTCAGGAGGTTTTTTCATGTCCACGCCCAAACCCACGCTTACCCCCGGCACGATCCCTTCTACCGGATATCTCCGTATTCGGCAAATCCTCTCCATTTTCCCCATATGCAGCAGCACATGGTGGGATGGATGCAAGGAAGGCCGCTTTCCCAGACCCATCAAGCTCGGCCCGCGCACAACGGTCTGGAAGGCGGAAGACATCCGGGCTTTTATCGACAGCCTGAACAACCAGAACGCCTGATCGACGATTCCCGCCGTGAACCCTTGTTCGGCGCATGGCATGGGCAACAGGCTGGCGGGACATGCGCGTCCCGTCAGCTTGTTGCTTTCTTTCTTTGCTTTGACGACCCTTTGATCGGCGCATGTGCGGGAACCGTTGCGGGCATGACCCGGCGCATCCCCGGCTTGTACCGGCAAAGTCCATCCGTAAAGGCAGAGGGGGCTTGCCGCGCATCCTTTCTCTGGCGGCGGAACGGGCGAAGGCATGGTATCGCCATCCGCAAAAATGCCATGCCCTGAACAGGGGCAATCGGCAAATCCGATCCGAACGGCGCGAAGCCTATCAAATCGTCATTGAAACGGCGCTCTCCTTTCTTGATCTGGCGTCCCTGTGCCTTGGAACACCCACCCTGGACAACGGCTTTGTGGACGTGGACATGAAAACGCTTGTCGCGGCGTCCGGCATCGGGCAGCGGCGTTGCGAACGCGCTATTGCCGATCTCAAGGAGGCCGGGCTGATGGAAGTCAGGCAGCCGCGCAAACTCAATGAGCATGGGGAATACGTCGGTTTGCGCGCCATCCGGGTTGTTCGGGAAGCGTTTTTTGAATTCCTCAACCTTGGCTCCATGCTCCGGCGGGAACGGGCCAAAGCCACGGAAAGACTGCGCCGGAAGGCCATACAGGCGAATCGCAAGCTCACGGATCTGATGCGACGGACTTTCCAGAGTATGCAGAGGATGTTCTTTCGGCCCGTTGTCCGTCCCCAGGCCGAACGGGAAAAACGGGAAGATGAAGCCCGACGCTGGAATCAAGCCTGCGCCAAGTATATGCGGGCCGGATTTGACCCGATAGAATGCCGAAGGCGAACCAACGATGAACTTCACTTGCCCGCCGAGTACAGCCCAGGCGGACGCGCATAGGCAAAGCCCATGTGAAGGCCCGGTATGGGCCTTTTCCATTTTTTGGACATTTTCAGCCCTTTCCCCTTCCCTGAAAAGGCACTTTCCTGCGACTTCAGAGCATCGGCGGTGTACTCGACCGGTCATTTTTTTTCCGTCAGGGAAATAGCTGTCGCGTTGTTGGCCCTTTCCTGTCGCGCATAAATCAAGAGGCAAAAAATTTAAGAAAGGCAGAAAAACAGGACGCTATCTTATTGGATTATATCGTACAGAATAACGAATATATGAAACTTCGGGCAGGAAAGCAAAATACACGCGCCTTGCGGCGCGGCCATGAAGGGAAGAAATGATGCCCCAACGTCTGCACATTGCACAATGATACTCGATACTACACGATGTTGTTTCTCCATTGCACGATATTGTCCTTTTCATACTTCATAATACTCCACAATGAACAATGCTGAAAGATAATGAAAGTTTTTCTGAAGCGGGATTTGTTGTTACATTATGTGCTATGTTTCAAATTATCTGGAGGGCCGGACAGAGGAAGTACATTACTTTGTGTAATGACTTCCTGCCCGGCTCTGCGAGGCTGCTTATTCGCCTGCGGCTCAACGCTCAAATACAGGGAGTGAAATACCGATGCAAAAACTGTTGTTGCTGTTCATGGTTATCTGTTTCACGCCCGGCAACGCCCATGCCGTTTCCATTCCGGACTGGCTTGTTTCGCTCATCATCCAGGTGGAATCGGGTGGCAACCCCTATGCCGTCTTCGCAAACGGCAAAACGCACCAACCCGGAAGCCGGGAAGAGGCGCTACGCATCATCGGCGAGGCCATGTTGGACAAAAAAAGCTATGATGTCGGCTTGATGCAGATCAACCGTTTCTGGATTGAAAAATACGCCATTCCTCCGGAATCCCTGCTTGATCCGGCCATTAACCGGCAATGGGGCGCGGCCATTCTGGCGGATGAAATCGCCCGGCACGGCATGACCTGGAAAGCTGTGGGGAAATACCATTCCCCGGACGCGGAGCGAGGCAGACGCTATGCCTGGAGGATATTCTCGGCGGCGCGGGCGAACAAGAACATGCGGGTTGAAGCGGGGCCGATTATGCCGACCAGAAGAAAAGCGGCGACAGCCTACCTGACGCCGGAGGAGTTCAGCGAAGTGAAGGCCGGAGCAAGCCGGGCCGGATTGTCCATTTCGACTTACCTTCGGATGGTCAGTCGGGGCCAGTCCGTCAAAAGCCTTGAACACCAACAGGAACGTATGGAATTGCGGCGTTTCCGGGGAGAGCTTGCCCGTTTGGGCGGCTTGCTCAAGCAGGCCATAGCCACCGGATGCCCCAAGGAACAGGTGAATCCCCTGCTGCGGCGTCTGGATCGTTGTCTTTTC
>JAISMY010000105.1 GCA_031276485.1 Desulfovibrio sp. | reverse complement strand
AGGCAATATGGAGCACGGCAATTTGAACCTATGGCAGCAAAACAAAGAGGCATGTCTACGTCATCATATATGTTACCGATAATATCCCAGCCAATAAAGCATTGTGTAATTTCTCCTGTTAAGGCAAGAATGTTAATAGCCCAATCCCCTGCATAACAGAATTCTCGCCGTTTTATGTCACGGCATTCTGTCAGCAGTTGAAACATAGGAGAATCAAAAGACCGCCATATTTCCATATATTCATCAAGAGGGAGAGTAGTCAGGCGTGGCTGGTGTGCAACGGAGTTATCACGCAATTCTAAAATATGCGGCAGTGCTCCCATATTTTCAATGGAATTTTTTTTGATATCGTCAACATATTTGACATATTCGTCAGAATTACCAATTTCCAAAACTACGGACGCTCCGGCAACACGCAGCCTTTTGGCATTGTCAAAAAATTGCTCGATCAGACCAAGACGTTTTAATTCCAAGTAGTGATAAGAAAATTTAAAACCCAAACGTTTCAGCAATGCTCTTGGAAAAGTTAGAATTTGTTCAATGCGGTCAGTCATTGTACCGTTGGTAATGATAAATAGATAATGCCCATCCTCCAGAAGCAGCTTTATAAAATCTGTAATATAATCCGGCAGCAGTGTTTCACCTTCGCCGCATATGTTGATATAGCACGCGCCGCCCATTCGCTTGACGGATAACGCCTTGGCGGCTGTTGCAATCCCATATGGCAGCTTGGGAAATTTTCCCCTACCCCAAGAATTTTTTTGACTTATGTAGCAGTAAGCGCATCCAAGATTGCAAGTTCCTACTGGTATAACTAGATTTATTAAGCGCTTAATTTTACACATTATGCGATTGCCTTTTTGATATAAATTTTAGTAACTAATCAAGCAATTCTGTCAACGGTAGGATTTTTAACATTCTACGCGAACAAATAATTTTTGCAATACTTGTATAATCTCCATAAGATGCGATGATAACAGCGTCTACATGAGGCCATCTATCGAATATATTCAACAAAATAGGTTCATTATTTCTCCGCAAAATTTTTTTTATATAATACTTAAAAAATCCATTAATTTTTATTAATATATTATATAGTGGTTGTTTATTTAAATTTTTATCATCTATTATAAATATAACATCTATTGATGTTTCTTTCAGCATCTGTATAATCCAGAAACTCAATTTTCCTATACCAAACCAAGAATCTCTCCAATCATATTTTATATTTTCCGTACCGTATATAGCTATACGCTTAATATTTTTTGTTTGTAAAGCATTTTCTATTATTTTACCTATTTTTACTTTTGAATATAAAATTCTTTTATCATCATACTCTGCTGCAACTAAAGCATTAATAAAATACTTTTTATTGTGAGAATATTCTATATTAGTTTCTGTAAATTTTGTCATAAATGTTTGTATACTAGTTTGTATCCACTGTGAACCATCAAGGCATATGCGGTTATATGTATCATACCATGATGGTGTTTTAAGTCCGGGTATAACACCTAATTGTAAAAAACAATGTCCGCAAAAACAGTGTGGGAAAGGACAATGTGCTCCGTAACTGACAAAATGTAATGGCTCATATATGTCATTGTAAATATTATCTATGAGATGTTTGCCTGAAAAGCACTGTGAAGCATCTCCTGATATAAGTGAAATATTAAAAACCCAATCCCCACCGTAACAAAATTCATGCCTCTTTACTCCCCAAGTATCTTTCTGCATGGCAAAGAGAGTAGAATTAAAAGAATCCCATGCCTTAAAATGTTCTTCTAACGGTCGCTTGGTAAATCTTAAAAAATTTGGTATATCTGTATGGATTTCTGCAACATGAGGGTAAGCTCCCATGCGATCCAGAGATATTTTCTTTATTTCGGGAATATGTTCGACGTATTCATCCGCCGCCATGATAACAATAGTGATTGATGCTCCTGCCGCGCGGAGTTTGTAGGCATTTGCAAAAAACTCGTCAAGTTTATTGAGTCGTTTTAATTCTAAATAGTGAAACGATATTTTAAATATAAGATGTTTCAATAAATTTTTCGGCAAGGCTGTAAATTCGTCTATCCTCTTAGATATTAATCCATTTGTTGGTATCATGATATAATGCCCTTCCAGCAGGAGCAATTCTGTCAGTCCCACTATGTACGGCGGCAGTAACGTCTCTCCATCTCCACATAAATTTATAAAACAATGTCCACACAATCTTTTAGCTGAAAGGGCTTTTGCTACCGTTTGTATACTGACGGGAATCTTCGCAATTTTTTCTGTAAATTTATCGCCTCGTTGACCTATATAACAATATTTGCAATGCATATTGCAAGTTGTAACGGGTATAGTACAATTTATAAGCCTTTTGACTGTTCTCATAATGTGGCCTCTAAAAACTAAATTTATGTCGCATGCAGACCTGACAAATACTGAATTTACAACGCTCAATCCCGTCTGGAAAAGGGTTTTTAGATGTTACCATAATATATTAAATTTTTATTTTATCGCGTTAACATCAATTTGTAATATAATTAAATTTATAGATAATGCTCTTTATGAGCAGACACAACTTAATCAAGAGGGAAGATAGCCGCGAGTATGAGTGTTCTTCTCCGTCTCAGAATTTGTGCACATTAGCGATTGTGTTATAAACTTGTGAGTAAAATCAAACGGCAGTCTATCAAAAATTGGATATACCGGATTTTCAACCAACATAGCCTTATGTACCGCATCTTCTATTTTATCTAAATTTTTATCAAGAAAGAATACCGCGTTTGAATCATTAAAGTTCTCAGTAAATTCTGCTATTTTTTGATTATAAGCACTAATTACTACGCACGGTGTATGTGTTATGATCGCAAAAATCAATCCATGGAGCCTATCTGTAACTACAACTTTATATTTTGCGAACTTTTTTATTTCATCATCAACAACGCGTCGACGAATATTTTGATGTATATCTAATTTATTATTATCACTTGATTTATATATATTGTTAGTTTTGCAGAATATGCAGTCAATTTTTGATACAGTATTGTGTATAAATTCATACTGTTTTTGATTAAATCCACTTTCATCAGCTAAATCACGAATACAAAGCAATATTCCATTTCTATCAAAGTCAAATTTTCCATTAAGCATTAGTGCAGAGTCAAGTACATTTTCACACCTTGCATTCGTAAAATACTTACGAGCAAAATCTAAACTTTTAAGACCGCGTGCCAGCAAAACAAGCTGACTATGTCTATTGTAAATATCTACAGAAATTTTCAATTCTTTACTGCCGGCAACATCATCGCTGAAATATATAGTTTGCGGCATTATTACTGTTTTATTGTTTGGATAATCACTAAGTATACGTCGACGTATTTGTTCATGATGAATATACAAAGTACCGAGATTGCCTCCACCATGTAAAAATATAATGTCATCATTACCGATGATTGCACGCATTAAAGGATACTGCTGCTCAAATGAATAATCTGAGATTTCTACAACTTTATAATCAGCGTAATATTTTCTAATAAATTCATATTCGCCACAAGCAATCGCCGCATCACCGATGTTCGGATGTTCCGGAGTGTCAACTAAAAATATCTTTGGTGATACAATACTGTTTGCAATACTAAATCCATTCCAAAAATCCAGTTGGTATTTTTGCGACATTTCGGATAATACATCAAATTTAATATTTGATATTTCAGACAATAAAGTGTACTTTAAAGGCGAAATTTCTGAACGAACAATGTCGTGTATACGATTTTTATAAGCTCGATAAAATGGCCCCAAGATTAATTTCATGAATTTTTTCATACTTTTTGCTACCCTAGTATTTATAAATTTTATACCATTTGTTGAGTGAGAATTTATAAAGTCATAATATGAACTATATATAGAATATTTATCAAGATAATTTGATGCTTTTGAAAAGTCTATATCACTAAATATAGAGTTACTTAAACTAATTAATTTTGTACTATCATTAGGATGTGAGTCGGTAAAATGTCGAAATTTACGGCAGAATGATAAAAAAACTTCATATTCAGCGTAATATAAACAATAGTCAATAGATTTTAACATTGGCAGTATTAATTTTAATGATATGAATATATGTTCCCATTGTTGATATGTATGTCCACTATGATGCTCATTATGTATTCGATATATATATACAGGACGATTTATTGCAAAAAACTCTTCCGCATGTAACATATATGAAACAAAAAACAACGGGTCTTCATAAAATCTGAGTGAACCGAAAGAAATTTTTTTTTCAATTATAATTTCAATATTATAGAGAAACCGAGTAAATCCCCAAGTAGGATGGGGCATATATTGTCTATATGAAATTTTTTTTTCTTTATCAAAAATAGCACAATCATTTGAAGTGTAAGAAATATTATTGTTTTCAAGACATATAATATTCCCTCCGCAGATATTAACAGAATTTTTTATGCAAGCATCATACATTACTTCCAATATATCATTACTTGCCAGCATGTCGTCAGCATCCAAAAAAAAGACAAACTCACCCACAGCCAGACGCAAAGCTAATTCGCGACTGATTCCCGGCCCGCTGTTTTTTTGGTTTTCCAGAATTTTTATCCTATGATCTTTTTCTCTGTATGCCGATAAGATTTCTAACGATTTATCGTTGGAACCGTCATTGACGCAAATAACCTCAATGTCTCTGATTGTTTGTGTTAAAACAGTGTTAAGGCAATCTTCCAGATATTTTTCTTTATTATAAACAGGAATAATTACAGAAATTTTTACCATGCCACTTATATATTTGCTTATTATAGCATCATTTTCTCTCGTTCCTTCGGCATGTAGTCTTTTGATAAAAGCTTCATATATGTATTCTGAAGAGATTCTATATACAGTTTGTATAAATTTACGTTTATATCCTTTTATCATAAAGTAACGCCAAAATAATTCGTTGCAGACATATCTTTGCATAGCAGTCTTTAATTCATCTGATACAAAATTTTTTTTTAGCGTATAGTCGATTATTGCAAATACCTTGATTATATCAAGCATATTATTGTTAGTACAAGATGAATTTTGAAGTGAGCCTTCACGATTTTTTCTGTAGTAATAGTAGCGATTTCTGGTATAATATACTTTCTTAGCTTTAATCATTCCTTCATAATAAAATGGATTATCTTCATACCTTACATTCTCTGGAAAAAGTAATTTGTTTTCGTCTAGGAAATGCTTACGATATAACTTATTCCAAGCTGTAACAGGAGCGACATCGGATATAAATTTATTAGGATCTATATCTCTATATGTAAAAATTTTACCATCAAGCGAATGTGAAAACGGCAAGTCGTATCCCCAATCGTTTTTAATAAGTTTTCCTTTAATATCGTCATAGGAGTTTATAGCACAAATGACTATGTCAGCATCACTATATTTAGCCATACTATGCATACTTTCAAGCATTTCAGCAGCTATCCAATCGTCGCTATCGACAAATGCAACATATAAACCTTGTGAAAAAAATATACCGCAGTTGCGGGCACCGCCCAAGCCGCCATCGTCTCGGCGTAGAATTTTTATTCTGCTGTCTTTTTTTGCGTAATCTTGTAAAATTTCAAAACTATTATCTTGAGAATCAGTATACACACAAATTATCTCAATATTTTTGAGAGTTTGGGAGCATATGGAATCAAGGCATTGTCCCAGATACCGTGCTACATTAAAAATCGGAACAACAACAGATACTTGAATATTATTCATCATTTGCGCGTCACTATAACTGATGCATCTGTTCCTGCAACGTTTTTTGCAAAGAACCTATATCATATAATCTATAACGATCATTAGCTTTTTGTATTTTTTTTGCCAACGCTGCGAACTTTGATTTTCTATTTTTTTTATATTCATAAGCACGTAAAGGACATAATGTTATTAATTCATCATCCGTAAATTTAAGATCAAGTTTAAGAAATGCATTATTCATAATTTTTAAAAAATTTGTATAATTTTCATCTTTGTTAGAATTTGTAGCATTTTTTTCATACCAGCGATAATCTAACAAAAATTCCCACATATTGGCAAATTTCAATGTATGACATGCTCGATTCCATAGTTCAAAATCTTCAGAAGTATTAAATTTTTCATTATAGCGCAAATTATATCGTTGTAATTGAGATTTACGTATCATGATAGTTGGATGCTTTATTTTAACATCAAACAACAAATCAGTTGCTATTTTCTCATGGTAAAGTGGAAAATCATCAGCATAGCCGTTGATAATTCCAAATTCATCAATAAAACGTGTATTGCTTCCAACTATATCAATCTTTTTTTCATGTTGTAAATAATATAACTGCATTTCAAATCTATTTCTATATGCAATATCATCAGCATCCATACGAGCAATAAATTCACCAGCTGCCGTATCAATTCCAATGTTAAGAGAACGTGAAATATTTAACCGCGTTTTGTTAAAAATAATTTTGATACGCTTGTCATTATATGTGTATTTTTGTAAAATATCCAACGTTTCCTGGTTAGTTCTATATTCGCATATAATGATAAGTTCAAGATTTTCATATGTTTGTAGAAGGATGCTTTCAATCGCTTTACTAATATATTGCTCACTGTTATACACAGGCATTATAACAGATATCAATTTGTCGTTAATCATTTCAGAATACAAAAAATTTTCAAATTAATCTTCTTTATTTTTTTGGCTCGCGATGTCTGGGCACGATTTCTGCCTTTGGTGGCTTGGTAACATCGCAAGCCTATCCTGCCTGCTCAACCACACGCATGCTCATGTGATTCAGCACCATATGGAGATCTTCCACCATCTGCATGTCCTGCACGTCCACATGTACGCAGTGTTGCGCGGACCGCCGCCGTCAAACCCGACAACGGTTCCATGCTCGTTAGTAAACTTTGCGGTCTTGACATCGTTTTCCCCGGCAATGCGGGCACGGAATAAGCCCGGCGGTCATTTGGGACTTGCCTTTTTGCTGCTTCTCTGTATATCTTGAGGATATACAGGAGGTGACGACATGCGGACGCAAACTACAGTTTCGCAATGGGGAAATTCTCTGGCCATTCGTCTTCCCCGCTCTCTGGCAACGGAACTGACCCTCAAGCGCGGCACGGAAGTCGAATTACACCTTGAGGAAGGCGGATTCAGAGTCACTGTCCCGTCGCATCCTCCAAAATCTTCCCTGTATGAACTGCTTGAAGGAATCACTCCCGACAATACGCACCGGGAAATCGACTGGGGCAGCGCACAGGGAAAAGAGGCGTGGTGATGCTGTACCTCCCCGGCGGCGGTATTGTATGGCAACATCATCAAATTCACCCCTCCTGCCCCACGACACGCATACTCATGTGATCAAGCACCATGTGGATGTCTTCCACAAGCTGCATGTCGTGTACATCCACATGTACGCAGTGTTGCGCGGCCCGCCGCAGCCTGCCGCCGTCATAACCCGTCAGGGCGACCGTTACGGCTCCCTGCGCGTTGGCGAACTCCACGGCCCTGACCACGTTGGCCGAATTGCCGCTGCCGGATATGCCGATGACCAGATCCCCGGCGCATAGAAAATTCTTCAACTGTTCCACAAACACCGCGTCATATCCCACATCGTTGGCATAGGCCGTAAGCATCGGCAAGTTATCGTTCAGGCAGATGAACTTGTACCTCTTCTCACGCCGGTAACTCAGGCCCTTGTTGAAATCGCAGGCGAAATGCGATGCCGTGGCCGCGCTGCCGCCGTTGCCCATGATGAAAATCTGCCGGCCTTCGTCGCATGCCGTCCGCAACAGCGCGGCGAAACCCGCCAGTTGCGCGCGATCCAGGGCAGCGATCTGCCGGCGCAGTTGCTCAAGGTAGGTGTCGATGGAAGCAAGAAATTCCGCGCCGCGCATCGTTCCTTCTCCTGAGAGCAGTTCGGTATTGATTTTATATGCCTCCGGCGGCCGGGGCGCTGCCCCGGTCCCCGCCGGGGGGAATGATTCCCCCCGGACTCCCTCTGGTACATATACTTTCAAAGTTAAACCGCTCTAAAAATGCGCCAGACGCGCTGTGAACATGCGCCGGCGGTATGCGACGACGGGCCGGATCGCCCTGAGCATATCCGGAGCCAGCGCCGCCAGTGGATACAGGACATTGGCCAGGCGGAACCACAGCGGCAGGGAATGCTTGCGCAACAGGTACATGCGCCCGCAGGCGTAAGCTTCAATGCGCGCGCCGAGGCCGGGATCGCGCATGTCCGGCGCGGGATGACGCACCACAACCGACGGCGCGCGCAGCACACGAAAGCCGGATCGCAGCACACGCAAGGCATAATCCGTGTCTTCGCCGCTTCCGTAAGGATACCCGCTCCCCGCCCCCAGCGCATCGTCGAATGCGCCCACTCTTTCCACGCAACGGCGGCGATAAAACTGCCGCCACGTTTCACTGCATCCGAACACGGCATAGCGGTTTACGGGACGCGCTTGCGCGGTTCGCTCGCCGCCGGGCAAGTTATCGTCAAATTCCCCGTCCAGGCGCATTCCGTCCGTTCCGAAAGACGGCGACGCTGCGCGGGTTTCCTCATGCCCCGATGTTTCAAGCTCGACTCCGGCCGCCAACAGGCCGTCCGCTTCGGGATGCCGGCGAAACATTTCCGCCGCGGCCGCCAGGGTATGCGGCGCATACATGCAATCATCGTCGGGGAAGGCGACGATGTCGCCGCCGCACAGCGGCAATCCCCGGTTGCGCGCCGCGGATACCCCGCAGACGGGTACGGGCAGCAAGGTCATGTCGCCTATGCCCCCGCAGCGGCGCGCGAGCGCGGCAGCCTGCGCCGCGCACGGCTCCTCGTGAACGAAGACGACCGCAAAATCTTTGCAGGTCTGCGCTTCCAGACTGCGGAACAGACGTTCGGCGGCATGCAGGCGGTCGGTGGTGACGACGAGCAGGGAGAAGCGCATTTAAACCATCCTACCCGACGAACCGGAGACGGTCCGCTGCCGGGGCCGGTTGCGGACTGTGCAATGCGTCCGCCTCATAATGGATGAGCGATGTGCCCTCGCTCTCGAAAAGGAAGGGCGTTTCACGCAGCATGGACAGCGCCCTGCGTACCCGCGCGTGGTTTTCTTCCTTGACGTAAAAGAGCAGAAAGCCTCCTCCGCCCGCGCCCAGCAGTTTGCCGCCTTCGGCGCCGTTTTTTCTTGCCGCTTCGTACCATGCATCAATGTCCGCATCGGCTATGCCGGAGGCCAGCTCTTTTTTGCGCACCCAGCCCTCGTGCAGAATCCCACCCACAGCGTCGATATTGTTGAGCTGCAACTCTTCCCGCAACGTGCCCGCCAGCGCGACAAGGCGCTGCAGGTGATCTGCGCTCTTTTTCGTTAGTGTGTCCGCTTTCTGCCGCGACAGTATATCCGAGGCATTGCGTCTTCTGCCCGTATAAAACATAAGCAGATTGCCGCACAGGCGTTTGCGGCCTTCGGATGTAAGGCGCAGTTTTTCCACGACTACCGCATCGTCTGTGTTGAAGCAGATGTAATTCAATCCTCCGCAGGCGCATGCATACTGATCCTGTTTTCCTATAGGCTCACCAAGGATGTCTATCTCCAGATGCGCGGCCTGTTCGGCCATCGCCTCCTTGGACATATAGGTCTCGTTGTAGGCGTTGCAGAGATGAATGAGCCCGACCGCAAAGGCCGAAGAAGACCCCAGTCCCGTGCCGGAAGGAATGTCCGCGCTCGAATTGAAATCCACGCCCCGGATGCCGTACAGGCGGAACACTTCGCGAATTATGCCGTGTTCAACGGCATCCAGATCGCTTCTGCGTTCGGTCTGCGAATACTTGAGCAGATAGCCGTCCTCAAAAAAATACGGATGCATGGACAGGTACATGAACTTGTTGATGCTTGCGCTGAGTACCGCGCCGCCGCAGCGCCGGTAATAGTCGGGCAGATCGCTGCCGCCGCCGGCGAGGCTGATGCGCAGGGGCGTCCGTGTGATAATCACGCCGTGTCTCTCACACCCGCAAAAAAAGTACTGACCGGCTTGCAAGCCGCAGGTCGGAACTGATCAGGCGCAAAGGTTCGACTTCGGCCTGAGCAGCTATCATAAGATCAAAGGATGAGGCTTTCAGCCCGGAACCGGACAATGCGGACAACGCGCCGACATGCTCTCCGCGCAGAGGAAGCTCTGCAAAGCCGCTCTCAGCAGCGGCCTCGCGCAGTGCCTTCAGGTCGGCCTTCAGTCTGCCGGATTCAATCCGCGCGGCGATATCCCACCAGGATACCGCGCTGATAAAGATCTCGGTTTCATCGGCCAGCAGAATGTCGCTGATGTTGTCCACAGCGGGGTCGCCGGCCAGCGCCCGGAGCATAACGTTGGTATCAAGAAGCACACGCATCAGCCCGGGCCTCCGGATTGTCCGTCTAAGTCAGCGGGCAAGCGGAGTTTTCCGGCAAGAATTCCCAGGCGTTTGACACGCCGCACGGATTCGGCAGGCACCAGGGCAACTATCGGCTTGCCGTAGCGTTCGATGAACACCGGCTCGCCCGTAACGGCCCGCTTCGTCAATTCTGACAGGATGCCCTTTGCCTTGTGGACGGGAACGATCAGCACGCTGCGGCCCTCCTAATCGCCCGGACAGGCGAAGTTAAAGGGGCAGCGGGAAAAGCTGCTGAAACACGAAAAGCCCCGACGTACTTTCGACGGGGTTGATTGCTGAAATTTAAGGCGGGCCGGAGAAAATGTAAAGGCGCTAGGCGATGTGTGTGTGTGTGTGTGTGTGTGTGTGTGTGTGTGTGTGTGTGTGTGTGTGTGCAGAAATCATGCCAAAAGTCTTGCTTTTAGCAAACTCTACCGCACTTTTTCTCAGTGGGAAAACTTTTTGGGCTTGTCCAGTCATACCGTTGCCTAAAAGATATTTATAAGCGTCAGCAATACCGGGATCCGGAAACCGTTCATCTTTCGTTGGAAGTGCCTTTACCCTGTGTCGGTGTAAAAGGCAAGGACTTTATCCGGATTTTTGCCCGAAAATTTGCTGCCGGCAAAATCCGCTTTATACGCCGCGGTTGACACGCCCGGATGCCTGGTATAGCCGGTCGTATCCCGGCATTGCCGGAGCATCCCGCAACAAAAGCAAATCCCGGAGGACGACATGACCAGGGCGGAACTCTCAGCCAAGTTTATGCTGCCTACGCTCGTACCCCGTTGCCGTTCCCTATGACCGTTTCGCAGCTTGACGCTGTCAGGACTATCTCGCCGTATGCGGAACCGCAAATCCCGAGAGTGTACATCAACGGATAGATTTTCGGCGCAAAAATATTATAAAACCAGCATGTTGCCAAGATGTTTCTCAACACCTCGGCACAGCTCGGAAAAACTTGTAATTTTGAGATGTTACTATGATTGTACCTATCCATAGATAAAAACTCTCAAATTTTCTTTTGCGGGCCGGCCGTATCCGGTCGTCAGTTCGTGCGTCTGGAAGAGTCAGAAAACGAGAATGGCGGGTCCTTTTACCGCGGATGATGCAAGGATCAAATTGAAAAGGCTATATCCCAACATTTAGATGACATAAATCACTGGATCCGTTTTTTCGCAGAGGAAATTTTGATCAACAAAGCTCCAGCCTCAACTGCGAAGCCCGGCGGCGACGCCGGGCCGGCCCGGCCCGGACGCCCGGAAATCCTGGCTCCAGCGGGTGATTTGCGCTCTGCTCTGGCCGCGTTTGCAGCCGGAGCGGATGCCGTGTATCTGGGTCTCAAGCATTTTTCCGCGCGTATGGAGGCCGAGAATTTCTCCACCTCCACCTTGTCAGGCCTGCTGGAAACGGCCAAAAGCGAAGGCCGTCGCGTTTATGTCGCCCTTAATACCCTGGTCCGGCCGGATGAATGCGCGAAGCTGTTCAGACTGATCCGCCGGTTGTGCGGCAGCGCCCCGCCGGCCGCTCTGATTTTCCAGGATACGGCCGTGCCGTCGTTGGCGCGTGAAGCCGGATTTACGGGGCAACTGCACCTTTCCACCCTGGGCAACGCGACGCACGGCGCGGCTTTGGCCGCGGCGCGCGCACTCGGCGCGGACCGGGTCATCCTGCCGCGTGAACTGACCCTTGACGAGGTCCGCAGCCTGAACGCCGTGTGCCCGCCGGGTCTGGACCTGGAAATTTTCGTACACGGCGCGCTCTGTTTCTGCGTGTCCGGCCGCTGCTGGTGGTCGAGCTACATGGGCGGACGCAGCGGCCTGCGCGGCCGTTGCGTCCAGCCCTGCCGGCGGGAGTATGCGCAAAAGGGACGCGCAGGGCATTTTTTTTCCAGCCCCGATCTTTCTCTGGACGTCCGGGTACGCGACCTGCTTCCTCTGGAACATTTGAAAGCCTGGAAAATTGAAGGACGCAAAAAAGGCCCGTATTATGTGTATCATGCGGTCAAAGCTTACCGCCTGCTGCGCGACGCGGGCGACGATGCGGGGGCGCGCCGGGAGGCGGAGGCGCTGCTCGCGGCCGCCCCGGGCAGACCGGCGTCGCGCGCCCTGTTTGCCGGCGCGGGGGCGGCGCAACGCGCGTCCGGAGACAGGCAGACGACCTCCGGTCTGTTTTGCGGGACAATCCGCGCTACGCCGGAAGGCCGGCGCGTGTTTATCCCGCGCCTGGACCTTATGCCCGGCGACAACCTGCGCATAGGCGGCGACGACGACGCCCGGCGCCGCACCCTGCCCGTGCATGCCGCCTGCGCGGCGGGTACGCCCCTTGTCCTCAACCTGCGCGATGTGCCGGGGCGAAACCGCCCGGAGGACGGAGCCGGACGCGGATTGAAGCATACGGATCAGGCCGGGAAAGGACGCGGGGCACGGGCCGGCCTGCCGGGAGTGCCGGAAATCCGCGCGCAACGGGGTAATAAAGGCCGCTCAGGGCATGTTTCACCACCGTTCGGAGCGCCGGTCTATCTCATAGACAGGAGGGATCCGGCGCTGGAACGGGAGATCGCCGCGTGGGCGGAACGCCTGCGCAGGCAGCTTCCCAAGGCCCGCAAGGGCGACACGGAGGGCGACGGGGAACCGCGGCGTCCGGCGCCCTGTAAACGCGGCGGGCGCGCGACGGACATGATTCTGCACGCTTCCGTGCCGCGCGGGCGGGAAGCGGGCAAGAGCGACGGACCGGGCGTCCGGCGCGCTCTGTGGCTGTCCCCCGGCGTCTTGCGCCTTGTTTCCCGCACTCTCTGCCCGCGCATTGTCTGGTGGCTGCCGCCGGTCGTCTGGCCGGACGAGGAAGACCTGTGGCAGGGGCTGATCCGCAGGATTGCGCGCGACGGCGCGCGCAGTCTGGTCCTGAACTCGCCCTGGCAAATCGGGCTTGTCCCGCAGGGGGAAAATTTTGAGCTGACGGCCGGTCCTTTCTGTAACGCGGCTAACCCCCGCGCTTTGGAAGCCCTGCGCGCGCTCGGGTTTAGCGGCGCGGTGGCCGCTCCCGAGCTGGGCCGGGAGGATTTGCTTGCCCTGCCCGCCTGCAGCCCGCTGCCTCTGGGCATCGTCCTTTCCGGTTTCTGGCCCGTGGGATTGAGCCGGTTCGGCGCGGCGGGGCTGAACGGCAGGGAAACCTTCCGCAGCCCCCTGGGCGAGGAATTTTTCCTGCGCCGCTATGGGGAAAACCTCTGGATTTACCCGGCTTGGCCCTTGAACCTGCATGGCCGGCGGGCCGAGTTGGAACGCGCCGGGTACGCGTTCTTCATACATATGGAAGAAAGCGTTCCGCACGGCGTGAACGCTTCCGCCAGACCGGGAGAATTCAACTGGAATATCGGACTGCTGTAACACTTTATCAGAAATTTCTACGCGCATGACCGCTTCGTCCGGCCCGAAAACGCTTGAGCGCCGCCGCCGCCACGGGCAGCACGGAAACAACGATGATCGCGTAGACGATGAGAGAAAAATGCTCGCGCACAAAGGGCAGGGAGCCCAAAAAATATCCCGCGCCGACCAGGGAAAACACCCACAGCAGCGCGCCCGTCACGTTGAACAGGCTGAAACGCGCGCGGCTCATGCCCGCCACTCCCGCGACAAAGGGAGCAAAGGTGCGGATAATCGGCACGAAGCGGGCCAGAATGACGGCCTTGCCGCCGTGGCGCTCATAAAATTCGTGCGCCTGCATGAGATATTCCCGCTTCAGCAGCCGGTAATTTTTCCGGAACGCCGGTGGCCCGAGGTACGCGCCTATGCTGTAATTTAACCCGTCGCCGAGAATCGCCGCGCCGAGAAGCACGGCACACAGCGCGGGTGCTCCGAGCATCCCCGCGCCTGCCAGCGTCCCCCCCGCGAACAGCAACGAATCGCCGGGCAGAAAGGGCGTTACCACCAGCCCCGTTTCACAAAACACGACCAGGAAAAGAAACAGATAGACCAATTTGCCGTAATTTTCCACAATATCGCGCAGATACACGTCGATATGCAGCAGCATGTCCGCTATCTGCAGCACTGCTTCCATACTTATACCGTTTCCTGTTTATAATGCAATGTACCGGCCGGCCTTTGCATTGAAATCCAGTGTGTTCAGGGGGCAAGCGGCTGCGGCGGGCAACAGGAAACGGCCTTACTCCGGATCGCTGCCGCGCGAACGCGGGACCGCGCCTACAAGTCCATAATTTCCTTTTCTTTGCTTCTGCACTTCTCGTCCACTTTGAGCACATAGCCGTCGGTCAGTTTCTGCACGACCTCCTGGGCCTTTTTCACCTCGTCTTCGCTGTACCCGCGGCTCTTGTCCTTTTCGAGCTTTTTCAGGGCATCGTTGGCTTCGCGCCGGATATTGCGCACGGCAACTTTGGTTTCTTCCCCGTACTTGCGGGCCACCTTGACCAGGTCTTTGCGCCGCTCTTCCGTCAACGCCGGAAGGGCGATGCGGATGAGTTTGCCGTCGTTCACCGGGGTCAGGCCCAGGTCGGATTTCAATATTGCCTTCTCAACCTGTGAGAAGGAATTTTTATCCCAGGGCTGCACGGTAATGGTGCGGCTGTCGGGCGTCGCCACCGAGGCGATTTGGCCGATGGGGGTCGGCTTGCCGTAATAGTCCACCTTCAGATCGTCGAGCAGCGAAGCCGAAGCCCTGCCGGTGCGCAGTTTGCCGAAATCACGCTCCAAAACCGTCATGGCCTTGAGCATGCGCTCTTCCGCGTCTTTTTTGATCTCCTCCACGCCGAACCTCCTGTTTCAGGAAACGATATCGCAAGCCGCCCGGCCCTGTTTTTCAGGAAACGACGCAGGCCGCCGGATCCGCAACCAGAGTGCCCACCTCTTCGCCCAGGATAAGCCTGCGCGCCGCTCCGCCGAACATGTTGCAGACTGCTATCGGGATGCGGTTCTCCCGCGCCAGGGTAAGGGCGGTATAGTCCATGACGCCGAGTTTTTTTTCCACCGCCTCGGCATAGGTAATGCGCTTAAAGCGCACGGCATCCGGGAATTTCACGGGATCCTTGTCGTAGATGCCGTCGACCTTGGTGGCTTTGATGATGACGTCGCACCTGAGTTCCATGCCGCGCAGGGCGGCAGCCGTATCTGTGGTAAAATAGGGGTTGCCGGTGCCGGCCGCGCATATCACGACCCGGCCCTTTTCCAGATGCCGCTCGGCGCGCCTGCGGATATAGGGTTCACAAACGGCCTGCATGGTAACGGCGGACAGCACGCGGGTGGCGTGTCCGCGTTTTTCGAGCGAGGACTGCACGGCCACGGCGTTCATCACCGTTGCCAACATCCCCATGTAGTCCGCCGAAACGCGGTCCATGCCCCTGGCCGACGCGGACAGTCCTCTGAAGATGTTGCCGCCCCCGATGACCAGCGCAATCCGCGCGTCCAGGGCCAGTATGTCCGCGAGCTCGTCGCTGAGACTTTCCACAGTTCCCGGATCTATGCCGAAGCGTTGTTCTCCGGCCAGAGCCTCACCGCTCAGTTTCAGCAACACTCTTGCGTATTTCAGGTCAGCCATGGAAACCTCCGGGCCATGCGCGGGGAAACCGCCCACCTCACTCATGATCGAACGGCGCGCCCCAGCTTGCGTCAAGCAGGCGGATATATTTCAGAAAAACATAAAAAGAAGCGTGACAGGCCAGGATAAAGCCGGCGCGTCCGTCCAGAAAACCGCGGCGCAGAAAATACAGACGCACAAAACGCCATACGGCGTGTCCGACGGCCTTCATCGTCCCGCCGCGTTCTCCGGCGGCGGCAAGATCCGCCGCGCCGCCCTGGGCGTAGCCGTTGAGTTTTTCCAGGTGATTGGCAAAGGACGCATAGGGATAGTGGATGATTTCGCCCCGCATGCGCCCGAAAGACGCGACAGGGTGGAAGGTTTGATGTACGCCGCTCATGGTTATCCTGACGCTGCCGTTGCGGAACAGCCGGTACAGCGTATCCGGCCGGCGCCAGGCGTGCTTGACGAAACGGTCGAAGTACCAGGAGCGTCGCGGTATGTAATAGCCGTCCGGCGCGCCGCCTGTTTCGTCGGCCAGGGTGCGGGTTATTTCGTCGGCCAGGGCGCGGCTGCATACTTCGTCCGAATCAAGGATGACAATCCATCCGCCGTCCACATGCTTCAGGGCGAAGGTGAACTGTTCGCCTATGCCCGACCACGGCCTGCTGAGTATACGGGCCTTGTGCCTGCGCGCGATTTCCAGGGAGTCGTCCGCGCTCAGGCTGTCCACGACCAGAATTTCGCTGCAGAAGAAAAGCGATGCCAGACAACGGTCAAGCAGCCTTTGCGAGTTCCCGGTGAGCACGATGCCGGTCAGCCGGGGCCGGGAGGGCGCGCCCTGCATCGACATTGAAACGCTCTCCGGACCTCAGCCGTGTTCTCCGAGCCGCAGGCGCGTGAAGCGGCGGACCGTGACCGTGTCTTTCAACGTCGCCGCGCAGGCGTCAATCAAACTTTTAACCGCCACCTTGTCGTCGCGGATATATGCCTGCTCCAGAAGGCAGACTTCCTTACAGAATTTCTGAATGCCTCCTTCGACGATTTTCTCCACGATATTGGCAGGTTTACCTTCGTCCAGCGTTTTTTGCCGGTAGATTGCGCGTTCGCGTTCCAGCAGGGCCGGGTCCAAGCTTGCCCTGTCCAGGGCGACGGCGCCGGTTGCGGCGGCCTGCAAGGCCAGGTTGTGCGCGAGTTCGCGCAGCTCCGCCCTGTCGCGCGCGGCTGCCGTGCCCGTTCCGACTTCGACCAGCACGCCTATTTTGCCGTTGCTGTGCACATAGCTTTCGACGATACCGGGCTGCGCGGCCTCGTAGAAGACAAAGCGCCCGACGGACATATTTTCCCCAAGGGTTGCGATCAGCGCGTGCAGGTCATCTCCGGTCAAGGCGGCCAAGGCGGCGGCATCGACGGGCCTGTTGGTGAAAACCTTGTCCGCGGCGGCGGCGGCAAAGGCTTTGAAGTGTTCGCTGCGGGCCACGAAATCCGTTTCGCAGAACACTTCAACCAGGGCGGCGGCGCCGCGGTCGGGGGCGCTTTTGACGCTTATCACCCCTTCCGAGGTAACGCGCCCCGCCTTTTTGGCGGCTTTGGAAAGTCCCTTGCGGCGCAGGAAATCCACGGCTTCTTCCAGGGAACCGCCGCTTTCCTGCAGGGCTTTTTTGCAGTCCATCATGCCCGCGCCGGTGCGCTCGCGCAGTTCTTTTACCAGGGAAGCGGAAATCTCGGCCATCGTACACTCCTTGATATTTGCGTGCCTCCGGCGTCCGGGACGCTGCGCGGAGACTGTGCCCGCAGCCCCTGACCCCGCCCGTCGCCGGCCGGAACGGGCGTGAGGCTGATGATTTCTCCGGTCGGCGTTGCGCCGGAACAGGCCGGCTCCCCGCAACGGGGGATGACTCTTACAATGTTGAACCGCGCTCGTGAGCTGTCGCGCCGGAAAAGTCTCGGCGCGCGTAAAGAGCGCGAAGCGAAAAAATGCGCTTCCGGCGTTGCCCGTGCCGTCGAACCCGGCTGTACAGGGCGTCCGCCGTCACGTTCCGCAAAAGACATGACGCCGGAATCAGCGGCGTTCCGGAATCGGGAGTCTCCGCAAACCGTCAGTTTGCCGCTGCGCCTGCTTCGCCGGCCGCAGCGACGGGTAAATCCCGCGCGGGGACCGGTTTTTCGGCGGCGGCCGCTTTACGCAGGGCTTCCTCGGGGTTTCTGTCCCGGGAATCTTTGCCTTTGCGCATGGCTTCCCCTTCAATGCAGGCATCGGCGATGCCGGTCACGAACAGCTTGATGGCCCGGATGGCGTCGTCGTTGCCGGGAATGATGTAATCGATCAGGTCCGGGTCGCAGTTGGTATCGGTGACGGCCAGGATGGGGATGCCGAGGGTGCGGCATTCCTTGACCGCTATTTCCTCGCGGTGCGGGTCGATGATGAAGGCGGCGCGCGGCAGGCTGTCCATATCGCGTATGCCGCCCAGTACCAGAAGCAGTTTGTCCAGCTCACGTTTCAGCGTCAGGACTTCCTTTTTCTGGTAGCGACCGACGGAACCGTCGGCGAACATCGCTTCCAGCTTTTTCATGCGCTCAATGCTTTTTTGGATAGTGGAGAAATTGGTAAGCGTACCGCCCATCCAGCGGTTGGCCACATAAAGCTGGCCGGCGCGTACGGCTTCTTCGGCAACGGCCTCCTGAGCCTGCCGCTTGGTGCCTATGAAGATGACGCGACCGCCGGAGGCCACGGTGTCCGCCGCTTTGTCGTGCGCGTCGCGGTACAGTTTGACGGTCTGTTGCAGGTCAATGACGTGCACGCCGTTGCGGGCGCCGAAAATAAACGGCTTCATCTTGGGATTCCAGCGGCGGGTCTGGTGCCCGAAATGTACGCCGGTTTCCAGCATCTGTTTCATGGTCACATATGCCATTGTCTGCTCCAAGGGTTTTGCCGGCCCGCGCGGCGGCGCGGAACGTACTTCCACTCCGGACGGATCCTTCAACCCCGGCAGACGGCCGAGGCACCCCGGATTGATGCCGTGAGTGTGCTTCGTTATGGGAACTTGAAACTATAACAACGATGTTGTTTTTTGGCAAGAAATTTTGACCCGACCCTGCTGAAAGCAACGCGGTATCGGCAGGCACGCTCAGGAAGCGCACGGAAAAAGGCGGCCCCGCCGGCGTTACGATTGAATTATCAAGGGTGGTATCGGCAGGCACGTTCAGGAAACGCACGGAAAAAGGCGGCCGTCACCGGGGAAGAGAATCCCCGCCCGCGCGGCAAGCAGCAAAGGGCGGCTCAACAGTTCAGACATGTTTTCCGCCAGTCCGGCCAATTCGTCGCGGTCCGCCTCCAGAGTGTCCTTCGGAGCATGTCCGGGGTACAAGCCGGAGACAAGCGTTGCCCCGTAATACCTGATATGCGCCCCACCCGCCGCCTCGCCGTCGATCTCCGCCAGGCGGACAAGCCGGCTCCCGGCCGTTCCGGCCCAGATTTCCAGAAGGCGCAGGGCCGCGCTCTCCCATGCTTCGCCTACCAGCACATGACCTGTGTATATATCCCACGGCGAGGGTGAATCCGGGATCTGTAGGGGACGGCCCGGCGCGTTTCGCCCGGGGCGCCGCTTCCCGGTTGCGGGCGCGGTGTTGTCGTCCGACACCTTGTGCAGTATCACTTTCCCGTCGCCGGTGCGCAGGGCCACGGCACAGAGGCGCAGGCGCAACCCCCGGCGCAACGCCTGCTCGGGCGGCATGCACAGCAACAGCCTGCCCGCGGCATCCGTAACTTCCCCCAACATGCTTCTTTCTTCTTCTCCCAGACCGTTCTCAACAGCGGGAGGGAGAGCGGAGTACGCAACGGCGGAGGCATCGGGCAACGCGCGCGGCGAGCGGTCGCCGGCCGGAATGTCGGCCGCCTCTGTCTGAAGCCGCCGCACCGTCTGACGTATACGCGAACTCCCGCCCTGAGCGCCGCCGCGCCGCCGCGTCCCCGGCGGAACTTCAGGCTCCGCGCCGATCGTTCTCCCGTCCGTTCCGGGCAGTTTGCCGTCCCCGGCATCCCGCTGCATGCGCGATTCATTCACAGCATCTTCCTTTGTGCCTTGCGGCCAAACGCAAGGCGCAAGAGCCTGAAATCCCATGCCCCGTCACCGGCTCTGTCCACATCGGCCCCAGGCACATCCTGTTTGCGGAAAAAACGGCAAGATACTACACTACTTCCATGTCCGCGCCCGTCGAACTCCGCATAGCCGCACTTGAAGCGCGGGATGCCGACGCCGTTTCCGCCCTGGAGTCCGCCTGCTTTACCACGGCTTTCAGCCCGGAACAGTACCGGCGCATCCTGCAGGCCCCGCCGCAGGGCAGGGGTACGAGCTTTCTCGGCCTCGGCCTTTTTGCGCCCGGCCGGGTACTGCTTGCCTATGCGCTCGTCGGCCTGCACCGCGCGGCGCGCGAGGCGGAAGTGTACAACCTTGCGGTGCGCGGAAGCGTCCGGCGCCGGGGTTTCGGCGCTGCGCTGCTGGCCTGCGCGGTGCGGGCGCTTGAGTCCTCAGGCATTGAACGCGTCTTGCTGGAAGCAAGGGAAGGCAACCAGCCGGCCCTGGCCCTGTATGCCGCCCAAGGCTTTGAATCCTGCGGACGCAGACGGGGATATTACGCCGACACCGGCGAAGACGCCCTTGTTCTGCACCTGTGTATCGCGCGCAGGCGCACCGGTCAAAAGCGTGAATCATACCCCTGTCCTCTCCCTGAAGACGACGCGGCCCGCGTCCGCGCGGGAAGCGGCGGCCGGCATGACAAAAGCGGCGTAGGCGTCGCGCTCCATGCCCGTATCCCGAAAACGACTCTGATCCTCTCGTCCGGGTCAGGTAAAAAAAGCATACCCGACAGTAAAGACGAAGCGTGACCCGACGGTATCCTCACCTGTCACGGTCAATCCGCCGCGCGCTTACAGCGCTTCCGCAACGGCGCGGACCAGCGCCGGGACGGTATATTCACGCGGCATGATGTGGCAGGGCAGCCCCGCTTTTTCCAGGGTGGAAGCCGTTATGGGACCGATGCAGGCGAACTTGAGCTTCGGGAAGGAACGCAAGGTTTCCGCAGGTATGAGTTTCAAAAAATTCTCGACGGTCGAGGAAGAGCCGAAGGTGATACAACGGATGACGCCGGACGCGGCTTTTTCCAGAACCTCGTCCCTGCGTCCTCCCGCAGGCGCGGTGTCGTACAGCGGCAGGATATCCACCCCGGCGCAATGCGCGCCCAGGAGCCTGGGCAGGGCATCGCGGGCCTTGAGTGCCCTGGGCAAAAGGATGCGCATCTCCGCAATGCGGTCCGCGTAGTGTTTGAGAATCCCTTCGGCCACGCTTTCCGCCACATAGTTTTCCGGCAGCAGGTCGGCTTCCAGGCCGTGCCCGCGCAGGGCGGCGGCCGTTGCCGGCCCTATGCAGACCAGCTCGAGGCCGGCCAGGGCGCGGGCGTCAAGGCCGGCGCGGCGCAAACGCTCCCAAAAAAAGTTCACACCGTTCACCGAAGTGAAGATGAGCATGCCGTAAGGGGCAAAGCCGTCCGGCAGCGGGAACGCGCGTGAGGCTTGTCCGGAAGCGTCCGGCGGGCGCGTCTTCCCGGTCGCAGGCGCAGGTTCTCCGGTCGGAGGCGGCGGTTTCCCGGTCGGACCGGCAGACGCCGCCGCGCAGTCGTCGAGCGGCACGATCTCTATGGTCGGAAACAGGATGACCTCGGCCCCCAGTTCCTCCAGCATGGCTGCCGTTTCCGACGCCTGTTCCCTGGCTCTGGTCACCACGACGCCCTTGCCGAACAGCGGACGTTTTTCAAAGCTGTTCAAAGTATCGCGCAGCCCGGCCGCCCGCCCCACGACAATCAGGGCCGGGGCGGAGAAGGCGTGCTCCGCGGCCTCGGCGGGCGCGCGGCCCAGGGTGGTCAGCAGGCTCCTGTGGCGGGGCGTTGTACCCCACTGCACCAGGGCCGTCGGCGTGTCCGCGTCCAGGCCGGCCTCTACAAGCCTGCGGGCGATTTCGGGCAGATTCTTCATGCCCATGTAAAACACCAGAGTCGCCCCGCTCCGGGCCATGGCATCCCAGTTGTGCGCGCTCTCCGCTTTGCCCGGATCTTCGTGGCCGGTGGCGAAAAGTACCGAGGAAGCGCAGGCGCGGTGCGTAAGCGGGATTCCGGCATAGGCCGGGGCGGCGATGCCGCTGGTGACGCCGGGTATCACCTCAAAGTCGACGCCTGCCGCGACCAGCGCCTCGGCCTCTTCACCGCCGCGCCCGAACATGTACGGATCGCCGCCCTTCAGCCGGGCGACAAGTTTGCCTTCCTTCGCCTTGCGTATCAGAAGGGCGTTGATTTCGCCCTGGGACAGGCTGTGCTCCCCGCCCTGTTTGCCTGCGTAAATCAGCTCCGCGTCCGGCCGGGCACAGGAAAGCAGGCTCTCCGCCGCAAGGTAATCGTAAACGACGACATCGGCGCGCGCCAAAACATCCCGCCCTTTCAGCGTGAACAATCCGGGGTCTCCGGGACCGGCTCCGACAAGGCTGACTTTCACCTGAACTTCCTGTACGGCCTGAAGCTCTCCCTTCAGGAGCATTCCCATACCACGCTGCTTTCAGCAGAAAGCAGAGTGGTATAGCGGAGACGAAGATGCCTGTTGGGGTAATTGAAAAACAATTCCCTGGGGACAACCACAATCCACCACGCAAAAAAGTAACCGGCCGGAACAGTTGGACTTGAGGAAATATTCGCGCACCGGAACTTTTGCTAAAATAACAAATTTTACGCCATGTTACGCCTATGCGTGGTGGATTTCGGACAAAGCCCCAAAAAGTCAGTGTGTCGTCCCTGCGTTCCCGCCGGGCCGGTCCCGGCAAGGCCCGGCCGCGTCTCTGCCCAGTTCCAGGGCGCGCAGGTTGATCTCGGCGTCCCCGGGGGGCAGATGCCCGCGTATGACCTCGCCCAGAACCTCCGGCCCGAACGGCAGGAAACCGGCGGCGCAGGCTGCCCCGAGCAGCGCGCTGTTGCCGCTGCGCACGGCTCCGGCCCGCCGGCCCAAAGCATCAATGGACAGGAACAAGCTGCGGCCGGCGACCCGCCCGACGGTTTCCCGGACTTCCTCTATGTCCGGCAACCGCTCGCGTCCCATGCTCACGCCCGGAGGAGGGATGAAATCCGTTGCGCAGACAGCGGCGCCGCCCGGTGTGAGGTACGGCACGGCGCGCATGCTTTCCAAAGCCTCAAAACCCAGCAGGAGGTCCGCTTCGCCGGGACGGAGGGTCGGACTCCGGAAACCGCCCAGCAGCACGGTGGATTCCACAATCCCGCCGCGCTGGGCCATACCGTGGATCTCGCCCGAAACCACCTCCAGCCCGCAGGCAACAGCCGCGCGGGCCAGCAGGGTCGTAGCCGTCAGGGTGCCCTGACCGCCCACGCCCGTCAGATAAATACGCAACGCAACAGTCATCGGAAATCCTTTCCTGATTACGTACCATGTTCAGCCATTCTTCCCCGATCTGAAAAACAGATATTCTTTTTGAAACCAAAGAGTTCTGAACACCTCGAAAACCTGTTCAATTTCAGGGAGAGAGGAGTGAGCCTACCCCTCTCCGTCATTCTGGGCGAAGCGAAGAATCTGTCTTCCCGGCTTCGAAAGGCATAAAGCCGGCTTTTTTGCTTCGCTCAGAATGACCGTTCCCCGCGCGCCGGCTCAAAAGTAGCCGAACATAGTACGTAATCAGGTATTTTTATAAAATAACTGCCTGTTCCCGCCAACTTGGTATCAACCCTGCTTTTGCGCCCTGAATGAGGGCGACGCCTGTACGCAGACCATGCAGCCCGTACACAGGTCGGTGTTGACCCCGCATGTTTCTCCCGCGCGGTAAAACGCCGGACAGGCCAGGCTTTCCAGACATTCCGCGGCGGCGGCGTCCTGACGGGCCGCGCAGGCTTTCTGCCCTCGTTTCTTTTTCAGCGCGCGGCGGGCATACAGCACACAGGGTTCTTCGACGATAAGCACGCGCACGCCCGTTGCGTCCTTCATTTCCCGCATCAGGGCGAGCAGGCGTTTCTGGTTGTATCCGCCTGCCCGCGCGACGCGGGTCACGCCGCAACCCCGGACCACGCTTTCAATGTCGAGATGCGTACAGTTCGCGCCGAGCGCTTCCTGATCCATGCCGGGGTTCGGCTGATGCCCGGTCATGGCCGTGGTCCCGTTGTCCAGAATGACCACCAGAACGGTGTGCTTGTTGAACACGGCGTTGACCAGCCCGGTCAGGCCGGAATGAAAAAAGGTCGAGTCGCCGATAAAGGCGACCACGGGTTTGCCGAACCGGGCAAACCCGCTCCCGGCCGAGATCGAGGAGCCCATGCAAAACAGAAAATCCGCCGTCCGCAAGGGCGGCAAAAGGCCGAGCGTATAACAGCCTATGTCGCTGGCATAGACGACGTCGTCGCCGAACACTTTGCGCGCCGCATAAAACGCCGAACGATGGGCGCAACCAGGGCAGAGGTTGGGCGGACGCCCCGGCAGGGCTACGGATGAGGCCGGCGCGGCCGCTTTTTCTCCGCTGAACCCGGACGAGACCCGCAACGCGCTCAGAACCTGCGGGACGGAGTATTCGCCGAAAATTTCCAGCGGTCCCTGCTTGCCCCTGATCTCCACAGGCAGGGACAGGCTGTGGGCCAGCGCATGCAACGCCTGCTCGACAAAGGGCTCGCCCTCTTCCAGAACGAGCAGAGACCTGACCCGGCGCATGAAGTCTGCCAGGGCCTTTACCGGCAGCGGCAGGCTCATGCCGAGTTCGAAAACGCGCGGCCTCAGCTCCGGGGCGACGGACAGCAGCGCATCGTGCAGGTAGGCGCGGCTGATGCCGGAAGCGACAACGCCGATGTCGCCCTCCCCGCTCTCCCGGTTGAAGGGGGAGTTTTCCGCAACAGTGCGTATACGTTCCAGGTTGGCGGCCATCGCTCTGTGGCGGACGCGGGCAACGGCGGGCACGGGCACGAAACGTCCGGGGTCGCGGACAAAGGGAATGACGGGCGCCGGATCCGGCAAAGGGCCGAACCGCACGGGGCCGCGCAGGTGATTGACCCTGGTGGTGGTGCGCAGCATGACCGGTTGCCCGCTTTCGCGGGCCAGCAGCAGAGCTGCCTTGGTCATGTCCAGGCATTCCTGCGCCGACGCCGGCTCAAAACAGGGCATGCCCGCGAAACGCGCGTACAGGCGGTTGTCCTGCTCGTTCTGGCTGGAATGGCAGCCGGGATCGTCGGCCGACAGCAGGACCAGACCGCCGGGCAGGCCTGTGTACGTCATGGTCAGCAGCGGGTCGGCGGCCACGTTGACGCCGACGTGCTTCATGGTCACAAGGCACAGCGCGCCGCTTAAGGCCGCGCCGGCCGCGCATTCCAGCGCGACTTTCTCGTTGACCGAATACTCGAAGACGAAACGTCCGCTCGCGGCAAGACTTCGGAAGCCGTCGGGAACTTCGGAAGACGGCGTGCCGGGATAACAGGAAACAAAATTGACGCCGGTCTCCAGGGCGCCGCGCACCACGGCCTCGTTACCGAGCAGCAGATGCGTCCCGCCGGCGGGCGCAAGCAGCGGGTGGTTCATAAGCCTCCTCCGGCAGCGCCGGGCCGAAAACTATCGCCTGCCGAGTTTTTCTTCAAGTTCAAGTTTTTTCTGCGCCCAAAACTTCATATCCGCCGAACCGGAGGGCAGACCGGTCACGGCGTCGCAAGCCTTGACGGCGCGTTGCAGGTCGCCCGTCAGTTCGGCGAGAATCACGATGCGGGAATTGACATTGGCGGCTTCGCCCGCTTCCAGCCCTCCCGATGCCGCATCAAGCAGATCGAGGGCTTCGCGGAACTTATCCTGCGCGGCCAGCGCGCCGGCCATACCCATGGCCGACGCCACCCTCAGGGAAGGGTCGGCCGCGCCGATCTCTTTCCAGGCGTTGTACACCTTGTCGTTGTCCTGTAAAAGCGTCGCCGCTTCCATGACCGCGAACCAGCCCGCCGTCCGCGTCGATGCAGGCGCGCCGGCCATGAATTCCTCCAGCTTTTCCAAACGCAGGGCCGGCGCGGAAATCACCAGGATACGCCCGAGAGCCTCCGCTTCTTCCATTCTTCGGTTTTCCGCCTGCGTGGAATAAAAATGCCGTCCCGCAACGGCCGCGATGAGCAACAGCAGCCCAAGGGCAGCGAATTTGGCGTTGGACAGCAGAAAACGCAGCAACGGCGAGGCTTCCGCGGAAACCTCGGAGCGGATGTCGGCAACCAGGCCGTCCTGAGCTTCCGCTTTCACCGCTTTTATGCCCATATTTTTTCTCCGATCGTTGTATACCGCGCGCTCCGCACGCGCGCCGGCCGTGCGCGAACCGGCAGGCGTAACCGTAAACAGACTTGACGGGTTTCCCCTACACGCCCTGCCGGCGAATGTCAAAAGCGTGGTTTCTCATGCGGGCGGCTGCGGATACCGGGGCATGCGGAGCCAAGCCGGTCCGCGGCGTTCCCGTGCGGGCGCCGGCCGCTCCCGCTCCTGCCCCGGATGCCCGGACGCATCGCAACTTCACAAGGTGTTTTCAACCGCGCCCGCCGGCCCGGATGCGTTGTCTCCCTTTGCGAAAATAGGGAATCGTCGCCGTTTTTTTCATCCGGTCGCGCCGTACCGATGCCGGAATACATCAGTCCGCGCGCTGTTTCATTTCAGCGCAGACCGCCCGGTTTCATCTTTTTTGATGCTTAAGCGCATCGGAGACGCTCCGCCCGGCATCCCTTTCATGTCCGGCACACGACGCACAAAGCTGTGTTTTCACCTGCTTGCGCGCACGGCGGGGTAATTTTCCCAACGGCACGAAGTTTGCTCTATGCCGGTCAGCCTGACGCGGCAAACACCGTCGCCCCAGCCGGCGGCGGGACGCACAACGGCTCCGGGGGCGGACGACCGTGTGCGGAAGGGGGCATCAACTGTATCCGTCAGGCGGCAACAATACAGTCCAACTCACAGTCGTCTCCATCCGCCTGCCGATGCCGTTTCGACGGCCGGCAGCCGGGTGGATGGTGTTTTCCGGCGCGGGGTTGCGGGAAAGGTATTCCCGGCCGCACCGAAAATCAACCGGAAATCTCCCTTAAGGGCGAGTTTGCAAACCGTAAAGGAAACATTAATGAAACTGTATTGCCTTGAATCGGGAATCTTGTGTACCTATAAGCATCTTTTTACGTTGGCGGTGGATGTGGGCCTGGAATTCACAGTCCCGGTCCCCTATCTGCTCATTGAGCATCCCAGGGGCAAGGTGTTGTTCGACACCGGCAATGCCCGGGAAATCCTGGACAACAAAAAGGAACACTGGGGCAACGTACTTGCCGCTTATGACCCCGTCATGCTTCCCGAACAGTGGTGCGTCAGCGCTCTGCGCGGCCTGGGAGTCAGGCCGGAAGATATTGACTGGGTGATTCTTTCTCATCTGCATCCGGACCGCACCGGCGGGATCGGGCGTTTTCCAAAGGCCAGGTATCTCATACAGCAGGACGAGATCCACTATGCCTACGCCCCGGACTCCTTCATGCGCAATGTCTATATCATGAAGGATTTCGACAAGCCGGTGAACTGGTACTTCCTGCGCGGCTGGGAAGACGACGTGTTTGATCTTTTCGGCGACGGCAGTCTTGTAATCTATTTTACCCCAGGTCATACCCCCGGCCACCAATCCCTGCTGGTCAACCTGCCCAAAACCGGCAAACTCTTCTTTGCCGCCGATTCCTGCTATACAGACGAAAATCTGGAAAGGCGCATTCCGCCCGGGCTGGCCTGGAATTTCGGGGACTGCGAGCGGACTATGCAGCGCATCCGTCACTTGCGCGATGCGCAGGGCGTACGCGTCATAGCCGGCCGTGATATGCACTCCTGGCGGCAATTCAAGCAGGCGCCTTATTTTTATGAATAGACCGCAGTACCGTCCGACACTTAAGGGAACCTCTAAAAACTTCTCCAGACGGAATTGAGCGTTGTAAATCCAGTATTCATCAGGTCGGCATGTGACATAAGGGAACCTCTGAAAACTCTTTTCCAGACGGAATTGTGCGTTGTAAATCCAGTCTTCGTCAGGTCGGCATGTGACATAAATTTAGTTTTTAGAGGTTCCCGTAAATTTTCGCATCAACCCATAATGAGGGCGCCGGCCTGAGCAAGCGTAAGTCCGACTGCGGCGGGCGTCCCCTCACGCGGCCGCCGGAGCGGTTTCGATGCCGAATTGCTCTAAGGGCAGAGGCCGCAAACCTTAAAGGAAATTTTGGTGAGAGCCGTGAGCTTCACATATAAAAACCGTTTTGTCCTCGTAGACGAAATAGACGTCGCCGTCGGACTGGTTACTCTGAACGATCCTCCGCTCAACCTGAACAGCCCCGCCTCCCTGCTGGAACTCTGGGAGACGCTGGAGAAACTGGCGCGGGACCCGAAGGTTCGCGTGCTGATCCTGACAGGTGCCGGCGGCAGGTCTTTCTGCGCCGGATCCGACATCACAAGTTGCCGGGAAACGGCGGGGAGACCGGCAAACCGGGCATTTTCGCCGGAAGCGGCGGCATTAAACAGCCTGGAGTTTATAGGCAAACCCACCATTTGCGCCGTTGAGGGCTATTGCATGGGCAGCGGGCTGGAATTGGCCTGTTGCTGCGACATACGCATCGTATCGGAGAAAGCCGTGTTTTCCCGTCCTGAAATCGTTCTCGGTCTGTCTCCCGCTGCCGGCGGTCGCTGCCGGTTGCGCGACGTCGTGGGACCGGCGCGGGCTTTGGAAATGATGTACTTCGGCGAACCCATTGATGCGGTAGATGCTTACAGGATCGGCCTTGCGGGCAAGGTCGTTCCGGCGGGCGCCGCTTTGGCGGCGGCTTTTAATATGGCGGACGTCATGACCGGCAAAGCGCCCGATGCGTTGCTCGCCGTCAAGGAGCAGGCCCGGCGTGCGCGGATGCGCGCGCCCGTAGGCAAGCGGCGCCGCGAGCCGGAAGACGGCGCCGGTTTTGCCGGTCACGCCTGAGCCCCGACCTCGCCGGGAACAAAGCGCCCGGATCCGTGTTGCGGAGAACCGGGCCTGTACCCGCCCGCATCACCGCGCACCGTCAATCCGTAAGCCTTCGCCTTGCGCACCACGGTGGACTGGTTGATCCCCAGCGCTTTGGCCGCGCAACGGGTACTCCGGCATTTGGCAAGGGCATCCTTGAGGATCGCCGCTTCTACTCTTTCCAGGGCTTCTTTCAGCGTTTGCGTCCCCGCAGGCATGCTCTCGGGTAAAACCAGGGATTGCCTGCGGAGCGCGCGCGGCAGATCCCTGACGGTGACGATGTCTCCCGGCGCGGTGACCACCAGACGTTCCATG
Source organism: Desulfovibrio sp. (assembly GCA_031276485.1). GTDB lineage: Bacteria > Desulfobacterota > Desulfovibrionia > Desulfovibrionales > Desulfovibrionaceae > Frigididesulfovibrio. The sequence goes on along the minus strand of JAISMY010000105.1, from coordinate 67,184 downwards.
AGGTTCTCCAGTTCCCGCACGTTTCCCGGCCAGTGATAGTCCAGAAGCAGAGGGAGAACGGAAGGATGCAGCTCGCGCCGGCGCTGGTGGTGTTCGCAGTGCCTGCCGAGGAAGGCGTACACCATGGGGAGGATATCTTCCCTGCGCCGGCGCAGGGGAGGGACGTAGATGGGCACTACGTTGAGGCGGTAATAGAGGTCTTCCCGAAAGAGCTTCCGGTCTACGCGTTCGGTCAAATCCCGGTTGGTGGCGGCTATAATGCGGACATCCACGGCACAGGGAGTTGTCGAACCGATGCGTTGCGTCTGTTTTTCCTGGAGAACACGCAGCAGCTTGACCTGCAGGCCCGGAGGAAGGTCGCCGATTTCATCCAGAAGCAATGTGCCGCCGTGCGCCGCTTCAATCAGTCCTACTTTCCCTTCCCTGTTGGCCCCGGTAAACGCTCCCCGTACATAGCCGAACAGTTCCGATTCCAGAAGCGGTTCGGGTATGGCGGCGCAGTTGATTTTGATAAAGGGCTTGGCGCAGCGCTGGGAATGTTTGTGAATAAAGTCGGCGATCCGTTCCTTGCCCGAGCCTGATTCACCCAGAATGAGCACGGTGGAATCAACCGAACTGACGCGGGTTGCCAAATCCAGAACGGCGTGCATGGAAGCGGACTTGGCGATGATCTCCGTCGCGCCGAAGTTGTGACGCCGGAGTTGCTCCAACTCCTTCTCATATTGGTTTTTCAGGTGGTCCGCTTGCCTGAGTTCATCGCGCAGGCGGTTCAACTCGGTCAGGTCGCGCACCACCGCCACTACCCGGACGATCTTTCCCGCGGCATCGCGCAGGGGGTTGGCGCTGATCAGGATCGGCGCCCCGTTGCGGGCGGTCTGCAACATGGAGCACGGAGCGCCGCTTTCAAGCACCTTGAGGATAGCGGACTGTTGCAAAAAACCGCTCTTCACCAAGTCCCGCGTGCTGAAGCCGAGGAATTCCTCCTTTTTCAGCCCGGTAATGCGCAGGCAGCTTGCATTGACGCGCAGAATGACGCTCTGGCCGTCGGCAACGCAGATGCCGTCCATGGCGGCTTGAAAGATGCCCTCCAGTTCCTCCTTCATAATCCGGAAGGTCTTGAGTTCGCTCGATATCCGCTCCAGTTCCGAAATTTCGTGCAGCCCGGCAAGGGCCCCCGCCGGTTGTCCGTCGATATAGAGAGGCAGGCGGCTGATCAGGAAGGGTCTGTCGCCGAAGCAAAAGCGCCTCCAGGTTTGCGCTTCTCTTGTCTCCAGAACGGAGGTAAGCTGGTTGTCCGGCGCGCATTCGTCGATGTGCCTGCCCACGACTTCTTCCCGCTTGAGGCGCATCAAGTCCAGCATGGCATTGTTGCAAAGACGCACTGTTCCCTGCGTGTCGATGCAGACGATCGGCGCAGGGACGGCCTCAAGTATGCTGTCGATGACCGGTGAACTCTGCAGCTCAGGAACGGAGGATGCAGACATACTCTCCAACCTCGCGATGACGGACAACAACTATAAAAATGTACAGGCCCTGTCGCTGTGATTTACTTAGCGGCCCATATACGCCGAAGGCAGGGCATGTCAATACTTCAGGGAACCTCTAAAAACCCTTTTCCAGACGGGATTGAGCGTTGTAAATTCAGTATTTGTCAGGTCGGCATGTGACATAAATTCAGTTTTTGGAGGTTCCCTTCAATGTTGACGGCACAGGGCGCATCCGCTGTTTTTCTTCCCGGAATTTCGGGGCTCGGCGCGGCCGTCCGCGTCCGGCGCGCGCCGGCGCGTGATTCCGTGACGGTGTTTACGGTCCTGACGTTGAAAAACCGTCGGTCCTGCCTTTACAATTCCCGCAACGAATGAGTCGTTACGCCCAAATTGCCTGACAGTTCTGCCAGATGTTGAATGCCTGCCGCTGCGTCCAGCATTTCCCTTGTGGTGTCCTGCGCTATATTTTCCAGAGAATCAGTCACTTTGACTATGGTAGCTCCGGCTTTGGACTGGCTTTCAACCAACTTGCTTATTTCACGGACTTCAGCGCAACTTTGCTCTACTTTCTCAACTATCCGCTGCAACACTTCCCCGGCGTCAGCGGAAACAGCCTCTGCAGCCGTAATTACCCGCAAGGCTTCATCCATTGCCGCAGTGGAATCTTTGGCGGCTGACTGTATGCTGGACGTTACCGTTCGCACCTGTTGCACGGACAGTAAGGTTTTTTCGGCCAATTTCCGCACCTCGCCCGCGACCACAGCGAACCCCCGCCCGGCTTCCCCGGCCCGGGCCGCTTCAATGGCGGCGTTCAGGGCCAGAAGGTTGGTCTGGTCCGCAATATCGGAAATAACCTTCATAATGTCGGAAATACCTTTACCGTGTTCATCCAGAGAAGAAAGAGTTTCCTGCAAATTGCGTCCGTTGTCGGCAATGTCCCGCACCGACCTGTTTACGTCGCGCAGTGCATCCAAGCCGGTTGCGGCCTGTTCCCCGGCCTCCGCGGCCTGGTCTATGGACCGGATAACCTGCCGTGTGACGGCATTTGAGGCTGCGGTCAGGTCCTCCACCGCTTCTTTGCTTTTTTGCGCTCCTGTATATGTGGCGAGAGCGTTTTCACGGGCCTTGTCAATTTTTGTCACCAGATCGGCGGCATCGTTTTTGATGGTTCCGGCAATGCCGTCCAGACTTTTGGCCAACTCGTCGACCTTGACGTTGCGCGCGGCATCTTCCCTGGACTTGGCCTCAATCAGCGCAAGATGCTCCTCCGTCTTTTTCCTGGCATGCGCGTTTTCCTCCGCCAGCTTCCGTGATTCATCCAAAGACGCGCGCATCCATTGCGTCATGCGGTGCAGAGATTCCGCCAGCTTCCCGATCTCGTCTCCGCGCTCCATGCTGAACACGGCGTCCAGATTGCCGGAGGCGATAACGTCGGCGCAGGCGATGGTACTTATGATACTCCGGACCAGATGGCGGATCATGGCGACAATCAAAATCAGCACCAGAGCCAAACCGAAGACGGTTATAATGACCCCGTGGAATATAGCGGTGTCGCTTTCCGCCAGTAACTTGTCCAGGGGCAGACCGATATAAAAATTCCAGGCGGCTTGACCGTCCGCATACTTGAGAGGGATCATCAAGTGCAGATAATCTTTGTTTTCCGCGCCGTCCGGGGCGATGTAAACATACTTCTGCCCTGAAATCGCGGCGTCGCGCAAACCTTTGGGCAGCGTGTCGGGCAAGGGCCGGCCGGGGAGAGCGGCATCGTGCGATGCCAGAATCAGGCCGCCGGTCGAATACACGTTCAAAAAACCGCTTTCCAAAGGCCGAAGTCCGGCTGTTTTTTCCTGTAGTCGTGAAAGGCTTATGTCCACTCCGGCAACGCCCAAAAATACGCCGTCCAGCAAGATGGGCGAAGAAACGGTAGTGACCAGCGCGTTGGAGTCTTCGTCCATGTAGGCATCGGGGAAAGCCGTTGCGCGGGAATTTTTGGCGAGAGAATAATACGGGTCATCGTATCCGGTGCCGTCTCCTGTTGGAACGGGGACTACGCCTGTGCCGTTTTCGTCGGTAATCCAATACATGCTTACCGCCCCGGCATGTGAGGCGGCAGAAGCCAGAGAATAGTCCGCATTCTCACCGTAAAGGTCTTTTACGGAAAGAGGGTTGTTCTCAGGTATGTATCGCGTATCTGCATTATCCAGGGCGTTGGGTTCGAACATGACCCAACTCCCCATAAATTCCATATTGGCGAGCTGAGTACGACGTACCACGTCCATGAGCAGGCCGCGGTCATTAACTTTTTGCTCCTTCATGGCTGCGGCGGTTGATGCCAGATTGCGGCTCACCGCGTAGCCTTCATTAAGCATGGCCAGGAATGGACCGGCCTCCTGAAAAATCAATTTTTCCGCGTATGCTTCCGCCTTGTCCATCGCCTGACTGCGCGCGGTACGGTGGAAAAGGAAAAGAAGGAGTGAGAGCAGCAGAAGCATTGGAATGATGGTGATGCAGAGAAGTTTGGCCTGTAGCCCCATACGATTCAATTTCATTCGGCACAATCTCCCAGGTAGACTGGATACTGTCTTTTGTTTATGTTTTAAAGTTTACCAGGTAAACGCTGATTTATCCTTTTGAAAGACCTCAAAATGGATTCGGAGAAATGCTCAGGATGACAAAGGCGTAGTCATTCTGGGCCTCGGCCTGAGCAGGGCGAAAGGCCGAACATTCTCCGTCAGGTGAAGAAGCCGGCTTCATGCATTTTGCCGTTCCTGTATTAAGCGGTCGAAAAAGCATGCATCGGCAGGCCGGCCAAGACCTCGCGCGGGGATTCGTGTTGCCGATATCAATACAGGGGTCGCGCTGTTAGCGCAATCCCTAAAAAGTGATTGGAGACGGCGTTCAAAGGGCAACGCAGCAGCCCCAAAAAAAGATTGCGAGTGTTGGCTAAAATATATATATTCGGCAGAATATTCCCATCAGCAACAAGGGAGATGGGGCAATGCCGACATGCAAAAAATGCGGATCAGGGCAAACGGTTAAAGGCGGCATCGCGGCAGGCAAGCAGTGTTTTCTCTGCAAGGAGTGCGGATGCAACTTTAGGGGAAGGTGATGCCCGCACAAGCGAAAAGTAGCGGCCAGAAAGGCGCTTTGTGTCCTGCTTTATGCCGTGGCAAAAGGCTCTTTTCAGACGATGGGAAAAATTCTCAACACCAACCACGCTTTGGTCTACCGCCGGATTCGAGCCTTTGGCGAGAGTTTGCCTGAGCCTGCCGTGCCTGGAGATATTCAGAAAATGCAATTATTCACCGCAAGTATTACCGGGAGCAGCTATTATTGAACGCTTTCTGCTCTGTGGACGCTTGAAACGCCTACAGGCGTTATTTTCAATGAATGTGCATGTTCAACAATAAGCGCTCCCGTAATATCTGCCACGCGAACGGATGCCTGCCGGGCGCGTTACGCGCTGAATCTGGCGTAATCTAAAGAAACTCTGACTGTGACGCTCAACCGTGAGAGGCTCTAGAAGTTGATCCGTAAACCGGTGATGACCTGATGCATGTAAACATTACTCGTTTTGCTACGCACCCAGTTATCACCGTCAGAGCTTTTTACCCAGTTAGTTTTGGCATCGCCCAGACCAGCAAAACGATAGCCGAGGTCAAGGCTGAGGTAGTCATTGAAATCGTAGGCAATACCGGCACCGATGTTCCAAGCGAAATTAGTTGCCGTTTTTGAGCCTGTAGAGCCGGAAGTGGATTCATTGTTATCATAGTCATCACCACGAAATCTTGCTTTTGTGGTGATAAAAGACATGCCTGCACCGGCTCCAAGATATGGAGTAAAGGCAGTGCTGTTGCGGAAATCATAATAGGCGTTCACAAAGAGCGTTTGTATCTGCAGTTTTTGTTTTGCCGACCAATGGCCGCTAATAGGAGTCGTAAAGCTTCTGTTCACGCCTTCTTCCACTTCGGAAAACGCAGTATACTCAAGCTCCGCTCTGACAGGAACTTGAAATTTGCGGTTAAAGTCATAGCCTATCGCCAAGGCTCCACCGAAAGCGCTGTCGTCGCCGTTGCCTATGTTGGAGTTAACGCCTGGATCTGCGCCTTCGCCCCAAGAAGTCTTCATGCCGTCCAATATGGTAAAACCATAAATAAATTTCGGGGCCAAATAGACGCCCGCCTGCTCTCCGGCAAAAGCGGATACCGGCATGGTCAAAACACCCATAAGCGTAAAAATTTGCCAAAAGCGTTTCATACCTTTCTCTCCTTTTTATGTTTGCAATCTTTCCGTTTCGCTCTCTTCCCGAAAAGACTGATAGGTTATGTTTCAGGCGGTGTCAATGCTTATCGGTTCTATCCAAGCAAATTTTATGGCGTATACTTCCTTTTTCTCAGTAAAGAAGGAAGTTACGTGGACAAGATCAGCAAGAGCCTCGGTCTGCGCATCCGCTCCCTGCGCGTCAGCCGGGAGCTTTCCCAGGACGCTCTGGCGGAAATGGCCGGAATGAGCGTGAAGCACTTGGGAAAAATTGAGCGGGGGACCGTCAACGCCTCCGTTCAATGCCTGACCGACATCGCCGAGGCACTTGACCTGCCTTTGCGGGATATTCTCGAAACCGAACACGAACGGAGCAGGGAGGAGCTTCTGGCCGAACTGGCCGACGCCCTTCCCAAACTGCCCATCAAGGACATGCGCATCGTCTACCGGCTGGTCAACATTCTCGCCGGACGCTGACGTCCCTCATGCGGATTCCCGCCGCAGCTCACGACAATGTCCTGCGGACAACAGAGTCACCCCCCGCCTTCCCCTTCTTCTTCAGCATACATGCCCCGCATCTCTTCCATCTCTTCCCTGATCTGTAAGCGCAAATGTTCCGGTTCCGGCAGCTCCGCGCCGTTGCCGAAGCTGAACAGCCAACTGATGAGTTCGTAGCTGTCGGCGGCCTGAAAGCCATTCTGCAACCCCACGCCATCGTAGTATTTCAAGCTCTTACCAGTGCATTTCTGGTAAAAAACGGCAGTCTGGTACACAGAGTGGTACACAGTTTAGGTACACAGGGGCGGATTTTTTCGCCGATTATATTCCCTGATCGGAATCAGAACCGCAAATCAAGAGAAAAAAATGAAGAAAGGCGATAAGGTAGGAAGCCGGACGGATCGGATTTTTGAGAGTTTTTATCTATGGATAGGTACAATCATAGTAACATCTCAAAATTACAGGTTTTTCCGAGCTGTGCCGAGGTGTTGAGAAACATCCTGGCAACATGCTGGTTTTATAATATTTTTGCGCCAAAAATCTATCCGTTGATGTACACTCTCATAGGTTTTCGGGTATTGACAGGTTCAATCATAACAGCGTTTCAAATATCAAAGTGGTAGTGTCCAGAGTTTTCGCACTTTTTTTGATGTAGTCGTCCAGCCGGGATTTTGGCGCGACGGAGCCGGCGCGGGCGGCGACCTCCCGCAGCGTCCGGTAGAGTACGTCCACGTCAATGGGTTTGGCCAGGTGCCCTTTCATGCCCATGCCTAGGGCGCGTTCCCTTTCTTCCGGGTAGGCGTGAGCCGTCATGGCGAAGATCGGCATGTCCGGGTACCTGCCGTCGGTCAGAATGCGCCGGGTGGCCTCGTAGCCGTCCATGACCGGCATTTGCAGATCCATGAGCACAACGTCGAAGGGCGGACGGTCCCCGTTCCGGGGCGTCTCTTCCAGACGTTTCAAGGCTTCCGCGCCGTTTTCAGCCGTTGTCACCTCGATGTCTACGGAACTGAGCAGCTCGTCCGCGATCATCAGGTTAATCTCGTTGTCTTCCACCAGCAAAACGCGCATGCCCCGCAATACGGCGTTCTCATCTTCCGCGCTTTCCGCGCCTGCGCCCTCGTCCGCCCCGGCTCCCGGCATTTTCCGGCCCGCGCGTTCCGCGTCCGCCGTTTCTTCCGAACTTCCCGCGCTTTCCGCGCCCGCGGCTTCTTCAGCTCCCTGAGCCGGCGTTTTTTCCTCTTCTTCGGGCAGGGGGAAGACGCAGGAAAAGCTGAAGACCGAGCCTTTGCCCTCCTCGCCGGCGACGGCGATCTTTCCGCCCATGAGTTCCGCCATCTCGCGGGCAATGGTCAGACCGAGGCCCGTGCCGCCGTATTTGCGCGTGAAGGAACTGTCTGCCTGACTGAAGGCGGAGAAAATCTTCTCGGCCTGTTCCGGGTTCATGCCGATCCCCGTATCCTCCACAGCGAAGTCCAGAGCGACGTCCCGGCCGCCGCGGCCGGAGACGGCCGCGCGCACGGTTACTGAGCCTTTTTCGGTGAACTTGAACGCATTGTCCACCAGATTGATGAAGATCTGGCGCAGCCGCAGAGGATCTCCCAGCACGACGGGGGGGATGGAAGGGTCCGCGTCCAGGATGAAGGCTACGCCCGCAGCGGCGCTCCGTTCCTGAAAGCCGGCCGCGACGTCGTCAAGAACGCGGCGCACGTTGAACGGAGTGCGCTCCAAGGCCATTTTGCCGGCCTCGACCTTGGAAAAGTCCAGAATATCGTTGACGATGGCAAGCAAATTCGAGGCGGCATCGCCCATTTTGGCCGTATAATCCCGCTGTCTGTCGTCCAGGGACGTTTTGAGCAGCAAGCGGGTCAGACCGATGACTGCGTTCAGCGGCGTGCGTATCTCATGGCTCATGTTGGCCAGGAAGACGTTCTTGACTTTGGTCGCCGCCATGGATGCCGTCACCGCGCTCTTCAGTTCGAGAAGGGTTTTTACCCTGGCCAGCAGTTCTTCCTTGTCGAAGGGCTTTGGGAGATAGTCGTTCGCGCCGGCCCGCAAGCCCATGACGACATCCTGAATCCGGTTTTTCGCCGTCAGCATCAGAACGGGCAAATCGTGCAGCGAATACATCTCCCGCAGGCGGGCGCATACGTCATAGCCGGACATTTTTGGCATCATGACGTCCAGAAGGACAAGGTCGAATTGTTCTCCTCCTGTTATGAGAGCCAGGGCATCAGCCCCGTTGTAGGCTTTCGTCACCTGATAATTGCGTATGGAGAGGAGATTGCTCAAGACCTGGATATTGACCGGCTCGTCGTCGACGACGAGTATCCTGTACTCTCCATAGCCCGGAGCCTCGCAGGCTTCGCTTTCGTCCCTGTCGTCCGGGGCGAAATCTTCCGCATCGATAAGCGTTGCCGGGGCCGGGGCCGCAACGGCAGCGCTTTTCCCTTCCGACAGGGGAACGGTGAAAGTAAATTCCGAACCTTCCGCCGGCCGGGAGGCTACGCTTATCGTTCCGCCGTGCAGCTCGACGATTTTTTTGGTGATGGACAGACCCAGGCCCGTTCCGCCGTATTCCCTGGCCGTTGAACCGTCAACCTGCTCAAAGGATTCAAAGATGGCCTCAAATTTGTCCTCGGGGATGCCGATGCCCGTATCCGACACGGTAACGGCCGCCATGCCGTTCACAAGCGCGGCCGATACGCGGACCGTTCCTTTTTCGGTAAACTTGAGCGCGTTGCCGATCAGGTTGTGCAGAATCTGCTGAATCCTGTTCTCGTCGGCGTCCACGGCCGGCAGGGAGTCGTCAATCCCGTTGACCAGCGCTAGGTCTTTCCCTTTGGTCAGCGGCTTCAACAGCACGATGACCGTATCGACCAGCGTTTTCAGTTCCACGGCCTTGATCTGCAGGGTGATTTCCTTGTTTTTCAGCCGGGTGAAATCCAAAATGTCATTGATCATATTGGAAAGCCGTTTGCCGCTGTTGACGACGACGGCGAGGTTGTACTTCTGTTCCCTGCTTAACTGTCCGGTCGCGCCGTCGATCATGGATTCGACAATGCCGATGATCCCGTTGAGCGGCGTTCTCAATTCGTGGGATGTATTGGCCAGGAATTCGTCTTTCAGTTCATTCAGCCTGTTCAAATAGACGTTTTTCTCTTCAAGGGCCTTGGCGTAGTTCTGCATTTCCCGGATGAGGCTGTTGATCTTTTCGGCCATGAACCTGAAGGTCACGGACAGGGCGCCGATTTCGTCGTTGCTTTTGATCAGCGGCACCTGCGCGTCGAAATTGCCTTCCCCGAGAACTTTGGCGGTATTCGAAAGCTCAAGGATCGGGCGGGTGACGCTTTTGGCGATGATATAGAGCAGGAAGGCGATGACGCATACCGCGACGGCGGACGCCAGAATGACGTAATTGCGGATGCCGGCGGCATTGTCGAGAATTGTCGTCATGGGAATGCTGACCGCCACGGACCAGGGGGTGGTCACGCTGCTGAACTGAATCGGAATATAAACGGTATAATAGTCCCGTCCGGCGGAAATATAGGTTTCTCCGTTCCTGACGGCGGCTTTGGCCTCCTCGGCGCTGCGCAACCGCGCCGGGTCCGCCCTGAGCAGTTCCCCGGCCAACTCCGGGTTGAGCAGGGACAGGTCCGGTCGGGGTTTGCCGGACGTCGTCGCGTATTCCTTCAGCGCATCCGCAAAGCGTTTGCCGTTCTCGTATTTTTCGATCCCGGCCGTGTCCCCGCCGTCCGTGACGCGCTTTTCGGCCAGATATTCATCCGCGCGGCGTATAGCCGAGGAAAGCGAGGAAGGATTGGAGGTCAGCATCTCATAGGCCAGTCCTTCGAGCAAATCTTTTCCCAAAAGCGTTTTATCGGGATGCGCCACAATGCTGCCCGCATTGGAAAATATTTCCGTATAGCCGTCCTGGTCGTAGGGATCCACCTTTGAAATCATTTCCTGCAGTTTATCAAGAACGATATCGGAAGAAACGATCCCGATAAATTTCTCCTTATAAACAATCGGAAAGATCAGGCTGGCCAGCATGACGGGGTGTCCCTGGACCTCATAAGGGTAGGGGTCGGTAATATATTCATGCAGCTTGGTTTTCGGAACAATGTACCAATCAGCGATATCAATATCGTACAAAGGCTCAACAGCGATATTGCCGCCCAGTTTATTCCAGTACGGCGCGTATCTTCCCGTTTCGTCGTACTCCGGTTTTTTCCCGGCAAACTGTTTGTCTCTGCCGTCCAGCGCATCAGGCTCGTAAGCGATGCAAAAAGCGGTGATGTATTCTTTTTTCGCCAGTGTGTTGCGCAGGATATCGTTCATCATGGTCCTGTCGGTCAGTCCGTGCCCTTTCAGTGTCGCAAAGACCGTCGCAAGCGTTTCTGAAGTTATTCTCGCTCCCTGCAATTCCGCCTTGATTTCATTCTTGTACTTGTCGGCCGTTTCCTGCGCCAGACTGAAGGCGTTTTTTTTCGCCATTTCAAAAGTTTTGTTGGAAACGATCATCGTCAGTATCGCAAAGGATACGACGACAACGCTTGAAACCAGGAAAAATATTTTCGTCTGCAAACCCAGATTCTTCAGCATTTCGTAACTCGCTCAGCAAAAATTTTCCAGAGAACCGGAAGTTCAATGGATTCAGGTTCTCTTTTAAGGGATGATACGGCCGGGTTCCCGGCGAAGTCGGGGATACCGTTTCTGTACGACCGCCCGCAAGAGGCCGGCAATCCGCAGGCGCTGTACGGACGGAGTTTCCCGGCGGGCAAAACCCGCTGGGATTGAAACATGTTCGGCCGGATTTTACAACCGAGGCCAAAATCCGACAATTTTGATCTATTTTCTTGATTTTATTAGCCCGTCTTTATAGCATTCAGAGCATTTCAAATATGAAAGTACCCACAACTTTCAAACCATCCTTCGGCATTTTCGAGTGTAAAACGAATTCCGGAGAAACGCCGATTAAATGCGGAAAAGGCAAAAGGCATCAAGATGGATTCTTCGCCTTCGCTTCGCTGCGGCTCAGAATGACCACGCTTTTGTCATTCTGAACGCAACGAAGAATCCATCCTCATGCCTTTCAAAGGAATAAATCAGCGTTTCCCTGGAAAATTTCTTGAGAAAAATCAACTTGGAAACGCTCTAACGCTTGAAACGTAAGCGTCAAACAAACCGCATCTTGTCGAGTATGGATTAACACAAATATCAGTAATGCGATCCTTCCGACGCGTTGCCGGTAGTCACAGTGTCCTCCACCATCCGGCGTTTTTCCTTCGGCACCCATTTTTCCATAAGCGCGTTCAGTTTGGCAAGTTCAATCGGCTTGGCAAGATAATCATTAAACCCCTTGGACAAAAACATTTCACGCATACCCGACAGCGCGTTCGCGGTAAGGGCAATGATGGGAAGCTGTTTGAAATACTCTCCTTCCATGTTCCTGATTGCCGCCGTTGTCTCAACCCCGTCCATGCCGGGCATCATGTGATCCATAAATACCCTATCGTAGCGCCTGTCCTTGACCTTGGAGACGGCGGAGCTGCCGCTGTCGCAGATATCAACCCGCAGACGGTAGGCCGAGAGGAGCCCCTGGGCAACTATGAGGTTGGTCATGAGGTCATCCACGATGAGCGCACGGGCGTCGGGCGCGGTAAACCTGACCCGGGTTTGCCGCGCTCCCTGTTCCGTTTTTGCGTCGTTCAGCAGGTTTGCCGTTGAGACGGCGTGCGCGGGCATGAGCAGTACGGGAATAGACAGAGAGGAAAAAGTCTCCCCGGAATTCGCCGGCAGCACAAGCCTTGTGTCCAGTTTTTTGTCCCGGACCAACGCCAGGGCCTGTTCCGCAAGACCGGGAGAAACAAAGGCAAAAGAAAAACTCCCTGTTTCCAGAGCCGACAAAAAATCCTCCGCATTGTTCAACCGGGTTACGGCCACACCGAGATTTCTCAGGGTGGCGCAGACGGAATCGCCGTACAGGGGGCGCTCATCGTACAACACCACATGCTTTTCGTCGGGATTCTCCACCACAGCCGCCACCTCGTCCCCGGCATAGTGCTGAGGCAGGGTAACAGTAAAAACGGAACCTTTTCCATACTCGCTTGATACGGCAAGAGTACCTCCCATTTCGTCGCACAGCAGTTTGGTAATCGCCAGCCCCAAGCCGGAACCCTCAACGGCCCGGTTGCGTTCCATGTCGAAGCGGGTAAAATTGCCGAAAAGCGCCTCCTTGTCCTCTTCCCTGATGCCGATGCCGCTGTCGGCGACGGCAAATTTCAGGGTGACGTTGTCGGGCCCCGTAACGAAGCATGACGCCGTTAACCTGATAAAACCGTCATCCGTGTATTTTACGGCATTGCTCAACAGATTGAACAGGATTTGCCTGATGCGCACTTCGTCGCCCCTGAGGTTCTCGGGGATATGGGCGTCAATATCGGCGAGGAACAGAACCGGCTTGTCGTGAAGGCGTACCCGGATAACATTGACGACATTGTTGAGCAGCGACGAGAACCGGTAGGGGACGACCATGAGTTGGAAATTCGCCGACTCGATCTTCGCAATGTCAAGGATGTCGTTGATGATGGAAAGCAGATTTGACCCGGATTGCCGGATGACGGCAAGGCATTCCGGAAGGTCCGGGCCGGCCCGGCCCTGATTCTCCCCGGCCTGCAGGGCGAGTTCGCTCATGCCTATGATCGCGTTAAGGGGTGTGCGTATCTCATGGCTCATCCGGGCAAGGAAATCGCTTTTGCTCCGGCTTGCCGCCTCCGCGGACTCTTTCATTCTTACCAGATCGGCCCTGTCACGCTTGATAATGCGCATCATGACAAACGCCAGACCGACAGTTACGATGACTGTCAGGGCGCAGGTAATGCTGTTTCGGATGATGCGCCTGTTCGCGTCCGCAAAGATGCTTTTTGTGGGAATGGTCGATACCAGTATCCAGTCTGCGGCGGGAATGTAGGCTGAATAGATGAAAATATCTTCGCCCAAATGAGAAAAGACGGTCTCCTTCAACACCGCTTCGCGGTACGCCTCAAGATTTTTCTCAATAAAAAAATCTTTCATGGCGACATAGGTAATATCGGCGCCTTGCCGGTGAACCGCGTTTGTGTCGCTGACAAATTCACCGGTTCCGGTTATAAGGTATGTGTTCCGGAACGCAATTGTCGTATCCCGATTAATAATATCAACAAGGTGTTCAAGAAAGACGTCAATCATCACGCAGCCGAGAATTTTTCCATCCTTTTCCGCTGTGTTACGCACCGCATATCCTAGGGAGATCATAAGCTTCCCGCTTAGAAGATCGAAGTACGGCCCGTAATATGCGGGGCTTCCCGGTTTTTCCATGGCCCGGATAAAATATTCCCATGTGGTGTGATCGGTATCAGGATTATCCGGGAGGGAGTCAGGTGAAAAATTGTCCGCAATCAAATAGCCGGCAGCGGCGGCCCGCGGTACTGTACTCCCGACGTAAAGCGCCGCGACATCGTCTTTGTTTTCCGCCATGGCGACGAGGTATTTTTTAACCGACGCGGCGTCCACCGCATTGCCCGAGAGCAGAGGAACCAACCCGACAGCCGTGTCCTCCGCCAAGCTGTTCCAGGCCTTAAACTGCCGGCTTATGGAATCCGTCAGGAAAGAAGCGTTTTCCGTGGTATTGCTCAGAATATGGTCGTAGGCAAGTGAGCGGACATTGAAGACGAAGTATAGCGCCTGCATCATACTAAGCATCAGGATAATGCCGATGGTAATCACCAGTCTTCTCATTTGGAGATAATCCACGCCTTACTTCTGTAAATTGTCGCAGTGTACGCGTACGCATAGCCCCAAGTCAATTTTCCTGTATTTTTTCAGGAATTATATGTATGGACCCGCCTCGCGAGTCAAGATTTTTATGCTTGGGATTTGTTGGACAATAACTTGACTTTCGCGCAAGAAAGCCCGAGAAATGATGAGCGCTTCAATTCAGCCGGCCCACAGGAAAGTCTGAAGGACCCCTTTTCACTCCCGCCGAAGCAGCATCCAAGCATACCATGTTTCACGGCGGGGCGGCGACAGTTCCATCCATGCCCCGCAGTCAAGGGGTACAAACCCGGCGCTTCGAGCCAGACTGCGCAGTTCCGGTACGGAGCGATAACGCATGACGTGGAGTTCTGCCAAGTCGCTGTTTTGTCCCGTCAGCTTATTGTGCAGATGTATTGTATAGCGCACTTCCACGATGTTGTCCGGAACGCGAAGCCGTGGAATCGCCTTGCGTTCCACGCGCACGGATTCGTCTTCCATGATTTTCAGGCGTTCGACCGGCGGGTCGCTCAGAACGCCTGCGCTGTGCCAGAAATCAAAGAAAAACAGCCCGCCGGGCGCAAGATGTTCCCGCGCTGTGGCAAGCAACGCTTGGGCGCTCTCGTCGCTCGTCTGGTAACTCATGACATGGAACAGGGATGTCACTGCATCGAAGACAATTCCCAGCCTCACGTTGCAGGCATCGCCGTGCCGCAGATCCACCGGCGCGGACAGGACAGGGTCGCGTTCCAATGATTTCCGGCCTATGCGCAGCTTGCTTTCCGATTTGTCGACACCGACAACGCGTATATCCGCATCGGCAAAACAGCAGGCGTGTTTCCCGGTGCCGCAACCGAGATCCAGCAGGGAACGCGGGCGCAGGCCGTGTCCGGCCATGAGCTCCGCAATAAAACGCGTTTCCTCCGCGTAGTCCTTGTCGCTGTAAAGCAGATTGTAATAGTGCGAATAATCGCCGAAAACGGACATACAGACCTCCCTGCTGCCGCACAGCACTGCGGACCTGCCGCTATGACGGAAGACGGCCCGCCGCCGCATTCCCTGCCGAACAGCACCTGGCCCGCGCGGGTTCCCGGATGCCCATTCCTTTGCTCAAGGCCAAACGGATTTTCCTGATCGTCTCCATTCCCGTCATCTCACGGTGTCCTCCGAAGGAGACTTTTTCCCTTCGCAAAACCGTTGTCCGGGGCGGGTCACTTTTACATGCACATCAGCCCCTCAGGCGGGTCACTTCTGCATGCTCCGCAACACCGGCGGCGGCCGCAGGCCGCTTTCATGGAAAGGGTATCGTTCAGCGCCCTGTATCAGCGGACCCAGAGCAGTTCCGCGTAGGTGGGCAGAGGCCACTCTGCATCGTCAAGCAGTCCTTCCAGCGTATCAATGTGTTTCCGGCAGCGGTTCATGGCCGGGATGACCAGATCGCGCGCGGTGCGGGCATGCACCAGCGTTTCTGTATCATCGTTCAGCCTGCGCCGGGCCGCGTCCAGCGCATCCAGCGCTTCGCCCAGGCGCACGGCCTCAGCGCGTATCCCGGTAAAGTGCCTGTATTCCGGCAGCTCTTCAGCCTGCCGGCCCGTGAGGGCGGCTGTTTTCGCCGCCAGATCCGCAGCCCTGGACTGGGCGTTCAGCGCAGCCGGCAGTATGGAGGTCCGGCCTATGCGGGCGGTCAGTCCGGCTTCCACGGAAACCGTTCTGGAATAACCGTCCAGAAGTATTTCCTGTCGGGCCAGCAGTTCGCGTTCGCTGAGTACGCCGTGCCGCATGAACAGGTCCATAACCTGGGGGTCGCTGTAGTGTTCAAGGACTTCAACAGTGCCGGACATATCCTGCAGGCAGCGCCGGGCGGCCTCTTCCTTCCACTCGCGCGCATAGCTGTTGCCGTTGAAGACAACGGGCATGTGCTCCCTGAACAGCAGGGCAAGCTGTTCCTGTACGGCCGTATTCAGCGCGGTGCCTTCGCAGACGCCCGCCTCAAGACTGGTGGCGATTTCGTCCAGGGCGTCCGCCACGGCCGTGTTCAGGGCGATGTTGGCCGGAGCAAGGGACTGCGATGCGCCGACGGCCCGGAATTCAAATTTGTTTCCTGTAAAGGCGAAAGGACTGGTGCGGTTGCGGTCGGCATAATCGCGGCGCAGGGGCGGCAGTGTGGACACCCCTATTTCCAGGGTATTTTTCTGCCGGGTTTTGCCGGAGGCGCCGCGGGCCAGGCTGTCCACGGCAGCGGTAAGCTGTTCCCCGAGGTATACGGAAAAAACGGAGGGCGGGGCCTCGCCGGCGCCTAGGCGGTGGTCGTTGCCCGCGCCGAGCACGCCCAGGCGCAGCACTGTGGAATGCTTGTGTACGGCCCGCAGCACGGCGGCCAGAAAAATGAGGAATTGAGCATTCGTATGCGGGGTCGAGCCTGGACTGAGCAGGTTGTTGCCGTCGGAATCGCGCAGGGACCAGTTGTTGTGTTTGCCGCTGCCGTTGACGCCGGTAAAGGGTTTTTCATGCAGCAGACAGACAAGGCCGTGCGCTGCGGCCGTGTGGCGCAGCATGTTCATGAGCAGCATGTTGTGGTCCACGGCGATGTTGGCTTCCTCGTGCTGAGGGGCCATTTCGAATTGTCCGGGCGCGACTTCGTTGTGCCGCGTCCGGCAGGGAATGCCGAGGGCGACCAGACGCATTTCCACATCCTGCATAAAAGCCATGACGCGGGGAGGCATGGCGCCGAAGTAATGGTCCTCCAGCTCCTGCCCCTTGGGCGAGAGTGCGCCCGTCAACGTCCGCCCGCAGAGCATGATGTCCGGGCGCAAGGCGGCCAGTCGCCTGTCCACCAGGAAAAATTCCTGTTCCGCCCCGACAACGGCCTGCACGTACGCGGCGCCGGTGTTGCCGAAAAGGCGCAGGATGCGCAAAGCATGGCGCGAAAGCGCGGCAAGCGAACGCAGCAGCGGCATTTTGCGGTCCAGGGCTTCGCCGGTATAGGCGTAGAATATCGTCGGGATATGCAGCGTGGCGCCGGCAGGCCCGTCCAGAATGAAGACCGGCGAGGTGGGATCCCAGGCCGTGTAGCCGCGGGCTTCAAAAGTAGACCGCAAACCGCCCGAGGGGAACGACGAGGCGTCGGGTTCGCCGCTGATCAGATTCCGGCCGGAAAACTCATTCAGGACCTGCCCGTCGGGCGCGAGAGTCATGAAAGCGTCGTGTTTTTCCGCCGTCAACCCGGTCATGGGATGAAACCAGTGGGTGTAATGGGTAGCGCCGCGGGCAACGGCCCAGTCTTTCATGGCGTTGGCAATCACCCCCGCTATTTCCGCGGGCAGTTGCGCGCCCTCCTTGACGACTTTGTCGAGCTGTTCAAACACCTCGCCGGGCAGGAGTTTGCGCATGGCGCGCATATCAAGCACGTCCCTGCCGTACAGGGATGTCAGGTCCAAAGGCCGGTTCGCCTGCGCGGCGGCAACTTCCGGAACGGAAGCGGAAGCCGCGGCAAGAACGGCCCTGCAACGAGCGGAAATCATACGGCGCCGACTCCCCGGATGCGCGGCAGTGTCATTGTTTCTGCCTGTAATCCTTATAAGTTAAATTGTATTTGGCCATTCTCAGACTCATGACGCGCTCGGTCAGGCCGAGGGATGCCGCCGCGCGCCGGATGTGGCCGCGTTCGTTTTCAAGCGCCTCAACAATACAGGACAGTTCCAGGCGGTCCAGTTTTCCCTGCAGGGTCGGACCGCCTTCATCGCCTGCCGCAACGCCGCCTGCCGGGCCGGGAGTCGGAGGAAGGCCGGCCGGACCGCGGCCGGCGCGCTGGATGTCCAGGGGCAGATGTTCGGGCATGACGCAGCCGTCGGGGTTGACGAGCAATACCGCCCTTTCCATGACGTTTTCCAGTTCCCTGATGTTGCCCGGCCAGGTGTGGGCGTACAACAGAGGGGACAGCGCGGGCGACATGCGCACATTGTTCTTGTTGTGCTTGGCGGCAAAACGTTTAACGAAATGGTCGGCCAGGGGCAGTATATCGTGCAGACGTTCGCGCAGTGGAGGCAGATGGATGGGAAAGACGTTGAGACGGTAATAAAGGTCGCGGCGAAACAGTCCCTGCTCCACCATTTCTTCCAGCCCTTTATTAGTGGCGGCGATGATGCGGGCATCGGCCTTGTGTACCGTCAATCCGCCGAGCCTCTCAAAAGTGCGCTCCTGGATGACGCGCAGAAGCTTGGCCTGGGTCAGCAGGGAAAGGTCGCCGACTTCGTCCAGAAACAAAGTGCCGCCCTGGGCCAGTTCAAAACGCCCTTTGCGCACGGCCACCGCGCCGGTAAAGGCTCCCCGCTCGTGGCCGAAGAGTTCGCTCTCTATCAGGCTTTCCGGAATAGCCGCGCAGTTGATGGAGACGAAGGGGCCGGACGCGCGGGGACCGGCATCGTGGATGGCGCCCGCCACCAGTTCCTTGCCGGTGCCGCTCTCGCCGCGCAGGAGCACGGTCGTCGTCGAAGGGGCGACCTGGGCGATCTGCTCAAAGACAATATCCAGCGCCGGCGCCGTGCCGATCATGGCGGCCGGGCGCAGATAGCGCCGCGAAGGCTTGGGGTGCCCCCCGCCTGCCGCATCGGAAACAGCGGGCTTCGCGAAAGCCGCCTTGACGCCGCCTGAAGACTTGACGTGGCCGGAGCGCATAGCCTCTCTCGAAAACAGCCGGTTCCATGACGCCGGTCGGCGCCTGCACGCAAAGACAGGCACGGCAATCCCCGGCGGATGCCGGGCAAGGCTCTGCGGGTCTGCGGGCTCGGCTCACGGCCCGGAAACACATGCCTTTCTATAGCGGCAAGCCGGAAAAAAAGCAATCGCAGCGCCGGTTTCGACGGGGCAAAAAATTTACCGCTAATTTTTTCGATGAGTTATCCGGAAGTCTTCGTGAAGCGACACAATTATCGGTTGTATTTTTTTTGAAGTATGGTAAATTCTAAAGAAGGAAGTAGCTTTTATCCTGTCAAACCACCTAACGCTATGGAGTTGCCATGAAAACCGTTCTTATCCTTGGTGCCGGAGCTATGGGATCGGGCATTGCCCAAGTCGTCGCCCAAAGCGGCTGCAAAGTATTTTTGCGCGACATTAAAGACGAGTTTGTCGCCAAAGGACTGGGCGGCATAGGAAAAAACCTGGGCAAGCTGGTGGAAAAAGGTAAAATGCAGGCTGCCGACAAAGACGCCGTCCTCGGCCGGATCACCGGCACAGTCGACATCAGCGTGGCCAAAGATGCCGATTTTGTGATTGAAGCCGCGATCGAGGACATGGCCCTCAAAAAAACCATTTACAGCGAACTTGATTCCACCCTCAAGCCGGAGGCGATACTCGCCACCAACACCTCCAGCCTGAGCATCACGGAAATAGGCGCGGCAACAAAGCGCCCGGACAAGGTCATCGGCATGCACTTCTTCAACCCGGCCCCGGTCATGGCCCTGATTGAAGTCATTCGCGGTATTGCGACAACCGACGCCACCTACAACGCCACCATGGAGCTGGCCCGTTCATTCGGCAAAACGCCGGTCACGGTTCACGAAGCGCCCGGCTTCGTGGTCAACCGCATCCTGATTCCGCTCATCAACGAAGGGGCCTTTGTCCTTTCCGAAGGCACGGCCAGCGCGGAAGACATCGACACGGCAATGAAACTCGGCGCCAACCATCCCATGGGTCCCCTGGCCCTCGGCGACCTGATCGGCCTGGATGTGTGTCAGGCGATTATGGATGTTCTGTACAGGGAAACCGGCGATCCCAAGTACCGCACCGCCCCGCTCATCCGCAAGATGGTGCGCGCCGGTAAACTCGGCCGCAAGACGGGCGAAGGATTCTTCAAGTATTGAGGCAGACGAAACAGGCTTCCAACAACAAAAAAAGAGGTCAATATGAAAGATGTTGTCATAGTCGGCGCGGTGCGTACTCCCATCGGCACCTTCGGCGGCGGACTCTCAACCCTGACGGCCGGCGAACTCGGCGCCCTGGTCATCGCTGAAGTGATAAAACGCGCCGGCGTCAACGCCGATCTGGTAGAAGAAGTCATCATGGGCAACGTGCTGCAGGCGGCGCAGAGCCAGAACCCGGCCAGACAGATGGCCGTCAAGGCCGGGCTGCCTTTTGAGGTGCCGTCCTGGACCATCAACAAGGTCTGCGGTTCCGGCCTGAAGGCCGTTGCCATGGCCGCGCAGGCGATCAAGGCCGAAGAGGCGCGCTGCATTGTCGCCGGCGGGGCGGAAAGCATGTCCCTCGCCCCCTACGCCGTGCCCAAAGCCCGCTGGGGCGCCCGCATGGGCAATGCCGAACTGGTGGACACCATGGTGCTCGACGGCCTGACCGACGCCTTTAACCTGTACCACATGGGTATCACTGCCGAAAACGTGGCGGAAAAATTCAAAGTCACGCGTGCGGACCAGGACGCCTTTTCCCTGGCCTCACAGCAGAAAGCCGTCAAAGCCATTGACGAAGGCAATTTCAAGAAAGAAATCCTGCCTGTGGTCATAAAAGGCAAAAAAGGCGACAAGGTTGTGGATACCGATGAGTTTCCGCGCCGTGACGCGAGCGCCGAAGGTCTGGCCAAACTGAAACCCGCTTTCAAGAAAGACGGCACGGTCACCGCAGGCAACGCCTCGGGCATCAATGACGGCGCAGCCGCCTTCGCGGTCATGGACGCCGCCCTCGCTGCATCCAAAAATCTCAAACCCCTGGCCCGCATCGTCGCGGTCGGCGTTGCCGGAGTGGATCCGGCCATCATGGGCATCGGGCCCGTCAACGCCTCCAAAAACGCCCTGAAAAAAGCGGGCTGGAGCGTGAAAGACCTGGATCTGATCGAAGCCAACGAAGCCTTTGCCGCCCAAAGCGTAGCCGTAGCGCGCGAACTGGAACTGGATCCTGCCAAAGTCAACATCAACGGCGGCGCCATAGCCCTCGGGCACCCCATAGGCGCGAGCGGGGCGCGAATTCTTGTTACCCTGCTGCACTCTCTGGAAAAGAAAAACGCCAAACGCGGACTGGCGACACTGTGCATCGGCGGCGGCCAAGGCATCGCCGTACTCGTCGAACGGGACGCCTAGGGAAACGCCGCTTAAATGCGGAACAGGCCAAAGACATCAAGATGGATTCTTCGCCAGACGATGAATGTTCGGCCTTTCGCCCTGCTCAGGCCGAGGCTCGGAATGGTCACGCTTTTGTCATTCTGAGCGCAGCGAAGAATCCATCCCCATGCCTTTCAAAAGAATAAATCAGCGTTTCCCTTAGATAGATGCGTCTATGATAACACGCCAAAATTAAAAAATTTTTTATGTAGGGGCATAATTTGCGGGACTTTACGACAACAGATTGATTTCATGACGTTTTCATGTCGAGAAGCTGTCCATTGATATGCACTCTCTCTTCAGGCTGAGGAAATCGCATATGATGTATATCTTTAGGTGAACACTCTCTTATTCATTTACCCGGGATCAGTCGGGGCGCGGCCGGCAGGATATCGCCGAGAGCAATCCCTTTTTCCGAAAGCGTTGCCCGCTGCGGCCGGCACACCACGCCGGCAGCCTCGGCTTCATAAAACAGCTCCGCGTAGACCGGGTCCACATAATCGGCCGGAGTGAAACAGCGCCCGTCCGGGCGCTGGACGCAGTAAAAAAAGACGGCCCGCTCTCCCGCGGCGGCGGCCGCCGCCATCTCCCGCAAGTGTTTGTGTCCCCGTTCGCTGACGGCGTCGGGAAAGGCGGCCGCATCGTCTTCCACCATGGTCACGTTTTTGCATTCCACCCAGAGAGGCGGCAAACCCGGTCCGGTGAACAGGGCATCAAAGCGGCTTGCGCCGCGCCGCGCCTCCGGCCGGCACTGCGTGTAGCCCCGGGTCCAGGGAAGCAGTCCCGCCTGAAAAGCCGCGCGCAACAGGCGGTTGGGAGTCAGAGTGTTCACGCCGACCCAGAGAACAGGCTCCCCTGCTTTGTGCGGATGCAACCCTACCATTTCCAGCGTCCAGGCCGATTTCCTGTTTGCACCTGATGCGGGCGACAGGAAAACGGGCGCGCCGGGGCGGGTGAGGCCGAGCATGGCGCCGGAATTGTTGGTATGCGCCCAAAAACGCCCTTCCGGGGTTTCGCATTCCACAAGGAACCGTTTTTCACGGCGAACCAGGGTCGCCCGCCGGCATCCGGAAGGGAAGGGCAACAAAGGAGCGGTGTTCATCTGTCGCCGTAAATCCCGGCGGCTTGCCGGGCGAGATCGGCGAGTCGTTTCCGGATGAGGTCGGACGGCGTTTCCCGGCCGTTTTCGCTTGCCGTGATGCCGCGCAGGGCGTCGGCGTATGCGGTCAGTATTTCCGTGAAATACGGGTTCGCTGCGCTGAATTCGCCGAACATGGCGGCATCTTCGGTCAGCGGAAAGCGGGCGGATTCCATGCGCCGTCTGAAGGAAGGCGTGAAAAAACGGCTGTCGGCGGAACGCGCCGCCTGGGCCAGGTAGGCTGCGCTGCATGCGAAATTGAGCGACTGGATCAGGCCGACGTTGCGGTCATGTTCCTCGGCGGTCACGCGGAAGCAGGTACAGCCGATGTCGGCGAACAGTCTTTCCACGGCGCCGCATGCGTCTTCGTCCGCGCGGCGTCCCGGCACCAGGGCGACGCGCAGGTCGGCGGGACGCGCGTGCGGGCCGAAAAGAGGATGCGCGCCGACGACGGGGCCGGCATGGTATGCCTCCATGCAGCGCAGGGCCGGTTCCTTGACGGAGGCGATGTCGAACAGCACCTGCCTCGGCTTCAGGTAAGGAGCGGCAAGTTCCAGTACTCCCGGCAGGGCTGTTATCGGCACGGCGAGCAGGACAAAGTCGCTTGCGCCCAGGGCTGAAGCGAGTTCGTGCGGGTCGAGGGCAGGCGGGCCGGCGCCGCGCTGCGTCCTGTCGACTCCGGATACGGCGTGTCCCGCAGCGCCGAGGCGCCGGGCCAGCTCGACGCCCATACGGCCGTTGCCGCCGATCACGGCAACGGTGCGGGTAATGTCGGCGCGGACGCGCTTCCGCGGGGTTGCAGGCGCGCTGTAGTTCCGGCTCATCAAAGCTTCCTTTATGGTTTGGAACCCGCCCCGGCGCGGGACGCAGGGCCTGAATGACCACGCTTTTGTCATTCTGGGCGCAGCGAAGAATCCATCCCCATGCCTTTCAAAAGAATAAAGCGGCGTTTCCCTTGATTCAGGGAGATTCCCGCGTGACGCCCGGCAGAGGCGTGGACACTTTTTCGTTCAACGTAGTCAATTCGCCGCTCAACATGCCGAGTTCCCTGCCCGCAGAGACAATTTCGTCGAGCAGGTCCGGCAACGGAGGCGCGAGGGCCGCTTTTCCGGCCACATAAGCCATATCCTCAACGGTGTTCACAGGCCCGCGCATGTCGCGCCCGAGGCTGAAAAGCACATCATGCCAAATTTTGGCCGCATTTTCCCCGGCCGACCCGGCTTCCGCCGCCGCGGTCCTCACGGCGACCAACCGCGTTGCGGTCTTGTCCAGGGCGGCCCGCAACGCCGTCACTTCGTCGAACGCCGTTGCGGGGCAGTTCCCCGCGCCGGTTTCGCCGTATCGTTCCGGAAGAAAGTCCGGCCGCCTGTCCGCAGGCGACGCAAGGCCGCCGGCCAGGGCGCGGGCGGCCGCGGCCGCTTCCGACAGCGGCGCGACGGCGCGGGCGCCGCCGACAACATAGGCGACAAAAAGGCCGCCGAATACGGCCGCCGCAAGTATCGGCATGCGCCGGCGCACGATGTCTTCGCCTTCGCCGTATACGGCGAAGGCCGGCACGTCCAGCAGCAACGCGGCAAACGTATCCTGCGCCGCGCCGCCGGGTATCTTATGCTCAAACACGATGCGGCCGCCGCCCCCGGCGAAGACGCCGGCGTTCCCCGTCATCCCCCTGTCCGGATAAGACAAGGCGGTCACGCGTCCGGAGGCGTCGCGCAACGCAAGCGCGGCCCCGTTTACGCGCAGCGGAAGCTCCTGCTCCTCTCCGTCGATATAGAACGCAGCCGCCAGACATGCGGACGCCGCTCCGTTTGCGCCTTCGCGCAAAGGATCGGCGCAGCGGACCGCCGCCCGGCGCAGGATTTCCCCAAAGCCTTCCCGCGCCGCAGCGACTGCCGTCTGCCGGTCGCAGTAAATGCCGTATGCGGTCAGGCCCGCGGAAGGCAGCATGACGATAAACGCCAGACAACAGAACAAAGGGCGCATGGGGAGCTTCATGTCGTTGCCGCCGTTGCCGGCGAAACGCAGGCGTACGCATCCACCCCGCGCTCTGAAACATACGCCTCGGGCGCGCGCCTACACATGCGGTTGCCTGCCGCTTTGTTCTCCGGGCGTCCGCGCTGCCGCCAGAGTCTCCACCGCCGCTCGCAGCGCGGACGCCCGTATCGGCTTGCGCAGGAATGCGTCCGCTCCCGCCTCCTCGGCCTGTCTTCGGATGTTTTCGCAGCCGTAAGCCGCAAGCATGAGGATGAGCGGCCTTGGGCGTATGGACGGATTGTTGCAGATGTCCCTGAGCGTCTCCATGTCTGCGGCATCCGGCATATGCCGGTCCAGAAGCAGCAGGTCGAAAGGCTCGCCCACGGCGCAGGCCTGCGCCGTAACGATCCCCGCCGCTCCGGCGTCCTCGACGCAGGCCGCGGAAAACCCGGCGTCTTCCAGAAGGGCCGCCGTTTCCGGAAACAGCTCCGGCAGTCCGCAATCCCCCGCACTTTCCTGCGCGGTTTGTTCAGGATGCGGGCCGGACACGCTTTTCGGCATACCCGGGGATACGGCGGGAGCATGCCCGCCGACCCAACCGGCAAGCAACGCGCGCCGCGGCGGAGAGTCTTCAATTTCATACCGCTTTGCTTTCGTCAAAAAGCGAAGCGGCGCGGCAGAGGCCAAGTTGCCGCTCGCAAGTTTTTGAAAAATCAGGTTTTGCCTGTTTTTCGAAAATGTCGGTGCCTTGCATTCAAACGAATTTGAACGCCACCCGGCGTCTGTCGGAGAATCGCCCCCGCCGGCCCCGTGCTGTTCCGGGCAACTCCCGGAAGCGCCTTCGCGCGCGCCGGGGAAGGCGTTCGCCAGACTCAGGTGCCGCCTGATTTCCGCAATAATTTCGGCTTCGGAAACAGGCTTTCTGGGCGCGCAGAGCTTGCCGGCGTTGAGCCTGGACAATTCCATGACCGCCCCGGTGATTTTCTGCAGCCGGATGCCCGCCGCGTAAATATTTTCAAAACAGCCGCGCCGGCCGTCGTCAAGCCGGCAGCGCAGGGCCAGGTACGCCGCGCCTACAACCCTGTTCAGCGGATGCCGGACATCGTGACTCAGGCCGGCCAGCAGCCCGTTCAAAGCCTTGTCCGCCGCGTCATCCTCCCGTCGCGCGCCCGCCTGTTCCGCCGCCTGCTTCCGCGCGCTTTCCCCCACGGCATTGATCGCCGCAATCAGTTCCGCGCCTTCGCGCACAAGACCGTCGGCCCGCGCCTCGGCCGTGAAATCGCCGCAGGCGTAAGCTTCCGCCGCTTCAAGGGCGCGGCGCAACGCAGGGCGTATCAGGCGGGCCGCCGCAAAACCCGCCGCAAGAACGGCCGGGACAACGGTAAGCAACAGTATCGCCGCGCTCAGGATCCCTGCCGAATCCCCGGCGGTTGCGCCGGGGCCCAAATACAGAAGCGCCGCCGCACACGGCAAGGCGGCAAGGACAAGCGGCAGAAACAGGCACGCCGGGCAGCAGAAAAAATTTTTCCTCATCGCCTGTAATGTAAGCGCCGCGGGCGCTTATGTAAAGCGCTTTTGCCCGGCCGGCGCGGCCTGCACAGCGTATCGCAAAGCATCGGCAATGTTTTGCCGCGGAAGAAGGTCTTGCGCGGCAGTCGGCAGGCGTCCGCGACGTAAATCACATTAAAAAAAATATCGACGTTTTTTCAAGATAGTGCAGCAATTTTTGTTGACAAGGACCGCCTGTTGTGAGTATGGGCAGAGAAAAGGGAGAAAAATCGGAATATAATGGTGTTTCACGCATGAGCACGCCTCCGATGAAGACTACATTTACGTTGACCGAGGCTGCCGATCTTCTGAGCTGTCACCGGGAAACCATACGTCGCGCCATACGGGACGGAGAATTGAAAGCCGCAAAGCTCGGGGTGCGTGATTTCCGTATTTCCAAAAGGGAACTGGCTGTTTTCTGGAGCGCGCGCGGCGGCGGGGAGTTGTTTGCCGACGCCGATGCGGCAGATGAGGAAACGCGGGACATTGTGGCGCGCCGGGAGCGGGGAGCCGGCAAAGCCGTTGAGAAAAAACGGCAGTTTCAGTTACCCCTGTTTCCGGGCAAGGACGGAGCATGAAACGCCGGTCCGGGAAAAAGAGAGCCGGCGGCTGGGATTGTCAATTCCGGGGTGTCGCGCCCCGGCGGGAGTAAGCAGGCATGAGTAAGGCAGCTATTGGGACGCACATGGAGCAAGTCGTTCTGCACAACGATAACGGCGCTGAACTGCATTTTTCCGGAAAGCTGTATTCGGAAAGCTCCTTTTACGCCGAAGACACGGGCACGTTGACGCGCCTGCGCCTTTTCATAACGGACAAGGACGAGCAGGTATATTCCATCGTCAACACGGCGGGAGTGGAAAAAACGCGCAGATTTTACGTCGTATCCAGGGACGGCGACATGTACCGCATCGGCAACGGCGCGCACACGTTGAGCTTGACGCCGGACCTGTTGTTTGCCTCGGTTTTCGGGCTGTGCGGCATAGACCCCGAGCGGGCCGAGGAATTGAAGCCGAACTTCGAGGAAACCCTGCGCATGATTGCGGGCTGAAGGCAGTGCCGCGTAACTCTTTATTCGAGAGCGGCGCCCTGTATATATAGGTGAACACATAATAACAGAGTGAAATATTAAACTTTTTACTGAAGATTCGGATTCATCGCTCTTTACTTATAACTCGTTGAATTAATTGTTTTTATGTGCCGGAACTCTATATATTGAGTACACACGCTCATATTTTGAGGGTCTTGGCCTGCGCATGTTTTTTGGCATTAAACTGTTGCGCGACAGCGCTTTGGTGGATAAATATCATTCATAAGTTAACACTCTCCTATCTATAGGTAAGCACTCGCGAGTATTGTTACCCGGAGCGAAACGGTTTACATTCCTGCCGGTCCTGTAACAGGAAGATCCGACAGGAAGAGCCGCGGAGTTGACCATGCGCGCCGTATTTCTTGACCGCGACGGCACCCTGAACCGGGAAACAGGCTACCTGCACGACCGGGAGGATTGGTGCTGGCTTCCGGGTGTGCCGCAGGCCCTGGCCCGTCTGTGCGGCCGGGGATACAGGCTGGTCGTGGTCAGCAACCAGTCGGGTCTGGCGCGGGGGCTGTACGGCAGGGAAGCCGTGGACGCCGTGCATCGCTGGGTGAACAAAGATTTGGCGCGCTTCGATGCGGTCATAGAGGCTTTTTACTATTGCCCGCATCACCCGGAGTTCTCCGGCGAATGTTCCTGCCGCAAACCGAAACCCGGACTGTTGCTGCAGGCAGCGGAAGAACTCGGTCTGGATTGCCGGGAATCCTGGATGACGGGCGACAAGATTTCCGACATTTTGGCAGGCCGGGCGGCAGGCTGTCGCTCCATCCTGCTCCGCACCGGCTACGGTCGAGAGGCGGAGGCGGAGGCGCCCGAAGGTCTGCCGGTTGTGGACGACCTGCCCGCGGCGGCCGAGTACATTATCCGGGCGGACGGCGTCGAGACCGCGTGACCGCCGCCTCCTTCACAACGAACTGCCGCACTGGGGGAGCCGGGCCGTGTATGCGGAGTTCCGCCTGATCCTTCCGTACCTTGCCGCGTTTGCAGCGCTGTGCGCCGGGCCGTCAGGCGCCGGAGCGGAAGCCGCTGCCGTATACACGGCAGCGGGCCCGATACGCGGAGTGACGACCCTGCCTCCGGCCCCGCCCGCGGCTCCGGTCCCGCCCAGAGCTTACGGCAACCGCCGTGATTTCGGGAGGGGATATGTGGACAACAATCCGGAACCAGGCGATTTTTATCACAGAGACAACGATTTTAAGGCGCGGGATTACATGTTCAAATACGGACCGCAACCGGAATTCGCCGCGCCTCCCATGCCTCCCGCGCACCCTCGGCCGGGCGGCGTAACCTTGCCGGAAACACACGAGCCGAGGCTGCCGGACGAAGGCGACGAACAGAGCCGTCATCCCGGCCGCTTCAAAACCGCGCCCCGCCTGTCGCCCGCGGAACAGGGCAAATAGCAGCGCCGTGCAACGCGCAAATTTTCGCATCAACCCATAATGAGGGATGCAGAGGCAATCTTTTTTCCTGCGCCCGGCGGATCTTCGAGGATATTGTCCGCCTGCGCTTTTTCTGCTATCTTCGTCGTAAACGGTACGTTGCTGTGAGTGATGCTGAGGAATTTCCGATGAAAACGTGCATGGCCGCTCTCTGTCTGGCGCTTTTTACGGCCGCTGCCGCAACGGCGGAACCGCGCGATTTTACGGATTTTTCCGTGGATTTGCCGCCCGGCTGGACCGTGCAGCGCGAAGGCAGCACCACGGCGTTCACCGCGCCGGACGGTTCGGCTTCCCTACAGGTCGCAGTCGAACTTCTGACGCGCATGGACGGCATGAACGCCGAGAGTCTGGCCGCCGCCTATGCCGCCGAACTGCACGGCAGCCGTCCGGTTATGGTGGACAACGACCCCAACTATTATTCTTTTACCTTCACCTCGCCCGAAGGTGAAGCCTCCGAAGCCTCCATCGTCGTCTCGGACAGAAATTTCTATCTTATCACCGTCAGCGGCCGGCACAAGGATCTGGCCGGTCTGGTGGAATCCCTGCTGCTCTCCATCCTCTGACGGTCATGACGTCCATGCAGAAAAACGGATGCGCCCGCAAACGCAGGCCGGGGCCCGCGTCCCTTGCGGACCGGCGGCGCAGGCCGCTCCCGGCAAAGACCGGAGACGCGCGCGACGGACGATGGATGTTTACGTCCCGGCCGGGTTGCGCCGGGCCGCAGCGGCCGAAGTTCATCTGCGTCCTTTTTGCCCTGCTCGTGCTGCTCAAGGCCTGCGCAGGCGTGCAGACGCCGCCTCCGGCCGTGCCTGCGGAAGAACAGGGCGCCTCCGGCGACAGGGGGGCGGCAATCTGGCAACGTTTCCGCGAACGCGCGGAAAAGGCCGAAGCCTTGAGCGGCCCGTTTCGCCTGCGCGCCGGCCTGCGCTATACAGACGCCGCCGGCGGCACGCAACGCGCCTCGGCCTTGCTCTGGGGCAACGGCAAAAGCGGCGATCCTTTTCCCCTGCGTCTCGACCTGCAGGCGGGCATGGGCGTCACCGCCGCCAAAATCCGCGAAGACGCGCAATCCACCTTGGTATATGTTCCGCGCGAAAACGCCGCCCTGCTGTATCACGGCCCGCAGCGCGCGCGGCAGTATGCGCAGACGGGCGGGGAGACGGATTCCCGGCAACCTTCCTCCGGAGATACCCCGGAGGAATCCCTGGGCGTTCCGCTTCCTCTTTCCCCGGCCGAACTCGCGCTGCTGCTCACCGGCTGCGGCGGGACGCTTTTTCTGCCGCCGGGCGGCAGCGGCGCGGTCCCCGAAAGCCGCCCCGTTCCCGGCGGCCGCCGCTACGCGCTGCGTAATGCGGCGCTGCCTGGAGAACTGGAACTGTCTGCGGAAGGCGCTCCGCTGCGCTGGCGCGGAAACAACGGCTGGGCGATCGAAATTGAGGAAGCCGCCGACGACAACCCTCTGCGCCCGGATCGCCTGCGCATCGCGCACGCCGGGGGCCGCTCGGTCCTGATTGAGGTTCGGGAAACGGAGCGCGTTTCCCCTCACTACAGCGGGGAACAACTGTCCCTGGCGCTTCCTCCGGGAACGGCGCTGCGGACCCCGCAACAGACGGCGGCGCGCTGAAACGCGCGGAGAACGCAGATATGGCCGGCGACACCGTTTTCATAGCCTCCGACCATGCCGGTTTCGGCCTGAAACAGGCCCTCTGCGTCGATTTGGCGGCACGGGGTTTCCGGATGGAAGACCTTGGACCACAAGCGGCGGAAAGCTGCGATTACCCGGTCTTTGCCCATGCGCTCTGCGCCCGGGTGGCGGCAGACAACGGCCGGGGCATCCTTATCTGCGGCACGGGCATAGGCATGTGCATGGCCGCCAACCGGCACAGAGGCATCCGCGCCGCGCTCTGTACCAACGAGTATGCCGCGCGCGCCTGCCGCGCCCACAATAACGCCAACGTGCTCTGCCTGGGCGCGCGCGTCACCGCTCCGCCCCTGGCGGCGGATCTGGCGGAGCTGTTTCTGCGCACCGCGTTCGAGGGCGGCAGGCACGCCCGCCGCGTCGCACTCATAGAGGACTGAAAGATATGCAGCTTTACAACGCGCTGTCCCGCAAAAAGGAAGAGTTTATCCCGGTGCGGCCGGGCAGGGCCTCCGTCTACGCCTGCGGCATAACAGCGTATGATTACTGTCATATAGGGCATGCGCGGGCAGCCGTGGTTTTTGACGTCCTGGTCCGCAGGCTGGAGCAGACGGGGTTGGACGTGACTTTTGTGCGCAATTTCACGGATGTCGACGACAAAATCATCAACAGGGCCGCCGGGGAAGGCACGACGAGCGAGGCGGTGGCCGAGCGCTTTATCCGGGCTTTTCACGAGGATATGGACCGCCTGAACGTGCGCCGGCCTGATGCGGAACCCAGAGCCACCCGCTATATCGACGCCATGACGCAGCTCTGCCGGATTCTGGTGAATAAAGGTCACGCTTATGCCGTGCCCGGCGGCAACGTGTATTTTCGCGTACGCTCCTTTGCCGGCTACGGCAAACTCTCCGGACGCGACCCCGACGAACTGCGCGTCGGGGCCAGGGTCGCGCCGGGCGAGCAAAAGGAAGACCCCCTGGATTTTGCCCTCTGGAAAAGCGCCAAACCCGGTGAACCCGCCTGGGACAGCCCCTGGGGCCCGGGACGTCCCGGCTGGCACATCGAATGCTCGGCCATGAGCGCGCAGGAACTCCCCCTGCCCCTGGATATCCACGGCGGAGGCCAGGATCTGATCTTCCCCCACCACGAGAACGAAATCGCCCAGAGCGAGGCGGCCTGGGAGCGCGAGTTCGCCCGTTTTTGGGTGCATAACGGTCTGGTGCGGGTGAACTCGGAAAAGATGTCGAAGTCCCTGAACAATTTCAAGACGGTCCGGGATATTCTCGACGCTTGCCGGCCCGAGGTTCTGCGCTATTTCCTGCTCACCCGCCACTACCGGAGCCCTATGGATTTTTCGCCGGAAGCCCTGGCGGAAGCGGAAAAAAACCTGCGGCGCATTTACGAAACGCTTGATTTGCTGGAACGGCTTCTGTCCGGTTCCTCTGTCGGCCCGAGCGGCGATGCGCGCGTCGGTCCGGCCGAAGAGCGATGCGACCGGCCGCAGACCGGCGCGGAGTTTAACGGGGAGCGCGGGGCGCGGTTTTCCGACGGACAGCGCGCGTCCGGCAATCCGGGCGGGTCGGGCGAAGCGGAGGCGGCGGCAAGGGAATTCGCGCGGCTGGCCGTCGCCTGGGAAGAGTCACTGGACGACGACCTGAATACCGCAGCCGCCCTGGGGCATGTCAACAGCCTGCTGCATCTTGTGCAGCGCGTCGCGGACGACAAGTCGCTGAACGCCTGCGCCGCGATGCGGCAACTGCCGGCCCGCGCCGCCGCCCTGCTTCCGGCCTGGCAGGCGGTCTTCGGCATCTTCCTTCTGCCTCCCCGGCAATTTCTGGAAGACCTGAAACATTTGCGCGCCGCGCGCAGGCGCATAGACGTCACTCAGGTGGAAACGATGCTGAGGGAACGGGCGGAGGCCAGGACGCGCAAGGATTTCGCGGCCGCCGACAGACTGCGCGCCGCCCTGGCCGACCTGGGCGTCGAGGTGCGTGATTCGGCCCAAGGCTCGGAATGGGACGTGCCGTGACGCCCCCCGCATTTCGCCGCCGGCAGGGAGAAACACCGCCCCGGCCCGGCGCGCGGCAGGACGTGAAACGGCGCATCCGGTGCGCCCTCCTGCTGCCCTTCCTGCTTCTGCATATGACGGTTTTCCCCGCCAACGCGTCCGCCTGGGGCGAGTTTACCCTGAAAGACGAAAAGGAACTGGGAGAAAAATTCAACATCCTCATCCGGTCCCGCATGCCCCTGGTGCAGGACGCGGAAATCGTCGGCTACGTGCGGAGTCTGGTCGACCGCCTGGCGCGGGCCATGCCCAAACAACCCTTTCCTTTCACGGTGAGCGTGATCCGGCACAACGCCGTCAACGCCTTTGCCTGTCCGGGCGGGTATATTTTCGTGCATACCGGTCTGCTACTGGCCATGGAACACGAGGCCGAGGTCGCGGGGGTGCTGGCCCATGAAATGGCGCACGTCACCCAGCGGCACATCGCCTCGCGTATAGAGAACAGCCAGGTTGTTTCGGTGCTTTCCGTACTCGGGATGCTGGCCGGGGCGCTTATGGGCGGGTCAGCCGCGTCCGCGGCCGTCGCGGGGTCTATGGCGGCAGGGCAGGCGGCCATGCTCAATTACAGCCGCGCCGACGAACGCGAAGCCGATCAGGTGGGCATGAACTATCTTGCGGGCGCGGGCTATGACCCCGGCGGCATGGTAGGTGCTTTCCGTATCCTGAGCCGCAGGCAGTGGCTGCTGGGCAGCGAGGTTCCGCCCTATCTGTCCACCCATCCGGCCCTGACGGACCGGGTCAAGGACATGAGCGTGCGCCTGAAGCGTCTTCCCGCCCCGCAGGCTGCGGACGACACGCGTTTTCTGCGCGTGCAGGCCCTTGTGCGGGCCAGATACGGCGACCCGGATCGTTCGGCGGCGGTCTTTGCCGGGCAGATGCAGGGCGCCGGCCGCTGCATGGCCCTTATGGGCATGGGGATTCTCAGCTCCCGACGCAACCGGGTCAAGGACGCCGCCGGGTATTTTGATTCCGCCCTGACCTGCGGGCCGGACGACGAACTCATTGTGCGCGAGGCGGGCAGCTTTCACTATCTCAAAGGCGACAAGGTCAAAGGGTCGGCGCTGCTCAGGCGGGCCGTCGACATGAATCCTGAGGATACGCATGCCCTCTATTACCGCGCCAGGGATCTTGAAGACGCGGGCAACACCGGCGCGGCCCTGGACTATGCCCGGCGCGTGCTGCGCAAGGAACCTGACGATCCGGAAGTGCACGAACTGCTGGCCCGCCTCTACGGCGCGGAAAGAAAGATGTTCGACGCCAACCTGTCCATGGCCTACAGCGCCCTGTACGCCAACGACAAAGGCCGGGTGAAGCGCTTTTACGACAAGGCCGGGGCGTTGGCTTCCGCCGCAAAGGACAGGCAGGCCCTGGAGATTTTCGAAAGAAAATACAAGGAACGCAAGGAATTCTGGTAATTCAGCAAAGGGGAGTGTTGACATACAGAAACAGCAATACTCGCCGTCATCTGGGAAGGTTTACTTGCCGCACGAAGATCGTTTCCAGGAATCCGGTCATGGTCGACTTGTCTATCCGGCTTTGGCGCGATTCAACGAAACCTGAAATATTCAGGCTACGGCAATCACAAATGATGTATATCTTGAGGTGGACGCTCTCAATGTTTATTCGGCGGAGCAATACCTCAAAATCCTTCAAGGGGCGGGCTGACCATCCAGGGACCCAGAGGGCTTTGCCCGAAAGATGCCATGGACCCATTGGGCTTTCGCGCGGGCAGGAGATTGACGCGGTGGCCTTCCACCCGCAGGCGGTCTTCGGCCAGCCATTGCAGGGCCTGGGGATAGATGCGGTGTTCCAGGGCCTGAATGCGCGGCATGAGCGTTTCCCCTGTATCCTGCGCGTGCACGGGGACGACGACCTGAATAATCACCGGCCCGGAGTCCATGGTTTCCTGCACGAAATGGACGGTGGACCCGGAAAGGCGTACGCCGTACTTGATGGCGTCCTCGGTGCCCATGCGTCCGGGAAAACTGGGCAGCAGCGAGGGGTGAATATTGAGAATGCGGCCGCGATGCGCGGCGACGAACATGGGAGACAACATGCGCATGTAGCCGGCCAGCACAACCGTATCGGCGCCCGCGTCGCAAATGGCGGCCAGCAGGGCGCGGTCGTAGTCCTCCCGGTTTTCACAGTCGGCGCTGTCCTTGACGTAAACCGGTATGCCCGCTTGAGCGGCTTTTTCCAGAACAGGCGC
The DNA here is from genome assembly GCA_031276485.1 of Desulfovibrio sp. GTDB lineage: Bacteria > Desulfobacterota > Desulfovibrionia > Desulfovibrionales > Desulfovibrionaceae > Frigididesulfovibrio. The sequence goes on along the minus strand of JAISMY010000105.1, from coordinate 32,937 downwards.
TCCGGGCCGGTTGGAAATCACGATGCGCATGCGCGCGTCGAGCATCCCTTCATTGATGCTTTTGATCACGGCAGCGACATTGGAGCCTACGCCGGAGGCCAGGGCGGCGATTTGTAAAGTCATGGCAATCCCTTTTCGGTAACTGTGGTTGGTACGCGCTGTTCCTTCAGGCTACGGCATTCCTGTCCGGATTACGCTATGCGCATTATTGATGTCTGCGGTAAAAAGTAAACTTTTTACCGCAAGACCGCCGGCCGGAGAACACGTTTTTCAGCCGGCCCGCGCCGTCTCCTGAGGCGCTTCGGCCTTGCGGCCGCTGTTTACCGACTTCAGCCGGAACCGGTAAAATTGCGGGCGGGCAAGCACGCACGGCGCAGGCCGGCGGCAAGTTTCAGGGCCCGGTCCAGTTTGGCCAGGGTATCTTCCCTGCCCGCGGCCTGCATGACCTGCATAATATCCGGCCCGTTGAGCGCGCCGAGCAGGGCCGCGCGCAACGGTTGGCCGACGGCTTTGAATTTCAGCCCCTTTTCTTCGACATAGGCCTGGACGGCGGCGTGCAGGGAGTTGCGGTCGAACGCCGGCAAAGCGGCCAGACGGGCGCGCAGTTCCGCAAGGCGCGTACATTCGTCCGGCCCCAGGCTTTCGAGAACGCCTTCCGCATACGGCAGTTCGGCCGCCGGCGTCAGAACGGGGCGCATTTGTCCGGCCAGATCCTTCAAGGTGCGGACCCTGCCCTGCAGCATGCCGATACAGGCAAGGACGAGTTCCTCGTCGGCTTGCGGACCGCTTTCTCCGCCGGTTTTCAGAAAAGGGCGCAGGTCGGGCAGCAAGGCTGCGGGCGGCTTGCGGCGCAGGTGTTCCGCGTTGACCCAGAGAAGTTTCTGCGGGTCGAAGGCTGCCGGGGAACGGTTCAGATTGTCGCCGTCGAACAGGCGCACCAGCTCGTCGCGTTCGAAAATTTCGCGGTCCCCGCAGCTCCAGCCCAGACGGACCAGATAATTGACCAAGGCATCGGGCAGGAATCCGTCTTCGTCATATTCCATGACGGACTTGGCGCCGTGCCGTTTGGACAGTTTCTGCCTGTCCGGCCCCAGAATCATGGGGACATGGCCGAAGACGGGCGGTTCCGCGCCGAACGCCCGGTAAAGGAGTATCTGTCTGGGCGTGTTGTTGACGTGGTCGTCGCCGCGCAGCACATGGGTGATGTTCATGGCGGCGTCATCCACTACGACGGAAAAGTTGTAGGTCGGGGAACCGTCGGCCCGGCGCAGGACCATGTCGTCGAGTTCCGAGGCGTCAAAGGCCAGACGGCCTTTGACCATATCGTCGAATTTGATGCGCCCTTCGGCCGGCGCGGCCAGACGCACGGTCCTGCCGGGGCCGGGTCCCAGGCCGAGCTTGCGGCAGCGTCCGTCGTAGCGCGGTTTTTTGCCTTCGCTCCTGGCCTTTGCGCGCGCGGCTTCCACGGTTTCCGGGCTGCACGCGCACCAATAGGCGTGCCCTGAGGCCAGCAGGCGCTCGACGGCGGCATCGTAAACGGCGAAGCGGTCTTTCTGGAAAATCGGCTCGCCGTCCCAGTCCAGCTTCAGTCTGCGCATGGAGGCCAGTATGGAATCCGTGTACTCCTGCCTGGAGCGTTCCAGGTCCGTATCCTCAATACGCAGGACGAAACGCCCGCCGTAACGGCGGGCCAGAAGCCAGCAGAACACGGCCGTGCGCGCACCCCCGAGGTGCAGGTGCCCGGTGGGGCTGGGCGCGAAGCGCGTAACCACGTTGCCGTGCGTGAAAAGGGTCTTTGCATCACTCATGTTGCGCGTTACGGCTTGGGAAACATACCGTATTCACTTGCATATCAATGCCTTATAAGCCTGAAGGACGCCTTCCGGGCTGGTCAGCGACGGAAACGCGTCCAGAAAGGCGGGATCGAATTTATCTGTTTTCGGGTCAAGGGCAAAGCGGAAAGTTATGTCCAGCATTTTCTGTTCCTTGACCCAGGCCGGGAGCGTGTCGCCGGCGAGGGTTCCCGAAACGAGGACGAATTCTTTCCCGTCCTGTTCTTTTTTGAAACTCCAGACCGGGTTCTGCAACAGGCCGGAGACCAGAGCCTGCACGGTTTTGCCGGAGCAGTTGCCGATCACGGTGTTTTTTACGGAGTCTATTTTGCCCTGCTCGCCGCATCCGGCCGCAAAAAGCGCCAGGAGCGCGGCTGTAATGAGTATTGTCGTCGTGCGCACGGTTGTTTCCTCAGGGTAACTGTAATTTCATAAACGGGCGCCGGAAACCCCTGATAAGGGAGTCGGCCCCGCGCCTGCCGGGGCCGGGGTGGGTCAGGGCGGCGCCCTGATTATACATGCCCGCTGCGTTGATAGACATCCTGCTGTTGGTCGGAAAATTCCCAGGCTTCTTTGTCGCGTTCCGCTTCGCGCCTGGCGTCGTTGCCCGCGGCGGCGCAGGCGGGGCAGGCCGGGCGCGGGATATGGATGCAGGTCGTCCGGCCGCTGTAGTGGGTGCGGGTACGGATGACGAGCAGTCCGGGGCAGTTGCCGCAGGCGCGCAGTCGTTCCTGTTGTTGTTCGTGGATGCCGTCCGTATCGTAATACACATCGCGTTCGCGTGTAAACCAGCCGCCTTCCCTGCGGTAGCCGGACGCCGGGGCGGGGCGCCTGAAGGCCGTGAGGGTGTTGTCACGGAGGCGTTTGATGTAGGCGAGGCTGTCCGGGGCGGTAGCGGCGAGGTCTTCGCGCCAGGCGGGTTCGACGACGCGGCTGAAGTCCATGCCGGCGAGGGCGAGGATAACGGCGAGGTTGACGTAAGGCAGGGCGCCCTGGATGGAATAGCCGCCTTCGAGCACGGCGATATCCGGATTGATGCTGCTCACCATGCGCGCGTAGCCGCGGGCGGACAGGCGCATGTCGGTGATGGGGTCGGAGAAATGGTTGTCCTGGCCGGCGGAATTGACGACAAGGTCCGGTTTCCAGGCGTCGAGCAGGGGGCGGACGATTTCGTCGGCCGCGAGGAGAAACCCTTCGTCGCCGGTGCGCGGGGGCAGGGGGATGTTGACGGTGCTGCCTGCCGCCGACGGGCCTCCCGTTTCGTGAGGGAAGCCGGTGCCGGGGTACAGGGTGCGGCCGTCCTGGTGGATGCTGATGAAGAGGGTATCGGGGTCGTGCCAGTAGATATCCTGGCTGCCGTCGCCGTGATGGCAGTCGGTATCGACGATTGCCACGCGGCGGACGCCGAAATCCCTGCGCAGGCGTTCGATCATGACGGCTTCGATGTTGACGGAGCAGAAACCGCGCCCGCCCTGCACGACTTTCATGGCGTGGTGTCCCGGCGGTCTGGTCAGGGCGAAGGCTTTGGCGCATTTGCCTTCCATAACGAGCTTTGCTGCGCTGACGGCGCTGCCGGCCGAGGCAAGGTGCGGAATTTCCACCACGTTGTCGAATCCGGGGGGACAGAAATGGACACGGGAGATATCGGACATTGCGGCCATTTCCGTGCGGTGTTCAAGGATGCCGGGCACGTCGAAGAGGCCTTCTTCGCGCAGTTGGTCGCGGGTATAGAGCAGGCGTTCTTCTCGCTCCGGGTGGGTGGGGGATATGGCCCAGTCGAAGGCCGGGAAAAATACCAGCCCCAGGCTGTTCGCCGCTTTCAGCCCGCGCGTTTCCGGAGCGGGCGCGTCTGCGTTCGGGGAGCGCGTTGCCGGAGCGGGCGCGTCTGCGTTCGGGGCGTACGTCATGGGTTGTCCTGAAGGTCGAGTCCGGGGGCGTATTGGGAGCGGACGCGGAGTATGCGTCCGCGCCTGCCCGAGGGGTCGAGGACGGCGAAGGATTCCGCGAACACGGTCTGCACCTGCGCGGCCCCGGCGTTGCCTGTTTCGTGCGCGAAGGCGCGGGCGAAGGCCGCGGCCATATCCTGTGTCGCGTCGTCGAGGCGGTAGTCGTGGGACACCTTCTTTTCGATGTCGAAGTCGGGGATGGTCATGCGTCCGAGCAGGGTATCGGCGTGCAGTTCGGCGGCTTTCGTGGGTCTGGCGAGGGCCGCGCCCAGGGCGTTGGCGAAGGGGCTTTCCTCGGGGGCGAGGACAGGCAGGCCGAGGGTTTTTTCCAGTTCCGCGCGCAGGCTTTGGGCCGGGCCGCCGATAAACACGACCTTTTCCGGCGCGGTTTTTTTGTCGATCAGGAGTTCGCGTATGGTGTAGACGGGCTGCGAGCCGACTTCTTCCAGAAGCGCGAGCGTTTCTTCCCTGATGCGGGTCAGGGCGCATTCGAGGAAGAGGCCGGCGAGGGTTTCGGGACGGCCGTCGAATCCGCCGGCGCGGGCGGCCGCCGCATCGTCGGCTGCGAGCCGGACAAAGGCGGCGCGGGATATTTCGACATCGCCCAGAGCCGTGCAGCCGAGGGTGTTCAGGGCATCGGTCAGGGTCGGCGGCCGGGAAAAACGCCCTTCGGCGTCGCGTTCATCCGGGCACAGGGCGAGGGCCGGGCCGGAGCGGTCCGGGCCTACGCGCGGCCTGCCTGCTTCCAGGCGCAGGGAGGAGTCTCCGCCCAGCGCTATGGATTTCGTCCAGAGGGTGCGGATCAGCGTCGGTCTTCCGTTGACGGTCAGTCCCTTGTCCGCGAGCAGGGGTTGCCCGCCGGCCATCAAGGCTATGTCGGTGCTGGTGCCGCCCATGTCGAGCATGATTTTGTCCGCATGCGCGGCTTCGCCGCGCATGGATGCGGCACCGCTCCATTCGGCCATGGCCAGCACGCCCAGCAGCCCTGCGGCGGGGCCGGAGCCCATGGTGCTTGCCGTGTCGCGCGCGGCGGCATCGGCGGAAAAGGAGCCCGCGTCGGCTTTCAGAACATGGACAGGACAGGAGAGGCCCAGGTTGTGCGCCGCAACGCGCAGGGCCCGCAAGAAATCGCGACTTGTCGCGTGCAGGGCGGCGTTGCACCAGGCTGTGTGCAGGCGCCGCGGGAAATTGAGGCTGCCGCCGCATTCCGAGCCGAGGACGACGGGGGTATCCGGGCCGAAGACGTTGCGCGCTTCGGCCGCCAGCCGTTTTTCCAGTTCCGGATTTTTGGGGCTGAATTTGCAGACGACGGCCAGGGCGCGCGCCCCGCGTTTTTTCAGGGAAAGCAGGGCTTCGTTCACGGCCCGCGCGTCCGGTTCGGCGGTGACGCGCCCCCGGTGATCCTGCGCCCCGGGCAGGACGCGGAACAGGGGATCCGCTCCCCAGAACAGGCCGGGGTCTATGCCCGGTCCCGGCAAAGCCAGCACGCCCACGGGTTCCGTGTTGCCGGTCAGCAGGGCGTTCAGGCCCAGGGTGCTGGAAACGGTCAGGCGGCGCACTTGGCCGGTATCGCCGGCGCGCCCTTCAAAAAGTTTTTCGAGCGCCTCTATGATGCCCGGCAGTACGGAGTCGGGGCGGGTCGGCGCTTTGACCGCGGCAAGGCGCAGCCCCTGTTTCGAGTCCAGAAGCACGGCATCCGTATAGGTGCCTCCCACGTCAAGTCCTGCGAGCATCATTGCACCAGTATTTCAACCACGTTGCCGTTCTGTTCCACCTTGTGCTTTTTCAAGGGAGAACTCAAGTCCAGAACAAGGCGCGCGCCGTCGCTTTGCAGTCCCACGCGCGCTTTCCTGACGATACGGTTGCCGGGCACGGTCGGCGCTTTCATGCCTTTCCAGGCGCCGGGCAGGTCGATCACCAGCCTGTCCGGTCCGCTCAGGGTGAATGTTTTGCAGGGAAACGCGCTGTCGGCTTCCAGCCGCAGGCTCATATCATTCCCGGCAAAGGTCAGGCTGACGTTTTTCAATGTATGCGGGTTTTTGTATGAAGTTTCCGGGCGTTGCGCGCTGCGGCCGGGGGCGGGTTGGGGGGGGCGCGGTCTCTCCGCCGCATTTTCCGGAATTCCGGAGCGGGCGCGCGCAGAAATATCGCCGGCAGGAGTCGCCTCGGGCGGGGCGGGGCGGGGCATCGTTTCCGTTGCGGTCTCCGGGCGTTGCGCGGCCGGAGTATCCGCGCGGCTTTGCGGGGCGTAGGGCTGTGCAGCGGAGGACGAGTCCGCACGGCCGGGCGGCAGGGAAGACGTGTCCGCGCGGCTTTGCGGACCGGCGGACGCGGGACGTTGCGGTTCCGCCGACTCCGGAGAAACGGGCGCAGCGTATGCTCCCGGCCGGCCGTTTGTCCCGGCGGCAGAGTTCGCGGCGGGGGGCGTTTCCCACGGGGTCAGGCTCGGAGGGTATGTCTGCCGTCCGGCGGGGCGGCTGCCGGAGGCGTCTTCCGTTTGGGGCTGTCGGGTCTGAGCCTGTTGCGTCCGGGTCTGTTGTTCCTGTGCCTGCGGCATCTGCCGGACCGGCGCGGCCGGCGGCGTTTCGCTCTCCCGCGCGCGGGTCTGCGCGCGCGCATCGGCCGGGGCAGGCGAAGCGCCGGCGAGCAGTCGGACCGTTTTCGGGGTTCCGTCCGGCTGCGGCCCGCCCGGCGGGTTCAGTGACGCCATGGGCGGGTCTATACGGACGAGGTCCGTCAGATGCGCCGCGGCGGGGTCCGGTTTGCGGGCGACTGCGGCGGGGGAGGAAGCCGGCGCAGCGTTGTTCCGGGCCGTCGGGCCGGCCTTGTCGGCACTTACATGGAAGAAGAACACCAGTCCCATGGCGCCGAGAATCACAAGCATGATCAGTAAGGTAATGCCTTTGTTCATCGGGTGTATCAGTATCCGGCGGTTGCGGATGTGTCAGCTCCGGCGGTCCGCGTTGCGCAGAAAAGCCAGAAAGTGCGCAGCGGCGGTAAAGCCGGGGTTGACCTGCAGGGCCGCATCCAGTCTTTCTACGGCGTTGTCCGGCCGGCCCAGCGCGTATTCCGTCCTGGCCACGTTGAACAGGACGTTTTCGTCGCCCGGGGCGAGACGCAGGGCGCGCAAGTGAGCCAGAAGCGCCAGTTCGCTTTTGTTTTTACGCCGCAGAGCCAGTCCGAATTCCGTGAACATGAATTTCTGCTTCCTGCTGAAAAACGGCGCATCGCGCGCAATCAGGGCGGCCACGGCGCTTTCCAGGGGAAGATCCTGCCCGTCATCCGGCATGCTTTCCATGAGCATGGTGAATTCCTCGCGCATGGCTTGTTCCGCGTATCTGGCCTGTATTTCGCCGGCATCGGGCAAGCGGGGGTCGCGCGTCCGCTGTTGCGCGCTGTTGTAGGGCAGCGTTTGCATGACGGCGCTTTCCGTGCCCGGGGAAGCGTCGTCCTGCGTTGGCGCGCCGTTGTAGATGCCGGAAAGACGGCTCAACCCGATGCCGGCCTTCGCATCGGAGGCGCGCACGCTTTCCTCGTGCCAGTACAAAAGCAGGTTGGGATCGTCGGCTTTGAGTTTGCGTTTCCCGGCGGCGCTTCTTTGGGTCGGATTCCGCTGCGGGAGAGCCGGATCGCCTGCCCTGTACGCGCTCCTCGCGTCATTGGGGACGGCAGCGCTTTGCGGCGCCGAAGGGGGCTGGGGGACATACCCGGACGCCTGATTTCGGGTGTAGGTGAAGTCCTGCAGTGCGGGCGCCGCGTTTTGCGTGTAGGTAAAATCCAGCGCCTCGGGTGTTGCGCTTTGAAGGGAAGGGAAATCGTGCGGGGTTGCGTCGGCAGGCGGAGCGCCGGCGTACGCGCCGGGGATCGGGATCGGAGAAAGGTCGCTTGCCTGCGCAGTGTCCGGGGGCGGGGGCGCGTTTTGCGAACCGCCGGACGCGAACGCACCGCCGTGCCTTTGCTGTTCATCGCCGTGCCGGTCCGCGCTTCCGGCGGCGGTCGTCCCGTCCAGAGCCTGGAGCAGAAAGGAGAATTCCGCTCGCGGCAAGGTGTACAAGTTGCCTTTGGGCGCGTAGTCGACATCAAGGGCCTGCACCATCACGACATCGTCGGCGAGCAGCCATGCCTGCCAGAGACCGCTTTCGTTTTGCGCCGGCAGCGCCGCCATGGCGTTTATGTCGCGAACCACGAAGACGCCGAGAGAGGATGCGCTTCCCACTTGTATCTCCTGGGGGGCAAGAAGACTCCTGGACAAGAAGAAAGATAAAGATGAGGCTGTACCTGCGCGCCAGTCTAGCCTATTTTTTTCCGATTGCAAAGGAAGCGGAGCGAAATTTTCGCAGGGCGGCGCGCGTGTGTCGATCGGCATGCGAAAGTGACTACTTTTTTGTCATTTTAGACTACGCCGGCTGACGTTCTCCCGCGCCGGCTCCGGCCGGCCGGCCGGCGCCGTCAGGGCATCTGTCCGCATTCTTCGGTCCGTGTCAAGGGGTTTAGAGAGTATTAGACAACGAATGATTTTGTTGTGTGTAGTCGTTGTGACACAAGGATTTCCCGGTATTGAATCTTTCTCTTACCGGCACTGCCGGCGTTTAGAATATTTCGAATGAACTCCTGCGAAGCCGTGCATCGCATAGCGGCTGAAGGTTGGGCCTCCCGGCGTTTAGAATATTTCGAATGAGCTCCTACTTTACATGCAGAAAAAAGACGCTTACGATGCCGTACATTCAGGCAGGTAATTCCGGTGCAAAGCGGATCAAAGCGATTTTTCAACCGAATGACGCACTTCGCAAACACGTTCGGCCTCGGGTTGCGCGCAAAACTGCTTGTCATCTTCCTTGTGGTCAAGGTTGTCCCCCTGATACTGCTGGCCTGGATAGCATGGCAGCAGTTTTTAAATTTGGGCGAGATACTTGAGGATATTGCCGTTGAAGATTCCACGGAAGCGCTGAACGCCGGCGCTGTGGAAAACATCGAACGCATGTCCACGACCGCCGCCCAAAGGGTGGCGTCTTTCCTGTATCAACGCGACAGAGACCTCCTGTATCTGGCCGCGCTGAAGCCCGACGGCGAAGGCAAAGACGCCTGGAAAAAACTGGAAGCGGCCTACGCAACCTTTGCGAAACACGCGACGGGGAGGTTGATCAAAAAAGGCGAATGGACCCTCGATCCGGACGGCAGGTCATGGATTCCGTCGGGGGAAGACCATGCGCCCGCCGGCTCGGGGCTGCGCGCCCCCGATTCAAAGATCTTCTCCACCAACCCTGAAAACAACGACTTTGTCAACGGCGCGACCTTCAGTCACCGCCTGCCCGATGAATTCATCTACGAAACCGTCCCCCTGTACGACGAAATCACCTTCGTCGGCCTTGACGGCAAAGAAAAAGCCAAGGTCGTCACCGGCGCTTTGCCTGAATTTTCCGCCTCGCCGCGCAAAATCCGCTTCCCCATGAGCACGGAGAAAAGAGACGTCTCCGACAGGCTCAATACCTATGTCAAGGCTGAAACCTACTGGTCCGAAGTCAGCAGAATGAAAGCCGGGGAAATCTATGTTTCGGACGTCACGGGCGCCTATGTGGGTTCCAACTTCATCGGCATGTACACGCCGGAAAATCTTGAAAAAGCATCGGCCGCGCGCGGCTACCCCATAAACTACGACCCTCAGGCCCAGGCCTATGCGGGAGAAGAAAACCCCAACGGCCGGCGGTTTGAAGGCATAGTGCGCTGGGCTACCCCGGTGGCCGGCAAAGACGGCGGTATTGTCGGCTATGTCACTTTTGCCCTGAATCACGACCACATCATGGAGTATGTGGACCACCTCACGCCCATGAATGAGCGTTATACGGAACTGCCGAGCGCTTATGCGGGCAATTATGCCTTTATATGGGATTACATGAGCCGCAGCATCTGCCATCCGCGGCACCACTCCATTGTCGGCTTTGACCCTGAAACGGGCAAGCGCGCGATCCCATGGCTGGAGTCCGGCCTGTATAACGGCATGCTGCAGGCGGGTTTTGCCGAAGAGGATTGGGAAGACTACATCAAAACCCTGGATTACACACCCTTTGACAGTACCAATCCGCTCAGCAGACAGTCACGAAATAAAAAACCGGCCCCTGAACTGACCAGAAAGGGTATGATCGGGCTGGATGGACGCTATCTCAACAACGCGCCGCAGTGTACAGGCTGGCTGGACTTGACCCGTGACGGGGGGTCAGGGTCGCTCTACATCCTCTGGAGCGGTATTTACAAGCTGAATACCGCCGCGGCCGTTCCGTACTACACAGGACAATACGCCCCGTCCGAGGCCAACGGCTGGTCCCGGCGCGGCTTCGGTTTCGTGGCCATCGGCGCCGGTCTTGAGGATTTCACGCGCCCGGCCAAAGCTACGGAGGAAAGACTTGAAACGGCCGTCCAGAGCCACCTGACGGGCACCTTTCTGCAACTCGCAGGAACAACGATCTTCCTGATTATCCTGGTCGTGCTCATCGCCGTCTGGATGGCCTCGTTTTTGACAAACCAAATCAAAAAACTGCTTGAGGGCATCGCGCGTTTCAGGACCGGCGAACGGCAATTCCGCTTCAAGACGGAATTGAAGGACGAATTCGGCACCCTGGCGGATTCTTTCGACGAAATGGCCGACAGCATTGTGGACAGCGCCCAGCATCCTCTCTGCATAACCGACCTGAACCGCAAGATTATCTATATGAACGATCAGGGTCTGGCAATTTACGGCAAGACTCTGGATGAAGCGGTCGGTGAGTTGTACGGCGGCGACTCTTTCAGGTATAACTACAATTCGACGTACTGCCCCATCACGGCGCTGGAAGAAGGCCGCGAGGCGGCTGTATACCACCGTGAGAGCGACAATCGCTATATGAAAGTGAAAGCAGGCTACCTGCTGGACAATAAGGGTGAAAAAATCGGCTACATCATTGAGAGCATTGACGTTACCGATATTGAAACAGCCAGAAAAAAAGCCGAAGAAGGCAGCCGCGCGAAAAGCGCTTTCCTGTCGACCATGAGCCATGAAATCCGCACCCCGCTGAACGCCATTATCGGCATGACCGCGCTGGGCATGTCCGCTCCCGGCACGGAGCGCAAAGATTACTGTTTCGGAAAGATAGAAGACGCTTCCGTCCATCTGCTCGGCGTCATCAACGATATTCTTGATATCTCCAAGATTGAGGCCAACAAGTTCGAGATTGCGCCCGAACTGTTCAATTTTGAAAAAATGCTCCAGAAAGTGGTCAACGTCATCAACTTCCGCGTGGGTGAAAAGCAGCAGAACCTCATAGTTTCCCTGGACAAGAACATCCCGCGCATGCTGATTGCCGACGACCAGCGACTGGCGCAGGTTCTCGCCAACCTCTTGTCCAATGCCGTGAAATTTACGCCGGAGGGCGGAACGGTCCGCCTGGATACCCGCCTGCTCAGCGAAGAAAACGGGCTTTGTTCCATACAGATTGAAGTGACGGATACCGGTATCGGCATCAGCGACGAACATCAGGCCCGCCTGTTCGCCTCGTTTACCCAGGCGGACAGCGGCATTGCGCGCAAGTTCGGCGGCACCGGGCTCGGTCTGGCCATTTCCAAACACATCATTGAAATCATGGGCGGACGGATATGGGTTGTCTCCGAACTCGACAAGGGTTCGACCTTTGCCTTTGTCATACCGGCCCGGCGCGGCAACAGCGAGAAAGGACGAAGCCTTTTGAACCCCGATGTGCGCCGTGACAACATGCGTGTCCTCGCCGTGGACGACATGCAGGAAATACTGGAGTATTTCCGCGATATCGCGCAGCGTTTCGGGATCAACTGCGACATCGCCCCCGGCGGCGCGGAAGCCCTGGAACTGATCAGCCGGCACGGCCCCTATGACATGTACTTTGTGGACTGGAAAATGCCGGGCATGGACGGCATTGAACTTTCCCGCCGCATTCGGGACAACGCATCGTCCAAATCCGTGGTCATCATGATTTCCGCCGGGGAATGGAGCAGCGTCGAAGGCATGGCCCGTGACGCGGGCGTGTACAAGTTCCTGGCCAAGCCGCTGTTCCCGTCGGCCATACTGGATTGCATCAACGAATGCCTGGGCGAGAACACGCTGCCGGAGGAGCCGGACGGGCAGGCGGACAACCCGGACGACTTTACAGGTCGTTGCGTGCTGCTGGCCGAGGATGTGGAGGTCAACCGGGAAATCGTGCTGGCCCTGCTTGAGCCGACGGGCATTACCATCGACTGCGCCGAGAACGGCGACATTGCGGTCGATCTGTTCAAAGCCGCACCCGGCCGCTACGACCTCATCTTCATGGATATGCAGATGCCCGAAAAGGACGGCCTCCAGGCCACCCGAAGCATTCGCGCCCTGGATGCGCCGGAGGCGAAAACCATTCCCATCGTCGCCATGACCGCCAACGTGTTTCGTGAGGACATTGAGAAATGCCTTGAAGCGGGCATGAACGACCATTTGGGAAAACCTCTGGACTTCAACGAAGTGCTGAAAATCCTGCGCCGTTACTGCTGCAGGCAAGTCTCCGCCCGCATGCCCGCGTAAGGCCGTACATCGACTCCTGCGCGCCGGGCGGGGTTCGTGCTGAAGCCTGTCGCGCCGCCGCGCGGCGCCGTTGTTGACAAGCCCGCGCGGCGCGTATAGCACTAGGGAAGCACGGATTTATTGAGGCTCCGCCCCAAACCCCACCGGGGTCGGCCTGGGCAGGCGTAAGGCTGCTGATTACCCCCGGACCCCGGCATGGGGAATTATTCCCATGCAACCTGGTATAAGCAGCGTTTCCCCAAGAAAATTGAGCGTTGTCCGAGAGGTTTCTGCATGCAGAAGATCGGCCTTTACGATCCGGGGCGCGAGCATGACGCCTGCGGAGTGGGTTTTGTCTGCCGCCTGAACGGCGAAGCCGGCCACGATATCGTATCCATGAGCATAGCAGCCCTGCGCAACCTGACGCACCGGGGCGCCGCGGGGGCGGATGCCGATTCCGGCGACGGCGCGGGCATTCTTTTCAGGATACCCGATGCCTTTTTCCGCAAGCGACTGGACTGTGAACTGCCTGCCGAAGGCCGTTACGGCCTGGGCACGGCTTTTTTGCCCCGCGACGAGGCAGGCGCGGCCCGTTGCCGGAAACTCGCGGAAATGACGGCCACGGCCGAAGGCCGGCGCATAGCCGCATGGCGCGCCGTGCCCGTGGATCCTTCTGTTTTGGGCCAGACGGCGCGGGCAAGCCGGCCGACCATCATGCAGTTCGTCGTGACCGGCGGCCCGGCCGACGACCCGGACGCCCTCGAACGCAGCCTCTATGTGCTGCGCAAATGCATTGAACGCGCGGCCGCCCGCGACGGGTTCGGCGCCGACGACTTTTACCTCGCCGGCCTCTCCGCGCGCGTAGTCGTCTACAAAGGTATGATGCTTGCAGGCCAGATGCCCGGCTTTTACCCGGACCTCGCCGACGAAAGCGTTGTCTCGCCCTTTGCCGTCATGCACCAGCGCTACAGCACCAACACCTTTCCCTCCTGGCGGCTGGCTCACCCCTTCCGCTGCCTGGCCCACAACGGCGAAATCAACACCATACGCGGCAACCGCAACTGGCTGACGGCGCGGGAGCCGGGCCTTGACTCGCCCCTGTTCGGCCGGGACATCGAAAAACTGTTTCCGCTCATCGACGCCGAGGCCAGCGATTCCGCGAACCTGGACAACGCCCTGGAATTGCTCATGCGCGGCGGACGCGCGCCCGAGCACGCCATGGCCATGCTCATTCCCCAGGCCTGGGGAGACAAATACCCCATGGGGCCGGATCTGCGCGGCTTTTTCGAGTTTCATGCCGGTCTCATGGAACCTTGGGACGGCCCGGCCGCCGTGGTGTTCACCGACGGTTTCCGGGTGGGGGCCTGCCTGGACCGCAACGGCCTGCGACCGGCCCGCTATGTCCGGACCGACGACGGCCTGCTGGTGCTGGCTTCGGAAGCCGGAGTGCTGGATATTCCCCCGGAGCGGGTGGTGATGAAGGGCGCCTTGCGCCCCGGCCAAATGCTCCTGGCCGACCTCGTATCCGGCCGGATGATTGAAAACGTGGAACTTAAAGGGCGTCTGGCCCGGCGGCAGCCCTACCGCCGCTGGGTGCAGGAAAATCGCGTGGACATCCCCGGCTTTTTCACCGTGGACACCGAGTTCACCCGGAGCGTCCGCGGTCTGGCCTTCCTGCAAAGCCTTTTCGGCTACGACCGCGACGATCCGGACATACTCCTGGGTCCCATGGCTGAAAAAGGCATGGAACCCGTCGGCTCCATGGGCGCGGACATCCCCCTTTCCGTGCTGGACAAACGCCCCCGCTCCCTGTTTTCCTATTTTCGCCAGCAGTTCGCGCAAATCACCAACCCGCCCATTGATCCGATCCGTGAAGCCCTGGTCATGTCCCAGATGACCTTTATCGGCTACCGGCCCAATATTCTGGCCGAGGAACCGCGTCAGGCCCGCCTGATCAAACTGCGTTACCCCGTGTTGTCCAACGGCGATTTGCGCCGTTTGCGCGAACAGCGCACGGAGGGCTTCGCCTGCCGCACCGTGGAAAGCCTGTTCACCCCCGACCCCGGCAAAAAGCCCGGCCTGGCCCTGGCCGACGCCCTGGGCCGCCTGGAGCGGGAATGCGCCGAGGCCGTACGGGAAGGGGCCGGCATCATTGTGCTGTCCGACCGCAAGGCCGATGCCGCCCATCCGCCCATGCCCGCCATGCTGGCCGCGGCCGCCGCGACCCGCGCCCTGCGCGCGAGCGGCAGCGTGCGGGTCGGCCTGATCTGTGAAAGCGGCGAAGCCCGTGAAGGCACGCACATGGCCATGCTGCTGGGCCTCGGCGCATCGGCGGTCAACCCCTGGCTGGCCTTTGAAAGCGTCGGCACCATGGCCGCGCGCGGCGCCCTGCCCGGCCTGACCCCCGCCGGAGCCGTCGAAAACTACGTCAATGCCCTGTGCGCCGCCCTGCGTAAAATCATATCGAAAATGGGCATCTCCACCCTGCGCAGTTACCGGGGGGCCTGTATATTTGAAGCCGTCGGATTGGGCGACGCCCTGGTCAATACCTATTTCCCCTTTGTTTCCTCGCGCGTCGGCGGCGTGGGACTGGACCATATTGAACGTGACGCCCTGCGCAGGCGCGATGCCGCCGTTGAGATACAGGACAGGGAAGGGGCCGCGTCCCCGGCCTTTGATGTGCCCGGCGGCGACGATGCCGCCCCCGACAAACCGGAAAGCGTCCTGCCCGTCGGCGGCGCGTACCGCTACCGCCGTGACGGGGAGGGGCACCTCTGGACCCCGGAAAGCATAACCCTGCTCCGGCGCGCCGTACGCGCCGACGACCGCGACGCCTACAAGGCCTACGCCGCCCTGATAAACTCCCCGCCCGGACAACCGTTTACCCTGCGTCACCTGCTGCGCTTCGTCCCCGACCCCGCCCGTCCTCCCCTGCCCCCGGATGAGGTGGAACCTGTGGAAAACATCATGCGCCGTTTCGTGACCGGGGCCATGTCCTTCGGCTCTTTATCCAAGGAAGCGCATGAAACCATGGCCCTGGCCATGAACAGCATCGGCGCGCGTTCCAACAGCGGGGAAGGCGGCGAAGACAGCGCCCGCTATAAGCCCCTTCCCGACGGCCGTTCGGCGCGTTCCGCCGTCAAACAGGTGGCCAGCGGCCGTTTCGGCGTTACCTTGGAATACCTGGTCAATGCCGACGAACTGCAGATCAAGATCGCCCAGGGCGCCAAACCCGGTGAAGGCGGGCATCTGCCGGGGCACAAGGTGAACGGCGAGATAGCCAGGGTACGCAATGCCACGCCGGGCGTCAGCCTGATTTCCCCGCCGCCGCACCATGACATCTATTCCATAGAAGACATTGCCCAGCTCATATACGATCTGCGTCAGGCCAACGACGCGGCGCGGGTTTCCGTCAAACTGGTTTCCGAAACCGGCGTGGGCACCATAGCCGCGGGCGCCGCCAAAGGCATGGCCGACACCGTCCTTATCTCCGGTTTCGACGGCGGCACCGGGGCCGCCCCCCTGTCCTCAATCATGTACGCCGGCTGTCCCTGGGAACTCGGTCTGTCCGAAACGCAGCAAACGCTTGTGCTCAACAACCTGCGCGGCAGAGTCCGCCTGCAGGCGGACGGACAGATGAAAACCGGGCGCGATGTGGCCGTCGCCTGCCTGCTGGGCGCCGACGAGTTCGGTTTTGCCACGGCCGTGCTGGTGAGCATGGGCTGCATCATGATGCGCAAATGCCACACCAACGGTTGCCCGGTCGGAGTGACCACCCAGGACCCGGCCATGCGCGCCCGCTTCGCCGGCAAACCGGAACACGTCATCGCCTTCTTCCGCTTTGTGGCCTCGGAAGTGCGGGAAATCGCGGCCGAACTCGGTTTCAGGAGCCTTGACGAGATGACCGGCCGCGTGGAACGTCTGCGCCTCCAGGCGGACCCTGATCTGCCCTGGACCCGGCACCTTGATTTTTCCGGGTTGCTGCGCGGCACAGGTTCGGATGTCCTGCGCTGCACCCGTCCGGCCCACGCCGTCGCGCCGGCGGGCAAGGGGCTTGACGACGAGATTTTGTCCATGCCGGGCGCGACGTTCAGCGCAGGCACCCGTCTGGAGCTTACGCGCTCCGTGCGCAACACCGACCGCACCGTCGGCGCCAAGATCTCCTCGCGCATCGTCCGGATGCACGGAGCGGCGGGATTGCCCGACGACAGCGTCGTTCTGAACCTGGAAGGCTCGGCCGGACAATCCTTCGGGGCCTTTGCCGCCAAAGGCGTGACCCTGCGTCTGCGCGGGGAAGCCAACGACTATGTGGGCAAAGGGCTTTCCGGCGGCCGCATCATCATCACCCTGCCGGAAAACGTCGCGCCTTCCTTTGCGTCCCACCGCAACATTATCGCAGGCAACGTCGTCCTGTACGGCGCGACGGGCGGCGAGCTGTTCCTGCGCGGGCGGGCGGGCGAACGTTTCGCCGTGCGCAACAGCGGGGCCGTCGCCGTGGTTGAAGGCGTCGGCGATCACGGCTGCGAATACATGACCGGCGGCATTGTCGCCGTACTCGGGCTGACGGGCGTCAATTTCGCCGCGGGCATGTCCGGCGGACTGGCCTATGTCTACGACCAGGACGGGCTTTTCGACAGCCGCTGCAACCTGGAAATGGTGGACCTGGACCTGCTTTCCCCCTCCGACGAAGCGAACCTGCGGGCTCTTGTCGAACGCCACGCCGCCTATACGGGCAGCCCGCCGGCGCGGAACCTGCTCAATGACTGGCACACGGAAAAAGGACGCTTCGTCAAGGTCTTCCCCATGGAATACCGCCGGGTGCTGGGCGAAATGTCGCAGGCCGACGCCGCCACGCCGCGCCGGGAAGCCGGCCCGGTCTAGGGCCTTTCATGCTTGAAACGCTCCGCGGGGATTTGCGGCGCAAATCCCTGCCGCAAAACAGGAACAGGCAGACAAAGCCTGCCGTAAGCGAACTGTTTGATAGCAAGTTGCATTCAAACGAGTTTGAATGCAAGACGCCGAAGTTTTTGAAAAACAGGCAAAGCCTGATTTTTCAAAAAGTTGCGGACGGCGGCTTCGCCTCCGCCATACCGGTTTGCTTTCTGCTGAAAGCAAACTGCTATGAAGCGTTAAATGCGCCGGCGCGTTACATCAGCATCATTTCATGCAGGGCCGCGCCGGGAGGCACCAGGGGAGAAACATTTTCTTCCTGCGCCGCCTCCACTTCAACGAGCGCCGGACCGGGTTCGGCCAGAGCTTGCTCAAGGTTCGGGCGCAGCGTTTCAGGCCTGGAAATCCTGTAGCTTTTCATGCCGTAAGCGGCAGCCAGCACTGAAAAATCAGGCTGGAAATTGTCCACCGTCGCCATGTAGTTCCTGTTGTAAAACAGCTCCTGCCACTGTCGGACCATACCCAGCGAGCGGTTGTTGATCATGAGTATCTTGATCGGCAGGCGGTTTTCCATAACCGTGCCCAACTCCTGCATGTTCATCTGGAAAGAACCGTCTCCGGAGATGTTGACGACCAGGCTGTCCGGCTTCGCGAGTTGCGCGCCCACGGCGGCGGGCAGGCCGAAACCCATGGTGCCCAGCCCTCCCGAGGACAGGAAACTGCGCGGGCGCGTGTAGCAGAAAAATTGCGCGCTCCACATCTGGTGCTGACCCACGTCCGTGGTGATGATCGCGTTCCCGCCGGTCAGGCTGAACAGCGTTTCGATGACCCGCTGCGGCTTGATCGCGCCGTCGCTTTCGCCGTCATCCGTGTAGACGGGACGGTGCCGTTCCTTGAGTTCTTCCAGGTAGGCGAGCCATGCCGAACGGTCGGTCTTCCGGTCGGCGCCGTACTTGCGGGCGATGAGCGCGCGCAGGTCTTCCAGCGCGCGCTTGCAGTCGGCCACTATGGGCACCTGCACGGGGATGTTTTTGCGTATGGATGTCGGGTCTATGTCGATATGGATTATTTTCGCCTTGTTCGCGAACTTTTCTATTTCGCTGGTGGAACGGTCGGCAAAACGGGTGCCGGCGGCGATAATCACGTCGGCTTCACCCGCCGCCCTGTTGGCCGCGGGAAACCCGTGCATGCCGATGAAGCCGAGCCGGAGGGGATCATCCCCCGGAAAGCCGGAAAGCCCCATAAACGTCGATACCACGGGTATGGAAAGCTCCCGCGCGAACTGCGTGAGTATTTCCGACGCCCCGCTGGAAACGATGCCGCCGCCGATGATGAACAGCGGCTTTTCCGCCTTGTGAATCAGGTCCGCGGCGCGCTGGAGCTGCTGGATGTTCGGACTGTAATTGGGACGGTAGGAGCGCATCTCAACGCTTTCCGGCCATACGAATTTGCCGGGGTCGCGCAGCACGTCGCGCGGCAGGTCCACCAGGACCGGGCCGGGCCTGCCGGAGCGGGCCAGAAAAAAGGCCTTGCGGATGGTATCCGTTATTTTTCCGGTGTCGCGCACCAGGAAGTTATGCTTGGTACAGGGGCGGGTAATGCCGAGTATGTCCACTTCCTGAAAGGCGTCGTTGCCTATAAGCCCGGTGGTGACCTGCCCGGTGAGTACGACCAGCGGCGTGGAGTCCGCGCAGGCCGTGGCTATGCCCGTCACGGTGTTCGTAGCGCCGGGGCCGGAGGTCACCAGACAGACCCCCGCGGACCCCGAGGCCCTGGCGTAGCCGTCTGCAGCATGCACCGCGCCCTGCTCGTGTCTCGTCAGGACGTGGCGTATGTCTGAACGCGCAAGCTCGTCGTAAACGTCATACAATGCACCGCCGGGAAAACCGAAAATAATGCGCACACCTTCCCGGGCGAGCGACTCCAACAAAATTTTCGCACCGGTCATGCTCAATGTCCCTTGTGTGGTTGTCGGAGAAAAACCGCCCCGGCAGGACGGCAGTCCTGCCGGGGCGCAAACACCTGTCAATACAAAGGGGATTGCCCTTCCTGCAGATCATGTATAGCGTCCTGCGGCGGCCGTGTCAAGACAAACCCCCGGCGTTCGCCGGGAAAAAGCGGTGGCGTTACGGCCCGGAATGCAGTAGTTTTACGCGTCTTCCGCACGACATTACTTATTTCTGCGGAATGCGTCGTAATTCCTATGAACCGCTCGGAAAGAAATATTTTCGCGCGCCTCAACCTGGGAGCTTTCCTCAGTTTCCTGGTCGTGGGTCTGCCCCTGCCTGTGCTTCCGCTGTATGTGCACGATACGCTGGGCTACGGCGCCGTTGTCGTCGGAGCCTGCGTAGGCGCGCATTTTCTCGCCGCCGTGCTCTTCCGCGCCCGCGCCGGCCGTCTGGCGGATATCTGGGGAGCGCGGCACACCGTACACATCGGCTTTCTCCTCATGGGCTGCTCCGGATTGCCGTATATTCCGGCCGCCTGGAACCTGTGCCCGGAGATTCTTAAGCTCCCCCTGATTACAGCAAGCCGTTTCAGCCTCGGCATCGGCCACAGCATGGTCGGCACCGGATCCATCGCCTGGGGTCTGGGGCTGCTCGGCCCGCCCCACGCCGCCGCCGTAGTGGCCTGGAGCGGCGTGGCCATGTACGCGGGCATCGGCTTCGGTTCCCCCCTCGGCCTCGTCCTATGGAAAGCCGGGGGACTCGTCCTCCTCGGCCTGGCCTGCTGCCTGCTGCCCGTGCTGTCCGCCCTGTCCGTCCGCCCCATGCGCGAAACGCCCGCGCTGCGGCAGGCCGAAGGCACAACCACAGCAGGCATCCTCCGGCAAGTCGCGCGCTCCGGCATCTGCCTGGCCCTGAACGGCGTGGGCAACACCGTGGTCAGCGCCTTCATCAGCCTGTATTTCGCCTCCCGGGACTGGGACCACGCCGCATTTGCCCTGAGCTGCTTCGGATTCGCTTTCGTCGCCGGGCGCATTTTCTGCGGAGGCTTCCACTCCGCAACAGGTGAAAAAAAGGCCGCCGCGTGCGCCTTCTCCCTGGAACTGGCCGGATTGGTCATGGTGGCCGCGCTGCCCTTCCCCGCTGCGTCCTTTATCGGCGTCTCCCTGGTCGGCTTCGGCTGCTCCCTGGTCTTCCCCGCTCTGGCCGTGGCCCTGCTGCGCCGCCTGCCCAACGAAGTGCGCGGCACGGCCCTCGGCTGCTTCACCGCCTTCCAGGATATTTCCTACGCCGCCACCGGACCCCTGACCGGACTCCTCGTCCCCGCTTTCGGCTGCGCTTCCGTCTTCTGGGCAGCAGCCGTCTGCGCCGCCCTGGGCTTCGTTCTCGTGTCGACGGGGTTTGACAGGCGATGAACGCGGGCCGGGTCTGCGGCCCCGCAACCGCGGTTCATAAACCTGATCCGCATATCCCCGGAGAGAAAACAATGCCCAATGTTTTAAGCAAAACAAAAAAATTGCCTGATGTTGCCGGCCTGGCGCAGGAACTGGTGCGCTTTTGCACCGTTTCCGGCGAAAATGAACGGACGGTTCTGGAATACCTGGCAGACCCGCTGGAGGACGCGGGTTTCACCTGCTCACTCGATACTTATGACGAAGCCCGCCCGCAGCGCGCTTCGCTCATAGCCCGCCTGCGTCCGGAGGATGAAAAGCCTTCGCTGTATCTGGGCGGGCACATTGACACCGTGCCTTTCGGCAACGCCGTTTGGCGGCATGACCCGTTGGGAGGCGTCATCGAAGACGGGCGTCTTTACGGCCGCGGGGCCTGCGACATGAAGGGAGGCGTAGCCGCCCTGGTCCGCGCCGCCCTCGACTTTGCCCTTGAAAGCGGCGCAGGCGGCCGGAAACGGGATCTTGTGCTGCACATTTACGGCGGCGAGGAGGGCGGCTGCTACGGCTCGCGGCACGCGGCGCGGCGCGCGGAACTGTTCGGCAAACCCGGCGCGGGCATCGTCGCCGAGCCGAGCTCCCTCATGCCCCTGTCCGGCCACAAGGGCGCGCTGTGGCTGACCCTGCGCACGGCGGGACGCGCCGCGCACGCCTCCACGCCCGAGAAAGGCGACAACGCCCTGCTCACCATGCTGCGCGTTGCCGCGCGTCTCGCGGACTTTCGTCCCGATGCCTCGCACAGCCTGCTGGGCGACGCTACCGCCGCCCTGACTTCCCTGCATGCCGGCCTGAATTCCAACTCCATCCCGGACAAGGCCGAGCTGACTCTGGATATGCGCACGGTGCCGGGAGCGGAGCACGCCGACCTTGTGCGCCGCATCGCGGAAACAGTCGGGTCCCTTGCTCACATTGAAACAGTCTACGACGCCCCCGCCGTCTGGACCGACCCGGACCTGCCGTGGTGCGCGCGCGTACGGGAACTGACCTGCGCGATTACCGGCGACGCTCCCGAAGTGCGCCGCGCGAACTTTTTTACGGATGCCGCCTCGGTCCGCGCCCTTTTCCCGGATCTGCCGCTCTGCATCCTCGGTCCCGGAGATCCGGGCCTGGCCCATGCAACGAACGAGTTTTGTCCTGTGGAACAGATCCGCGCGGCCCTGCGCATCTACACCGCGCTTATCACAGATTGGTACGCCGGGCGCGGATAACGGCATCACTCCGGCGGACATGCGTTATGTCGGCAAAAGCCGCGCTGCGCGTGGCAGGTCCGGACTGATACCAAGTTGCATTAAAACGAGTTTGAATGCAAGACGCCAAATTTTTGAAAACAGGCGAAGCCTGATTTTTCAAAAAGTTGCGGGCGTCGGCTTCGCCTCCGCCATACCAATTTGCTTTCTGCTGAAAGCAACTTGCTATGAGGCGGAGGAACCCCGCTCTTCATTCGGCTTTACCCTGAGGCCCGGCGGTTTTTTGCGCGCGGCCGGGCGCTTCCGGCGTTCGGCGGGTTCATCCGGGACGTTGTCCGGGCTTTCCGCCCGGTGCGTACGCCAGGAGACGTCGATGGAAAACTCCGTTCTTTCTTCGTCGCTTTTTGCGGCTATGGTCATGTCGACAACGCGCGGCACCGGCAGTTCCATCTGTTCGCCGCCTTTCTGGATTTTGAAGTGCCCGTCCTTCAGGCCGTCAAGCAGGCCCTCCACAAGGCCGGCCACCTCCTCGCGCGTAAGGCGGGTAAGTATTTCCAAAGCGTGTGCGGGCATATTTTCCTCCAAGCCTGAAGTTTGCCTCCTGTATAAACTCCCCTTTGCGGGGAAGCAAGCGCGGGGAAGATTTACCGGCGGTTGATTTGCTTTGCCTTGCGGCGAAAAGTATGACAAAATAAAAAAAATTTTGCCAACAAGGCGGCAACAGCCCGTCTCCGGCCACCACCGGGAGAGAAAAATTATGACGCAAACCAATATTCTGCTGGAATCCGGCACCAACGAGCTTGAAATAGTCGAATTTTACATAGATGAGCCGAATTACCGCGGCCATTACGGCATCAACGTGGCCAAGGTGGTGGAAATCATCCGCACACAGCCCGCAACGTCCATGCCGCAGATGCGCCATCCGGCGGTCATGGGGGCTTTCCCGCACCGCGACGGCAAAGTGGTCGCGCTGGTGGACCTGGGCATGTATCTCGGCAAAGTCCGACCGGCTTCCCCGGAAGCGAAAATCATCGTCACCGAGCTGAACGGCATCGTCACGGCCTTTCTGGTGTCCGGGGTGAACCGTATCCATCGTCTGAGCTGGAAGGATGTGGAAGAACCCGGCGAATTCCTGCAGAATATGAGCCGCTATTCCATAACCGGCGTGGTGCGCCTGGAAAACCGGGTGGTGTTTCTTCTGGACATTGAGCATGTCGTGTCGGATATTGATCCCTCCTTGGCCATACAACTCACGTCCGCGCCGGGAGCGACGGACATCGACGCCGGCGCGTCCGTCGTGCTGCACGCCGACGACTCGGCGAGCATCCGCAACCTTGTCAAACGCCTGCTGGAAAGAAGCGGCCGCTTCAAAATCGTTCAGGCCGTCAGCGGCGAAGACGCCTGGAATATGCTTCAGGGTATGAAAACGCGTGCCGCCGAGGCCGGCAAAAGCGTAGGAGATATACTGCAGGCGGTGATCACGGACATCGAAATGCCGCGCATGGACGGACTGACCCTGTGCCGCAAAATCAAAGAGGACCCGGAACTGAAACGCCTGCCCGTTGCCCTGTTTTCTTCCATTATTTCCCATACCCTTCAGCACAAGGGAACTTCCGTGGGCGCCGACGCCCAGTTCACCAAGCCGGACCTCCAAACCCTGAGCGAAAAATTGACGGAACTGATCGCCGCAGCGCACGGCGCGTGATGCCGCCCCCAACGCGCGCCTGCGGGACAAGAAATGCGTATTCTGGTCCACATATGTTGCGGCCCCTGCGCCGTTGCCGTATTGCGCGGCTTTACCGCTTCAGGCCATGCGCCGCACGGTTTTTTTTACAATCCCAACATTCATCCCCAGGCCGAATACCTGCGGCGCAGGCAGGGTGCGGCGCAGGTCGCCGCGCGGCTTGCCGTCCCGCTGACCTTTGCCGATACTGCGCCGGAAAGCGGCAGGCGCCTGACCGAAGCAGGCAGGCCGTCTCCGAACAAACAGCCGGCTCTGACGGAAGCCGCGCGGAGTTTTCCGGACAACGCGCTGTTCCCCGCCGACGATCCCGCGCCCTGGTTGCGGGCCGTTCTCGGTCTCCGCGCAACCAGGGAGGATCGCTGCCCTTTCTGCCTGCGCCTGCGTATTTTCGCATGTGCGGAGCAGGCGCTCCTGCGGGGTTTCGACGCCTTCAGCACGACCCTGCTCTATTCACGCAGGCAACGCCACGACACGATCCGGGCGCTGGGCGAAGAAGCCGGGGCGGCGCTGGGCATAGCCTTCGTCTACCGGGATTTTCGTCCCTGCTGGGACGAAGGGATCAGGCTGTCGAAGGAGTGGGGCATCTACAGGCAGCAGTATTGCGGTTGTCTGTTCAGCGAGTATGAGCGTTACGCGCGCGAATTCGGAGCGTTGTCCGCTTCTGCCGCGGACTGATACCAGGTTGCATTCAAACGGGTTTGAATGCAAGACGTCAAAATTTTTGAAAAACAGGCGAAGCCTGGTTTTTCAGAAAATTGCGGGCGTCGGCTTCGTCTCCGCCATACCAATCTGCTTTCTGCTGAAAGCAACTTGGTATGAAGCCGGCTTGAGGTCTTTCAAAGAATAAATCGGCGTTTCCCTGCTAAAGAGGCCCGCTGTGTTGATGTATGTGCATGTTCCTTTTTGCCGGAGCAAGTGCGGATACTGCTCTTTTTATTCCGCTCCGCTGCCGGCGGGAGCGGCCGGAGAGGACCTGCTCAGGTCCTACCTGACCGCCCTGCTTCGGGAAATGCGCAGGCGCGCGGCGCAGTACGGACGCGTCCCGGTGGAGACGATTTTTTTCGGAGGCGGCACGCCGAGTTTGCTGCCTGGACGGGCCGTGGCGGGCATTCTGGACGAGGCGCGCCGTTCTTTCAATGTGGCGGCGGATGCCGAGATAAGCCTGGAGGCGAATCCGGAATCGCTGCTGCTGTCGGATTTTCCGGGCGAGGCGCGCAGGGCGGGCGTCAACCGTCTGTCCATCGGCGTACAAAGCCTGGACGATGCCGAGTTGGCCGCGCTCGGCCGCGCCCACGGGTCGCGTGCCGCGCGGGCGGCTGTGGACGTCGCCCGCGCCGCCGGGTTTGCCTCCGTCAACCTGGACGTGCTGTGGGGGCTGCCGGGCAGGGCCGGCAGGGCGCCTTCGCAGATGCGCCTGCTTGCCCTGTTGAAAGACATTGCCGACCTGCGGCCCGATCATATTTCCGCTTACGAACTGACGCCGGAACAGGGAACCCCTCTGGCCGGCGCACTGGAAAGGGGCGAACTGGTCCGGCCGGGAGAAAAGTCGCTGGCTTCCATGTATCTGGCCGGAGCGGAGTACTTGGAGAGCCGGGGCTTTCTGCAGTATGAGGTTTCCAATTTTGCGCGCCTGGGCTTTGCCTGCCGGCACAACCTCGGCTACTGGCAGGGGCAGGATTATCTGGGGCTTGGTCCTTCTGCGACGTCAACCTTGAGAAACCGTCGCTTTACAAATCCCGCCGACCTTACGGAGTGGATTGCCGCAACGGCGCACAACGCAGATCCGCCCTGCGAACAGATTGATACGACAACACGGCTGGAAGAGATGCTCATGTTGCGTCTGCGCACCACGGCCGGGCTGTCTTTTGCGGAGTGGCGCCGGGCGTCCGGTCGTTCGTTCCCGGCGGACTTTGCCGCCCCGGTTGCGCTGTTGCGCCGGGAGGGACTGGCGGGCCTGCGCAGGGGGTATTTTTTCCTGACGCGCACCGGAATGCTTGTGTCCGATGCGATAATCGCGCGTTTTTTCGCGGATCTGAGGACGATTATCACTCCTTCGCGCGGTCCGGCGCGGAGCCGGACCTAAACGCGGCCGCGCAGATTCAGACCTTGACCAAAAAATTGTCCGACGAGGCGTATTCGCAGGGCACATAGGCATCGGCCTGGGCATCGTTCAGCCAGACATTATCCCCCGTGCGGTAGCGAAACTTGTAATCCTGACCCTGCGGCAGCTCTATTTCCAAGGTAAATATGCCGTCCTTCATGCGTTTCATCGGATGCGACGTGTCGCTCCAGTCGTTGAAATTTCCGACCAGAAAGACTTCCTTGGCGTCCGGAACCTCCTCCGGCGTCAAACGAAATTTGACCTTGCACGCCGCGCGGTTTTTAAGAAAAGTTTTCGTGATGGACATAGCCGACTCCTTCATCTGCACGGACATGGAAAAGACACGAAGAAAAAAGGTTATCTCGGCGCATTTTCCTTACTGTGCGCACGTTCCTCAAAAAAGTCAAGGAAAAATCTGATAATGCATCGGCAGTGCGCCGGCTCGGCGCACACATACCCGGCATCCGCAACCACGGCTGCGGGGTGCGGGCAGGGACCGCGCAGGCCGGGCGGGCATCAGCGAGATCCCCTGTACATGAGGCAACGCGAAAGAGACCGGCGGCAGAGAAGTCAACTGTTTCGTTTTCGCAGCGCGGCCCGGGGCAGGATGCCGCTTTTCGCTCCAGGCGAAAAAAAACAGCTTTACTTTTGCCGCGGCGCTTGACACCGTGCGCTCTGCGGGTGTACCCGCCTCCATATGTGTTGTTGCCGGAACATTTATCACCCGTAAACATTGTCGGGAGGAGACCATGACCAAAGCCGAACTCGTAAAAACCCTGAAAGAGAAAGCCAATCTAGCGACCAACGCTCAGGCTGAAGCCGCCTATGACGGACTTTTCAAGATTTTGTCGGATACTTTGAGAAATGGTGATTCCATTGCCGTATCAGGTTTCGGCAGCTTCAAGGTAGTGGAGCGCAAGGCGCGGACCGGACGCAACCCCCGCACCGGCAAGGAGATTGCGATTCCGGCGTCCAAAGCCGTAAAGTTCACGCCGGGCAAGGCGTTGAAAGAAAGTTTGTAAACGGAAATTTTCGGGATTTCGCGCCCGGAGCGGCTGCGCCCGCTGATTCTTCGCCTTCGCTTCGCTGCGGCTCAGAATGACCACGCTTTTGTCATTCTGAGCGCAGCGAAGAATCCATCCCCATGCCTTTCAAAAGAATAAATCAGCGTTTCCTTAACAAAAGAATGTTGATACCCTCACTTTTTTAGATGCGTCAGCCCTGCCCCCCCGACCTGTGCTACAGTCTGGTCCGGTCCAGCGCGCGGCAGTTGACCGCCTCGGCCAGATGCGCGTTGCTGATGGACTCCGCATCCTCAATATCCGCGATGGTCCGCGCTATACGCAGAATGCGCGTATACGCGCGGGCCGACAAATGCAGGCTCCGGACCGCCTCGCGTAAAAAAGCATGCCCGGCCGCGTCCAGACGGCAATATTTTTCCAACTCCCGCCCTGAAAGCCCGGCGTTGCAACGGCAGCGGCTCTTCTGATAACGCGCCGACTGGCGATCACGGGCTGCGCAGACGCACGCCCGCATCTCGGCAGACGACCGTCCCGGCCTGTCGCTGCTCAATTCTTCATAGGATACGGCAGGCGCTTCCACATGCAGGTCCAGGCGATCCAGCATGGGACCGGAAAGACGTGAGCGATAACGCTGGATTTCCACCTTGCCGCAGGTGCATTTTCTGCGCGGGTCCGTCAAATACCCGCACGGGCAGGGGTTCATCGCCGCTATAAGCATGAAATCCGCAGGCCAGGTCACGCTCAACGCCGCCCGCGCAATGGTCACCGCGCCGTTCTCAAGAGGTTGGCGCAAGACCTCCAGGGTCTGCTTGCGGAACTCCAGCAACTCGTCCAGAAACAACACCCCCTTGTGCGCCAGCGAAATTTCTCCCGGCCTGGGTATAGAGCCGCCGCCCACCAAGCCTGCCTGGGAAATCGTATGGTGCGGGGACCGGAACGGCCGCCGCTCCACCAGACCCGTGCCGGCGGGCAACTCGCCGGCTACGCTGTAGATTTTGGTCACTTCCAGGGCTTCGTCAAAAGACAGCGGAGGCAGCACCCCCGGCATGCGCTGGGCAAGCATCGTCTTTCCGCTGCCCGGCGGCCCTATGAACAGCAGGTTGTGCCCTCCCGCCGCCGCTATCTCCACGGCGCGCTTGGCGTGATCCTGACCCTTGACCTCGGAAAAATCCGGATTCCCCTCTTCGCCGTCCCCCGCTGCGCTGCCTGTTTCCCGAACCTTAACCGCCTCCGGCTCCCCTTCTCCGGACAGCAGAGCCACAGCCTGCCCGAGACTCTCCACGGCATAGACGTTCAGCCCCTGCACCACAGCGGCTTCGCGCGCGTTGGACGCCGGCACGACAAAGGCTTCCGCTCCCATGGAACGGGCAAGAATGGCCAACGGCAAGGCCCCGGTGACGGCCTTGACCTCTCCGGTCAGAGACAGCTCGCCCGCCATGAAAATCCCTGCCGCTGCATTTTCCGGAAGAAGGCCGGCGGCGACAATAAGCCCTACGGCCAGCGGCAGGTCATACGAACTGCCGCCTTTTTTGCGGTCTGCCGGCGCGAGATTGACGGTCACCCGGGCAGGCGGCAGGCGGAAACCGCAGTTGCGCAGGGCCGCAAAAACCCGGTCCCGCGCTTCGCGCACCGCGCCTTCGGCCAACCCGACCATGGCAAAGGCAGGCAGCCCGGCGCGGGCAAAGTCCACTTCCAGGTCCACTCGGAAAGCGTCGACGCCGTGCAGTGCCCCGCACGCAATGCGGGTGATCATGCGGACACTTCATCCGCCCTGCACAGGCGGCCGTTTACGGCGACGCAGTCCTGCAACTCCACGCCCAACGCGGCGGAAAGCGCGGCCTCTATGCGAACGCCCTGCTCGTGTGAAAGCATGATGCGCTTTTTGACCGCTTCGCTGACCGCATATCGCCGGACCAGATCTTCGCAGCGCGCGTCAAGACCTACATAAGCGTCATGCAACGTACGCTTGTCCGCATAAATGACCGCTGCAATCATAAATTGCCCGGCGTTGACCGTCTCTGCCGGAAACTGTACCTGCCGGATCTCCCCGGACCGCTCCGGACAAGGCCCGCACACCCCGGATGCGGCCTTCAGCCTGGCTTCAAAAGGCCAGAATACATGGAACAACACCGCCCCGGCAATCGGCCCGTTGCGCGTTTCGCGCATCACCCAGGCGGCGCCGAGCTGGGCATGATTTCCTCCGACCGCTATGGTCCTCGTTTTGCCGAGGTCGTGAAGAAGTCCCGCCGCGCGCACGGCGTCCGGATTGACCTTCATGCCGCACTCGACAGCGCGCACAGCCAGGGCATGGGCAAAGTCGGCCACTTTCGAGCTGTGCTCCCGAATGTGCGCGAGCATGGCATAGCGGTCCCAAAGGGCGCGGCAATCTTCATAGCGGGGAATGAGCGCGCAGCGGGAATTATGCCGCGCGGCCTGAGCCAGGGGAAGGCGGTCCCCGGCGGCATCGTCGCCCTGGAGCGGCCTCTCGCCCCGCAGATGCACGGCCGGATCGAACAACTCCATCTGAACTTCGGGAAATTCGAGATCCGGCAGGTCCGGCAAAGAGTCCTCCCGGCGGGACGCCGGAGCGCGGCAAGTCTGCGCCGCGACACGCGAAGCGTCGGAATCGCCTGGACGCGCCGGGGTTTTACCGGGGGCGACATTCCCGGTATCAGAGGAAGGATCGCCTGCGGCCCGTGTTTGCAACGTAGTGTTTTTCATACCTGCCGACCGGACGCGGCGCGACACGGAGTTTTTTTCCCTTCAGGACAGGAGAGAAGGTATTTCCTCAGCACTGCCGTAACGACGTTGTAGTCCAGGGGCTTGCCCAGATGTTCGTTCATGCCGGCCTGAAGACAGCGCTCAATGTCTTCACGGAAGGCGTTGGCGGTCAGGGCGACAATGGGTATCTCGCGCGCGCGCGCTGTTTGCAGCGCGCGTATTCTGCGCGTGGCCTCACAGCCGTCCATTTCCGGCATCTGCACATCCATGAGAATCAGGTCATAGTACTCGGGCCGCCCGCTGAACATGCGCAGGGCCTCCGCGCCGTTTTCCGCGCAGTCTACGGTCAGGCCCGTCGGCTCAAGCAGCGCGACGACAATTTCCCTGTTGATGTCGATATCCTCGGCAAGAAGCACCCGGCGGCCGGCAAACTGATCGGTTGCGTCTGCCTGCGCATCGTCATCCTCGCCGACAGACGCGACGTCGCCCGCGGGCGGAGAGTCGTCGGGCGCAGCGTCCTGTTCGGCCCGTTCGGCCCGTATCGTGAAGGTAAAGACGGATCCCTTGCCCGGTTCCGATTCCACCCATATCCTGCCGTCCATCATTTCGACAATGCGTTTGGATATGGCCAGGCCGAGACCCGTGCCGCCGAATTTGCGCGATATGCCGCTTTCGGCTTGCTCGAAGGAGGTAAACAACCGTGAAAGCACATCCTTGTCGATACCTATGCCGGTGTCCGCCACGCTGATCTGCAGGACACAGCCTGCGCCGTACGTCGATGTCAAACGCGCTTCAAGGCTGATGCTCCCGTGTTCCGGAGTAAATTTCACGGCATTGCCCAGCAGATTGGCGAGAACCTGGGCCAGACGCCGGCTGTCCCCTCTCAACACGGGCGGAATGCGTTCGTCAATGCTTGCGGTGAATTGCAACCGCTTTTCGGCCATGCGGGCATTGACGACATTCATCACATTCTGCAGCATGACTTCGAAATTGAAATTCTCATGAGAAAGTTCGAGTTTGTTCGCCTCTATCTTCGACATATCCAGAATATCATTGATAATGCCGAGCAGATGCATGGAAGCGTTTTCTATCTTGTCCAGGCAGTAATTTTTTCTGTCGACGTCTGAAGACGACTTGGCCAAAATGGTCATGCCGACAATCGCGTTCATGGGCGTGCGGATTTCATGGCTCATATTCGCAAGGAAATCGCTTTTCGCCCGACTGGCGCGCAGTGCGTTTTCTTTGGCGCTCGACAATTCGGTGATGTCGTTCATCACAACGACAACGCCGCGGCAAACGCCGCTGTTTTCTTCAGCGGGCGAGATCATGCTCTGGAAGACCATTTTCGCGCCGCTGCGCAGGCATACCTGTTCCTCAGCATTCGTCGCCTGCATGCTCTGCATAACCTCTGCACATCTGCTGTTCATCTCGGCAAGCCAGTCGTCCGGCATAAGCGAGGCAAACAGCGCAGTGAAAGGAAGTCCCACTATTTCGCGCATATCGAGCTTACCGAGAAATTCCACTGTCTTATCGCTGCCGAGAACAAAACGCATCTCGCGGTCCAGCATAAATGCAACGGCCGGCGTGTTCTTCAACAACAGGCGCGTGTAAAAATTCGACAATTCCTTGGCCGCTTCGTTTGCGTCCCGCAGGCGCTCGGTCTGCTCGTGCATGACGGCAAGGGCCTGATAATCGCGCTCGAGTTTCTTGTACGCCCTCTCCATACGGGCATATGATTTCTGCCGGTCTGTTTCATTTTCAAGCGCCATGCATTTACCTCAACGGCGTAACAAAAAATTGGTAAGCCCCCGGCTTTGCCGGGGGACTCCCTACAACATATGCAGGCTTTCCGGTATTGCCGGTCCCAATATACAGCACACGGCGGACATCCCGGCATTACCGTCCGGCAACATATGGAATGCAGCAGGTATTCGGACATTGTTCACAACATGCAGAAGGCAATGGAGCAGTTGTGAAACCTGTTGGAGACTTTTCCGCCCTTCCAGAGCGTGGGGCTGATCTCGCCGAGACAATATGCGCCCGCGAGCGACAGTCCCTCGGGCAGCATTTCCGCCGCCGCCCGTCCTTCCGCGCCCGCGTCTGCGCCCAGGATGACCGCGCGCCCGCAACAGGATATGCACACTATGGTGGAATAGTCATAATCAGGCTGGAGCTTCGCCTCTTCCAGCAGGGCGTTCATGGAATCCCGGCAGGAGGACAGGATGTCGTTTTTATTTATGAGACACATATTGGCAAGCGCGCCCTCCGGAACGTTGCCGAAAAAAGACCCTGAGCCGTCGGCGTGGTTCAGACCGGAGATATGGCGCATGAGAGGCACTTCTTCGCTTTTTTCCCGAATGAGCATCATCGGGTAGGACGTAAACGCCAGCAGGGGATCGGGCACATCCGTTTTCAGGCCGAACCCTTCGAGGTAATGAATAAAGGTTTCGTCGCCGACGGTATATACGATATTGCCGTCGGACCGTGTGACGCGGCGAATCTGTTCGGCAAAGCGCGACGTGACGTGGCGCAGGGAAAACACCGGCCTGACGTTCCCCCATATGCCGATGAATGCCGCGGCATCTTTGTATTCTTCGCCTGAAAGAAACACCCGCGCCCGCGCATAGTCGTAATCGTCCGAAGCCGCTCCGCCGATGACGGGGGTATCCGTCAGCACCCGCGCAAGCACATCCGGATAGACATCGCCGGAAAAGGGCATGCCGCCGGGACACAACGCAAGCAACAGCCCCCGTGCGGCGTCCGCGGACGTATCCTGCGGCAGGCAGTCCATGCCTGCCCGGGCAATTTTCCGCTCATGGTCTCCCTGCAGCAGGGAATCTGCAAGGGCAACGCGGAACAGGCAATCATCGGCGGTGAACACGGTCAGCATCGCCGCCGCTGTCAGACGTCCGTCTTCGTTGAGGGCGGCAAGGGTCGTCATGCCCGCGACCTCTATGCCGAGCGCATCCCGCAACGCTCCGGTGAGCGTTGCGCCGTCGGTATCGGCATCGCACAGGAGCATGCCGGCGGCGTATTTTTTGAAAGCAAGCCGCTCTTTGACGGCGGCAACGAGTTCACGGGCGGCTTCAGCGGTATCGTCCAGTTCGTAGGAAACGGCAACGGCACTTTGCATATGCACCTCGCGGCATAGGGATGTACTACAGGAAACGCGTTCACGCCTGCTCAAACCCGCCCCCTGTTTGCGCGGCGGGAAGGTTTCCGCGCAGTGACGGCGCGTCTCAAAGGCGGGGCACAGGCGCTCCGGTTTCGCGTACTACGGTCGACCGGGACGACACGTAATGCGCAGGCTTGTTTTCAGTACCCGCATCCTCGCCTGCCGGCAAGCAAAATCAGGCCGGGCGGCCCTGTACGCGCAGCAGCAATTCTCATTTCAGACTTTTTTGAGAAAATTTTGAGAGTTTTTATCTATGGATAGGTACAATCATAGTAACATCCCAAAATTACAAGTTTTTTCGAGTTGTGCCGAGGTGTTGAGAAACATCCCGGCAACATGCTGGTTTTATAATATTTTTGCGCCTAAAATCTATCCGTTGATGTACACTCTCA
>JAISMY010000116.1 GCA_031276485.1 Desulfovibrio sp. | reverse complement strand
CACCTCATCCTTTTCCCGGTTTTCCGTCAATTTTTTCGCGTCAAGATACACGTTTCTGAAGCCGGACACAATACCGAGAAGCATAAAAATTCCGCTGCACCAGGGAAAGCTGTCGAGCCAGGCGTCCAGGCCGTAGCCGACGGCCGTCCCGACGATTATGCCGCTGACCATGTGCAGGCCGACGGTTCCCGCTCTGGACAGGTCATCCAGAAAACGTCTGTCGACTCCCGCGAATATTTCGGAAAGGCGCATCCGCTTACAATCCCAAGAACGCCGCCGCGGAAAGAAAACGGCTTCATCACGTTTACTTTCCGCTTTTTATTTAGCGGCAATATGTATAAACGCTAGCAGAAGGATGGGGGACGGTCAAGCGCCGTCAAAGCGATAGATTGAAAAAAGACGTAGTTAGGAAAAAAAGCGGAACGGCGCGCAGCCTTGAATTAGGCTGTTGACAGCGCAGCATGCGCGGACTATTTTCAAGCACTTTTTTTCGAGCCGAAAGTTTTCGGCAGGCTGCAAATTTACGGCAAAGCGCGTCCAGGGCGACAGGGAGGCATTATGGTCAAGGCTCTTACCGACAACGAGTTTGAAAAAGAAGTGCTTAATTCGCCGATACCGGTTTTCGTCGACTTCTGGGCACCCTGGTGCGGGCCCTGCCGCGCCGTCGGTCCGGTCGTCGAAGAACTCGGCAGGGAATACGAGGGCAGGGTGGCCGTGCTGAAAATGAATGTAGACGACAACCCGGCCACAGCCGGCAATTACAATATCCGCTCCATCCCGACCATGCTGCTTTTCAAGAACGGACAGGTCGTCGAACAGGTTGTGGGTGCCGTTTCGAAAAACAGCCTGAAGGATCTTATCGAGCAGAAAGGTCTCGGCGGATGACGCGCTGTGATGCCGCAGTCGTCGGGGCCGGCCCCGCAGGCATTGCCGCAGCCCTGTATCTGGCTAGATTCGGCGTAAAAACCGTCCTTTTGGAAAAATCTGCGCCCGGCGGTCTGGTACTGACAACCTTCGAGATAGAAAACTACCCCGGCTTTCCGGAAGGCATCAAAGGATATAAACTCGCGGATTTGTTGTCGTATCAGCTTGAACCCTATGCCAATCTTACCCATATCCGAGCCGAGGTCACAGAATTGCGCCGGGAAGGTAAAAGCTGGGTTCTCACGGTTGACGGAGAAAAGTTGGAAGCGGGCTGCGTGATCTTCTGCTGTGGGGTCGGCTACCGCAAGCTGGGTCTTCCCGGTGAGGACGCGCTGCTCGGCAGGGGCCTTTCGCATTGCGCCATGTGCGACGGTCATTTTTTTCGCGGCCGCAGGGTGGGAGTGGTCGGCGGCGGCAATTCGGCGCTGGAGGAATCGTTGCATTTGACGAAAACCGTTGCCGAACTGCACCTCATTCACCGCCGCGACGTCTTCCGGGCCGCTCCCGTGTACGTGGACAAGATCAAGGCCGCGGGCAATGTTGTCATGGAATACAACAGCATTGTCACGGCGCTGCACGGCATCGACAAGCTGGAAGGCGTCACGCTGAAACGCCTGCCTGCGGGGACCGAGGAATTTCTGCCCGTGGATGGCCTGTTTATTTTTATCGGCTTTGAACCCGTCCTGCCCGTGCTCCCCGCTGAAATTGTTCTGGACGAACAAGGATTCATCGTCACGGATGCCGAAATGCGCTCCTCCGTCCCCGGCGTGTTCGCCGCGGGCGATATACGCTCAAAGTTGTGCCGGCAGGTGGTGACGGCTGTGGGCGACGGGGCGACAGCCGCGAATGCGGCCAACAGCTACCTGGAACAAGGCAATGCGCGCTAAACTACTGCACATGGCCGCCGTTTGCGCGGCAAGCGTCTTTTTTTCCGCTTGCGGCATAATCGACTGGTTTTATCTGCCTCCGGGCGAAGATACCGCCCAGGAGCTTTTTGAAGCAGGCAATGATGCGGTACGCGAAAAAAATTATATCGCGGCCAGCGGATATTTTTCCAAACTTAAAGACAACTATCCGTTCAGCCCTTATGCTGTTGAAGCCGAACTTTCCCTGGCGGACTGCTATTTTCTGGATGAGGAATGGATGCAGGCCGTGGACGCCTACAAGGAGTTCGAGGCATTGCATCCGCGCCACAGGGCCGTTCCCTATGTTCTGTATCACATCGGCATGGCAGACATGAACGGCTACCCTTCCATAGACAGGCCTGCGGACCAGATTGAAGAAGCCTATTCGTATTTTCAGCGCCTGATCGAAAGTTATCCAGGCACGGAATATGCCGAAGTGGCTGTGGATAAGATGAAGGAATGCCGGAAAATACTGGCGGAGCACGAGCTTTTTTACGCAGATTTTTATTTCCGCATG
This sequence comes from Desulfovibrio sp., assembly GCA_031276485.1. Classification (GTDB taxonomy): domain Bacteria; phylum Desulfobacterota; class Desulfovibrionia; order Desulfovibrionales; family Desulfovibrionaceae; genus Frigididesulfovibrio. Next base: position 2,934 of record JAISMY010000116.1, on the reverse strand, counting down.
GGGCGTTACGCTTCCGCTATGGCCAGGTACAAAACCATCGTGGACAACTTTGCAGACGTGCCCGACATCTATGAGCATGCCCGTGAAAAAGCAAATGCCGCCTTCATTCTGAACAGCCGGAAGCAATCCGAAGAAACGCGCCGTGAGCGTGAAGGATCATGGCGGGACTGGTTCCGATGGCTGTAGAGGTTTGAACGCCTGTCTCCCGCCTGCCCTTGAACGGGGCGGCATTATCGGCCCTGCGGCAGTTTCGGATCTTTCCGTAAACGGCACGGGGATAGCCCGGCGCGAGGGCAGGGTTGTCCTTCCGGACGGCGGGCTGCCCGGCCGACACCGTGACTGCCGCAATCCGCAGGGTCGGGAAAAACATCCTTTACGCTTCTGTTGTTGAAATCCTCTTTTTTTTCACCAGGGCAGTCCCGGCCCCGAACGCATGCGCGGTCTTCCTACTCCGCAGTTGATCGTAGTCGACCCCCCGTGGGCAGGTCTGAGCGCCGACGTGTTCGCAATGCTGCGGGAAGTCCCGGCCGAGCGCCTGCTCTATCTGTCCTGCGATGTCCCCCGCCAAGCCGGGGATGTCGCCCTCCTGTCGCCGGTCCGGCGCGCGGTGAAAAGCTTTCCTTGCGGATATGTTCCCCTATACCCGGCATGTGGAAAACCTCCTGGTTATGGAACGGTGCGCCGTCTGGGGAGATATCGCGAGTGCCGAGTGACGAAAATCCGGCACGACACTTGCATAAAAGCCGGCAGCATGGCATACTGTCGGTCAGACGGAATCTCCAAGGACTTTTCATGGCGGACTTTTCATGGCTCTCGAACTGAGACAACAGCTTAAACTGACGCAGCAGTTGATCATGACGCCTCAACTGCAGCAGGCCATCAAGCTGTTGCAGCTCTCGCACATGGAATTGCTGGAAGCCGTACAGCAGGAATTGCAGGAAAACCCCTTTCTTGAAGAATCACTTGAAGAAACGCCCCAACTTGCCGAGGAACGCCGGGACGGCCGGGAAGAGGACCGCGAGGCATATACCGTCGAAGCAGCGCGCAACGCGGACTGGGAAGATTACCTCGGCGAATTTTCAAGCACGACGCGCCAATCTTCCGTCCGCGAATTCGAAAGCCCGGAAGACGGCTCCGGATTTGAAAGCCGCTTTGCCGGCAAGCCGACTTTGGAGAGCCACCTCGGCTGGCAGTTGCACCTTTCCAAGCTTACGGAACAGGAAAAACGCATCGGTGAAGCCATAATCGGCAATCTCAGTTCATCCGGGTACCTGCAGACTTCCGTTGATGAACTGGCTGCCCTTGCGGGAACGGATACCGCCGCAGCGGAAAGGGTATTGAAGATCGTCCAGCGTTTCGACCCAGTGGGCGTTGCCGCGCGCACGCCGCAGGAATGCCTGACCGTCCAGCTTGAAGTCATGAATTATCAACGCGACCCTATTCTGCTCGCCCTGGTCACCGAACACCTCGGAGACCTGGAGGCGAGGCGTTACAAGCCCCTGCTGCGCAAGTTCAAACTCACCCCTGAAGACCTGAAAGAGTATCTGGACATCATCCGCAGCCTGGACCCCATGCCCGGCGCGGGCTTCGGCGGAGGAGAACCGATGTATGTCGCCCCCGATGTCTACGTCTATCGCATGGATGACGAATTCATCATCGTCCTGAACGAAGACGGTCTGCCCAAACTCCAGCTTTCGTCGTTGTACGAAACCGGCCTGCGGGCCGCAAAAGACGCCGACAAAGAATATTTTCAGGAAAAAATGCGCGCGGCTTCCTGGCTCATCAAAAGTCTCCATCAACGCCAAAGAACGCTGTACAAGGTCATGGAAAGCATAGTCCGCTTCCAGAAAGATTTTTTCCTGCACGGCGTAGCATATCTTAAGCCATTGATTCTCAAAGATATCGCCGAAGACATCAACATGCACGAGTCTACGGTCAGCCGCATTACCTCCAACAAATACGCGGCAACGCCCTTCGGCATCCATGAATTGAAGTTTTTTTTCAACAGCGCGCTTTCCGTGGACAACGGCAGCGATGTCGGCTCGGAAAGCGTGAAAGCGCTGCTGAAACAACGTATTTCGTCTGAAAATCCGGAGGAACCTCTGAGCGATGAACAACTCGGTGAACTTCTTAAAGAAGAACTTAACGTGAACATCGCCCGCCGCACAGTGGCAAAATACCGCACCGCCCTGGGATTGGCATCATCATCCAAAAGAAAAAAATATTTTTAGGTCCGACAACGGAGGTTAGATGATGAATATCGCACTGACATTCAAGAATTTTGAACCCTCGGACCACCTGCGCCGCTACGCCGAACGCCGTTTCCAAAAACTGGAGCGCTTTTTGCGTAACAGCGAAGATACGGAAATGACCGTCGTACTCACTGTTGACAAATTCCGCCACAAGGCTGATGTGCAACTGCTCAGTGACGACATTTCCGTTTCTGCCGTAGAACAGTCGTCCGACATGTACGCCACGGTTGACCTGGTTCAAGATAAACTTGAAGCCCGGCTGAAAAAACACAACGACCGCATGAAGGAAAAACGCCGCGAACTACGTCGTAATCTTGACGATACTCTCAAATCAACGCTTCCGGCGGACAATTCCGACGCTCCCGCCGCAGTGATCGTGACGGAACATGTCGAACCCAAACCCATGTATGCGGAAGAAGCCGCCCTGCAACTCGGCCAACGGGACGATGTGGTGCTCATTTTCCTGAACGCCGAAACAGACCGCATCAATGTGCTGTACAGGCGCAAAGAAGGCGGCTTCGGCCTCATCAATCCAGGGATATACTGATATATGCTGTAAAAAATGAGAAAGCACTGATTTATTGGGGCTCCGCCCCAAACCCCGCTGGGGGGAATAGTTCCCCCCAGACCCCCTCATGAGAAGCACTTGACTCCTGCCGCTGTGCTTTCTGCTGAAAGCAAA
>JAISMY010000115.1 GCA_031276485.1 Desulfovibrio sp. | reverse complement strand
CCTGCTCAGGTCAAGGCTCAACAAATGGCCTGCCTGACGAAGGCTGCTTGATTGATAAAAATGTGTCCCAAAAACCGTAGACCGATACAGCAACTTATTGAATGAAAATGGACCGCAATCCATTACTACTCCTACCGGCGTGCTGACCGTGACCCTCTCCCAATCGAACCCAGATGGCAAGTATACGCTTGAGTACAAGTATACGTTGCAAAAAAATTACGCCCAGCATACCGAGAACGCTTCCAAGGAGGACTATAACCCCAGTCTGTTTGAACAGGGAGAAGCAGACTACCTAACAAACGACTGGGATGAATCCAAAGACGTTGATTCGTTCACATTCAACGTCTTAGGCTTTGAACAAGTCCTTACCGTCAAGGTCCAGGACGATGGACTTGGCACTCCTTCCGACATGTCAGGTACCGTAACTTACGAGCAGGTGACTGCGTCTTACAAGCTGGCAATGTGCATCGACCTCTCGCTCAGTATGCTTTCCAGCACCGCGGAATCCGGCAACGGCAATGCAAATGCCCTATATATGGACAGCCGCATCTACGCCACGCAGGTGGCCATGATGAAAATGCTCATGGAATACGCTGACCAAGCCGGAGCGGACAAAATTCGAGTCTCTCTGGTCGGGTACAACACCACTAGCGTGGCTTTGGGCGAGTCCCTGACGCTTGACGAGGCGCTTACAAAGATCGGCAAGCTGTATAACGGCCATACGCTTGCATTTCAAACGGATATTTCTGGCAACTATGTGAAAGATACTGATGGCAACTACATTATCCAGCATACAGAATCTTATCATAGCAACGGCGTAACCTTCCTCGCCAGCACCAACTACGGCGCAGGTCTTAACAGTTTCTTGAGTATCGTTCAATCTTTCATGACCAGCGATGACCAGGTCCGGGCCTACTTCTTCTCAGATGGTGTTCCGACGTCAGGGCAAGCAAGCAATACTGCTTGGACTAATTACATCAATACACTTGCCGATGCGCAACTTAAGAAACTTGACGTGTACACGGTTGGCATCGCCGGTGCTGCTGAAAATAATGCAGACATTGAAGACATAACCGGCACTCTGGGGGAGTCAGACGCTAAACATGTGTACATTCCTGCGGATGTGCCAGTCAGCTTCTACGCCGATACACTGGTCAGCACTGTCGGCATCAACGGGCACATCGGCCTGCCCGTTACGGCCGATGGCGTGATCGGGGACAGGGCCTTTGTGGCGAAAGTGAAATTGTTGAGCGATACTGCGCAAGAGGAAGCGGCGGAGGAAGGGTTTCTTTATGGCATCGAAATTGACGGCGAGACAGGCTTCCCGCAAGCCGCTGACGGCAACATCGGCAAGAGTACTGCCGACACGATGGAGTCCTTTTCCTTTGCTCTGCAATTCGGCCAAATAATTTTCAACGCCGACGGCACGTGGGTCTTCAAGCCAGACCAGTCCGAGGCGGACAACATTCCTTCCGGTAATACTTCCTTCAACTTCCTTGTCACTTTCATGGACGCGGACGGAGACACTTTGGAGCAAAACTTCACGTTCACGCTCCACAAAAACACGTCCGATAACGTCACCTCCGCCGAGAGTCCGGCGAGTGAGGTAGACAGCGATTCCTTTGGCGCTGCCGGTGAAGAGGCGACTGTCACAGCTTCGGCAGCGGCCGCAGCCCCTACGTCGCTCGACGGTACACTGGACAGCGATGCCGGCAAAGAAATACTCGGCAGCGAGGACAATGATACGCTCTCCGGCGGAGCTGGTAACGACACACTCTCCGGCTGAGCAGGCAACGACACCCTTTCCGGCGGTGCAGGCAACGACACGCTTTACGGCGGCGATGGCAACGACATCTTTATGTTTGAAACTCTTGTCGGCGGCAATGTGGACACCATCACAGACTTCGAGTACGGCAAAGATCATCTGAGTTTTTCAGATTTGCTGTCCGGCACGGACGAGCTGAATGCTCTCTTCAGTGATCTGTCGCTGAACGATTGGCAAAGTGAAACTCACACATTACAGCTTACCCTAGGCACATATGGCAATCTCGCAGCCGAATTTTCAAGCGATAGCCTCATACTTACCATTACTCAAACTCAAACAGAAGGCGGTGAATCCACAGATATCATCAACGTAACATTCAACAATACTGAAGGAAGCGAGGCATATACTATTCCGACATCCCATGATGATGCCGCCGAAATACTGAAGACCATGCTGGAGAACTATCAAGGGTAGAGCGCGGGACAGGCGGCACGGAAAAAACCGACAACACGCAGGGGGAGGCCGGGCGGCTTCCCTCTGCGTATTTCTGCGTCCGGGCGCGAACCTGAACTATGCGGAAGAAGAGAAGAAAATACGGCAGATACGGCGAAAAAGCCGTTTCTTTGCGGCGGGCCTGTCGATATCGGACCTATTTTAGGTCGCATAAACTATACCATTGCGAAATTGCAATACCCGGAGGTCATTCTGAGCGAAGCGAAGAATACGTCCTGACGCCTTTCGGAAAAAGCCGGGAACGGAAATCCGGCGTCTTTGCTTCGCCGCAAGCCGAAAACTCGCCGCCGGCTTCTTCGCCTGGCGGCGAAAGTGCGGCCTTTCGTCCTGTTCAGACCGAGGCTCGGAATGACGGAAAGGAACCGCTTCAGACAGCGCCCCCGGCGCAGGAGGCGTGTAAAAGCGGCATGACGGCGTATATCCTGTCCAAAATGAAAACTGCCGCCCCCGTTTCGCGCTGCCTGGACCCCATTCTGCAAAAACTGCCGGTGCCGCCGTTCATGCGGCCCGCGCGCCGAACTCCCGGCTGTCTGCCTCCCCCGGTTCCGCGGCTTGTCTTCGCCGACGCCGGCAACGCCTCCGATGCGCGGCATCGCCCGGATGCCGAACATGCCGCAGCCTCCGGCACCGGCGACGCCCCCGGCGCGCAACCGTGCCGCGTCCGCGAACATGGCGCGGACGACATGCCGGGCGCTGCGCGCGGCGAGGCAATCGCGGCGGCCGGGCACGCCTTCATCCCTCATGCGGGCAGCGATCTGCTCGGCCTTATCATAAGCCTGCCCCGAGGATGGAGCATTCCGGGCAGAGGCGTTTTTTCCGACCGGGATATGCCCGCGGACCTGCCGATCGACGGCGCGGACCTGCGCCGCAGCGCCGGCGGCCTGCTTTCCGGCAATGCCGGCGCGGTCCTTCCTTTCCCGTGCATGCATGCCGCCGCCGAGCTTACAGGCCCGGCCCGGTCGGATCACCGCCACGTCGTGTTGAAATTCAACCCCGCGCTGCCCGCGGCCCCGGACGGTCTGCTGCATTTCAGCTTTCCCCCCGACTGCCGCATAGACTACGCTCCGGCGCACGGCAAAGCCGATTTCCGGTTGATGCTTATCCCTCCGGAGAAAGGCGGCAAAGCCCGCATCCTGTTCCACAGTTTTGCCGTCCCGGCCCCCGATCGGCACAGCGGCATACGTCCGCAAACGCGCCTGTCGCGGGGCGCATTTCTGGAAATTCACACAGCCGGAGACTCCCGCCGCGCCGACGCGCGCGCGGGAGCGGCGGTAAACGGCATACGCACGGAAATCATAAACGAAGAACCGGCCGCCGCAGCGGACACCGGCGACGGCAACACGGCATCGCGCCCGCGCAACCCCGGCGCAAGCATGGATTTTCCGGCCCTCGGCAATGGCGACGCGATCACAGGGCTGCGTTTCCAGGCCCCTGATCCGTCCAGGGGACGTATCGTATATCGGGGAGAACCGGTCGCTGCGGACGCGGACGGTACCGTGAGCCTGGGCGGTGACGATTTCGACCCGGCCGGTATAGCCTTTTCTCCCGCAGGCGAATGGGAAGGAACAGTACGCGTGGCCTTTGCCGCGACCATTAAAAATTTTTATTCAAAAGAGGAACGGGAAACGCATGGAACCGTGCGTTTCACGGTCGCCGCGCCCGTCACCCGGCCCGACGGCGCAGGCCGAGGTCAAACGCGCGGCATTGCCCGTCAGGGCGGCGAAAGCGCGGCACAGTATGCCGGCCTGCCCGACAGCGAAGAGGCCGAAGAGGCGGGCGCGCGCGCGCCGTACCCGGAGCCGGCCGGCCGGCCCGGCAGGAGCTTTGCTCATGTGACCGGGCCGGCGCCTGCCCGCTCAGACATTGAGGAACCTACGTCTTCAGGCGTCGAAGCGGTTGTCCCGCCGGCCGACGGGCAATTCGTACCGGCGGCGGGAGGGGAAGCGATCCGCACGGTGCCGAGGGGTGAGACTTTGCACGGCTGTTTTCCTTTTGACGCTGTCGGTACGCCCGGCGGCGCGCTCTTTTCCGGGGTGTCGGCCGGCGGCGGGGATGCCGTCGGAATCGGTCCGGAGGGCGTGGTGAGCCGCGGATTTTTCGGCGAGTTGCGCGTCGCGCGCGACGGAGAATTTGAATACGAGGCGGATCGCGACGGCAGCGGGCCGGTATGGGAATATTTTACCTGGTTTCTGTACGGCGCGGACGGCCGGATAGAGGAAGGACGGCTGTATGTGGCCGTAGTAGGGAACAGCTCCGCAATGCGGTGAGCGTTGCCGTATCCCGGAGCAATTTCAACGCGGAACCGCCGGCGCTCTTTACTTGTAACCCGGCGAGTTAATTATTTTTACCTGATTTTTACCTGATTGCGTACTATGTTCGGCTACTTTCGCGCCGGCGCGCAGGGAAAGGTCATTCTGAGCGAAGCGAAGAATCCGTCTTTATGCCTTTCGAAGCCGGGAAGACAGATTCTTCGCTTCGCTCAGAATGACGGAGAGGGGGGTAGGCTCACTCATCTCTCCCTGAAATTGAGCAGGTTTTCAAGGTGTTCAGGACTCTTTGGTTTCAAAAAAAGATCTGTTTTTCAGATCGGGGAAGAGTGGCTGAACATGGTACATAATCAGGAAATTCTTTCCGCAAAACAACTCAGCGCCGTAAACAGGCGAGGGGGCGGCGCCCCCTCGCCGACGTGTACTGAACCTGTCCTGTTTGCGGGGAAAATTCAGGAAGCGTCACAGTACCCTGAAGACGCGTTTCTCGTTTGAATTCGGATCAATGACGTGTATGGCGCAGGCAATGCACGGGTCAAAGGAATGCACAGTGCGCAGAATTTCCACGGGCCGCTTGGGGTCCGCAAGGGGTGTGCCCGTCAGGGCTTCCTCTATGGGCCCCATGACGTCTGAAGCGTCACGGGGACTCATGTTCCAGGTGGTGGGCACCACAAGCTGAAAGTTGGCTATTCTGCCGTCCTCAATGACGATCCAGTGGGAAAGTCCGCCGCGCGGAACCGTACAGAAACCCACACCGCGCGACGACTTGGGCATCTCCCATTTTTCCACGAGCTTGGGGTTCTTTTCTGCGGCAAGCTGTTCCCGGAAAGCGCGCACCCAGTTTTCAATCTGCCCGGCGACGACCGCCGTTTCAATGCCGCGCGCAGCCGTGCGCCCCAGGGTAGAGAACAGGGCCTCCGGGCCGATGTCCAGTGTTTTGAGTACCGTGTCCGTCACCGCGCGGACCTCGCGATGCCCGGCGGCATAGGCCACCAGCATCTGGGCCAGAGGTCCGGTTTCGCAGGCTTTCCCGTTGTAGCGCGGTCCTTTTGACCAGGAATAACGGTCCCCGTCGCCGTGCAGATCGGTGAAGACAGGCTCCGTCTTGCCTTCGTAAGGATACATCGCGTCCGTGCCTTTGAACCAACTGTGCGCGACGTGCTCGCGAATATTGTCCGGATCGAAGTCCGCAACCTTGCCGAGATCGCGGTCATAGATCAGGCCGGGCGGGAAATAGCCGGACTTAAGGTCCGTATCGTCCGTAAAATATTCGCCCATGGTGATGAAGTTCGTAGTTCCGCCGTAAGTCGCGACCTCCTTGTAACGGGCGGCAACGGCCAACAAATCCGGAATATAGACCTCATTGATGAATTTGACGCTTTCCAGTTCCAACTTCAGAAACTCGTCGATTTTTTCCGCTTTCAGGGCGTCGTAACAACTGACGCCGCCCACGACCATAAATTGCGGATGCGGGTTTTTGCCTCCGAACACGGCCATGGCTCGCGCTGAACGCACTTGGAGATGCAGGGCTTCAAGGTAATGCGCGGTGGCGATGAGGTCGAGTTCCGGCTCCAGGTTGTAGGCCGGGTGCCCGCCCAGAAAATAGGCGTTGGTGAAATGCCCGATCTGCCCGCTCTCGACGTAGGCTTTGATTTTATTTTGCACGGCTCTGAGGTCGTCGGCCCTGGTCTTGCGCGGCGAAATGCTTTCGGCGATTTTGGCCGCCTTGACCGGGTCGGCTTTGATACAGTTGGTGACGTCGACAAAATCCAAGGCGTGCAGATGATAAAAGTGGACGACGTGGTCGTGCAGAAACTGCGAGGCCAGCACCAGTTTGCGGATCATGGAGGCGAGGGGCGGTATTTTTACGCCGACGGCATTGTCCACGGCGCGGGTTGTGGCCAGAGAATGCACATAGGTGCAGACTCCGCAGGCGCGGGCCGTAAAATGCTGGGCATCGCGCGGGTCACGGCCTTTGAGGATGATTTCCAGCCCGCGGAACAAGGTGCCGCAACTGTACGCCTTTTTGACCTTTCCGCCCTCGACTTCCACCTCTATGCGCAGATGTCCCTCAATGCGGGTCAGTGGATCAACGACCACCGGGCCGTTGTAGGACGCATCAAACTTAGCTTCTGCCATGATATTCCTCCCTCACCGGCCGAGGCTCAGACATGGTAAAAAGGCGTCATCTTGTCCCAGAAGCCGGGTTCGCTGCATCCTATGCAGGGGTGCCCCGCGCCTACGGGCCAGTTCACGCTGTTGAACAGAACCTTGGGGCAGTTGTTGTAGGTGCTCGGCCCCTTGCAGCCGAGGTTGTACAGGCACCAGCCCTGCCGCGCCTCCTCGGAGTCGAAGGATTGGGCAAAGCGTCCGTTCTCGAAATGTTCGCGGCGCTCACACAACTCATGCACGGATTTGTCGAAAAACATCAGCGGCCGGCCGCGTTCGTCCAGCTCGGGAATCGTGCCGTTCTTTAGATAGTATACAATGGTGCCGACGATATTGATGGGGTTGGGAGGACAGCCGGGTATATTGACGGCTTTGACGCCTTCGGCTCCGAAACAGTCGTTTATGCCCTTGGCTCCGCAGGGATTGGGGGCGGCGGCCTGAATGCCGCCGTAAGCGGCACAGGTGCCGTAGGCGATGACGGCCTGAGCTTTGGTCAGCACCGTGCGGCTCGTCTCCAGCATGGTGTGGTTGCCGACTTTGCCCCAGGCGCCGTTTTCCGCGGTGGGCACCGCGCCTTCGACTATGGCGATGAATCCGTCCGGACCGTTCACGGCGTCGTGCAGGGCTTTTTCCGCCGCTTCGCCGGCCGCGGCCATGATCGTTTCCTGATAGACCATGTTCACGGCGTCCATAAGCAGCACGTCGATATACGGATCGGATGTGCGTAATATGGCTTCCGAACAGCCCGTACACTCGGCGTTGTGCAGGTAAACGACTGTGGGGCGCCTGCCTGCCCCGCCGGTCACGGCGCGGGCGACTTCAGGCGCGAATGACGGCCCCATGCCCATGGCCGCCGCAACGGCCGCGCAGTATTTGAGGAAATCGCGCCGGTTAAGGCCGCGCGCGGCAAGCCGCTCATCCAGATCGTCCCTTGCGGGAGCCGTCGTCGTTTGCATTCTGAAGCCTCCTTCTTCCGCAGGCCGGTATCAATAATCCGTTGCCGTCGCTGATGCGGATCCCGGCAAAGGGACGCAAAGGGAAGGGGCGGCAGCCTCATCCCGCCGAGCGCACGATACACCAAAGCGTTTCCGCTTTCAACGGCGGAAAACGCCTGAACAGAAAACCGCGCTTAATATTCCCGGCAACTCCACACCATACGTCCCAGTACCTCGACATCCGCGCCCGTCCCCCTGTTCACGGGGATATCCTCGTACGCGCTGTTGTCGGAACGAATGAGCAGTACCCCGCCGGGACGGTTTTCCAGGCGTTTGACCATCAACTCGTCCTCCATGCGCACAAGGTAAATGCATCCGGATCGTACGTTTTTTTCCCGCAGGTTGACCATGATCAGGTCCCCGTCCATCAAGGTGGGGGCCATGCTGTCGCCGGCCACCTCAAACAGTTTCATACTTTCTTCGTCCCCGTGTTTGCGGGCTATGAAACTGCTGTGGAAGGAGTACAGCCCAACGGGCTCGGGATCGGTCTCCAGACCTCCGCTGCCGGCGCGCGGGCGGGCCTTGAGGCGTTCTACGAACACCAGGTCCGGCCGGGCTTCGTCGCGGCAGGCAAAAAATTCCGGCAGGGAGAGATCCAGCGCCGTTGCCAGTTTCTGAAGGGCATCCAGCGAACCGGCCCTTGTCCCCGCGCGGATCTGTGATATGTAGTTCTGCGCAAGTCCGGCTTTCTCGGCCAGTGCCGTCTGGGTCAAGCCCCGTTTGGCAAGCCAGTAGCGCAAAGCTTCGGAGGTAATTTTACTGTCCCTCATCACTTGCTCCCTCGACGAAGCATCACGCAAAACACAGTAAAGGTCAAGCCCGAATCGCAACGCGCCTGCTTTCTTTGCCGTCAGGCGACATAACCTTTGATGCCGAATCGGTATGAGAACGAAAAAAAACCGCTTCCGGTTCATTGAACCGCAGGCGGTTTTTTCAATCCCGAAACGGGCCGGGATCCCCACTCAATATGCGTATGGCGGATCCCGCGCGGCCCGTCCGCAATTTTCCGTATGCAGCAGCCCTCAGGCTCTCACGTCCAGTCCGGCGCCGATGCCTGCCGCACTCAACACCTCTTTCTGAAACTGAAAGTCGGCTTCGAGTTTTTGACTCCCGACCAATCCTCCGGCATTCAGGCGGTTCATTGTTCCGGTTATGACATTCGCGGCGGTTTTGTCGTGTATTACCTGTGTCGCCAGGGCTGTCGCTCCCTGCGCAATCGCAGCGTAGGCTGTTTCCATGACCGTTTCTCCTTGCTTCGGCGAAATTGTCGCGCTTACCCAGCCTTATCTGCAATATCGGGAAAAACTTTAGAGCGATTTCGCATTGAACTTGCTCCGGCGGCCGCGTGAGCGGACGCCCGCCGCAAAGGCGCAGACGCAATTTATTTGCGCGGTTAAGCGCCGAAGCGGGCTGTTTCAAGCGTTAACTGCTTTAGCGATGCGGCGGGTTATTCTTTTGCTTCTTTCGCTTTTTTGCCTGCCTGCTTCACTTTGAAGCGGTAGACTTCGCTGATTTCCTTGGTGTAGCCGGGATAAAAGCCTTTAGGCATACCGAGGATAATGCGCGCGCCGCGGTTGAAAAGCACAAGCAGCTCGCCGGCTTTTTCGTCAAAGGCCAGTCCTTCTATCTCGCCCTGGCGTTTGATTTCGCTGAAGGCTTTTTCCACGGTCACCAGGGCATAGTTGACATTGTTCTTCACGTTGACGCGGTACAAGTGATCCGGCGCGTCGTCGTCGGCTTCGCCGTCGTCGGCTGTAACAAACAGAGCGCCCTTGTAATAGTAGACTCCCTGTATCCACTGCGGCGAGGGGGCCAGGTGCAGCCTGCGCAGGAAACGCCCGTCGTCCAGACTGTATTCGTACAGGTATCTGTCGCTGTAGGCTTTCAGGGGACCGCTTTCCTTGCCGACGGCCCAACAGGACATCCATACCGTACGCTTGTCGCGATCCACGCAGATGCCCGAGACTTCCTCCTGTCCGGATTCAGGCTCGAATTTGAAGGAACGCTTGAACTTCAGCGTTTCCGCGTCATGCACGGCAATCTGTATGTCCTTGCCCACGCCGTCTTCAAACCACTCGGCGCTGATGAACAATTCGCCGTTGAACACGTCGATGTCGCCGATATGGTTGGCGGGGACGGCGTAACCTTCGAAGGGGTTTTCTTCGGAGAGCAGAAGTTTGCCCGTCTTGTCATACTTGTAGAGGGACTTGCTGCCGCTGACGTAATAGTATTTGTCGTCCACGGTGATTCCCTGCCGGCCTTTGACCTCGAAGGAGTCCTTAAGGGTATAGCGGTAGGCGGGCAGCAGCTCTTTTTTGTCGAACTGCGCCTCCGCGGCCGCTGCCGACGTCGCGCCGGCGCACAACAACAGGACAGTAAGACACACGCAAAGCTTTTTCATAACGCGCTCCTTCTTTGGAAGTTTATACGATTTACGCCGCGGCGCAACGCCGCCGGCGCTCCTGTAATGTTTCGGAGAATTACGCCCCGCAAAGGGGAGACCGGAGAGCGTCAGCGGCCTTACGCCTGTTGCGGCGGTACAGATATTCAAACCCGTTTGAATGCGATGGCGTCAATAGGCGCGAACCGCGAAATCGTGACATGCCGCTCAAGCGCCGGTGACACCCAGGCATTCCGCAAGCAACGTCAGGGGGTGTGCAGCGGCGCAGCCGGCGCCGTGCGCGATCTGCACGCGACATGTGCCGCATTCGCTGACGGCAATCTTTGCGCCGCTTTTATCGACGGCCTCGAACAGGGCGGCGCCGATGCGCATTCCGATATCGTAATGTCCTTTTTTCAGTTCGTAGCTGCCGGACATACCGCAGCAGCCCGCATCCATGTCTTCTATACGCAGTCCGGGGATGCGTTGCAAGAGTTCAATACCCGGCCGGCCCAGGCCGAGCGCCCGCAAATGGCAGGGAGCATGATACGCGAGCGTTGCCCGTACAGGACGTGCGTCGGCAAGAGAAAATTCCCGCCTGTCCTGCAACCCCGAAAAAAAAGCGCAGGCTTCGTGGACGCCCGCGGAGTTGTCGGCAAGTCCTTCTTCCTCGGGGAAAAGATCCCGGTATTCGCGGCGGAGCATGAGGGCGCAACTCGGGCAGGGAGTAACGACCGGGATACCGAGCCTGGTCAGCCGCGCCAGTTCACGGCTGTTGGTCCGCGCCCGTTTCAGGGCTGCGGACATCAGACCGCCGGTGATCATGGGCAGACCGCAGCAAACGAAGCTTTCCGGCACAATGACGTTATAGCCGGCCTTTTCCAGCAGTCCGATGACGGCCGAGCCGACGCGCGGCTCATAATAGTTGACGAAACAGCCTGGGAACAGGGCGACTTTGCCCCGGCGCGCCGCCGCCCGCGACGGCCTTCCGGGCGCGGCCGCCGCCGCGGATCCTTGGCGCAGCCTGTCCCGCTCGGCGAGGGGGGCAAAAGCGGGCAGCGGCGCGCGGCGGTCCAGGCCGATGCGGTCCAGCAACCGGCGCGTCAGGGAGTTCTGCATGCCGAAGTTCAGTACGCAGGCCGGGACGCGGCGCAGCGCCCGCCCTATGTCGCCCGCGTGCCCGATCAGCAAATCCCTGAGGACAGTTCCTCGTTTGTCGCGGTACGCCGCCCGCGCCAGCATGTTGAACACGGCGACCGGTACCCCGGAAGGACAGGAAATATCGCAGTTTTTGCAGTTGGAGCAGTATGTTATGGAGTCATCGTCGCCGAACCCGGCCAGCCGGAAGCGCTCGTAGGCCGGCCCTGTCTGCTTTGGTCCCCTGAAGGCGGACGTGGCTTCGGCAACGGGACAATGCACGGTGCAAACGGCGCAGGCCGTGCAGTCGTCGGGGTTGTAACGATGGTGCGGACTCACGGCATACCCGCTGTTTGACTGCAACACGGCGAAAACGCCATCTATGCCCTGCCCCCGGCAAACCAGCCTGTCGTAAGCGCCACGCCGCTTCCGGATTTTTCCGCCGCGAAATCATAGCCGCCCAAAGTTCTGCCGGCGAAAAACACGTTGAACAACAACGGTTCGCCGGCGGCGTCCACAGCCTGCAAGGCCCTGTTGACGACAACCCCCATGGAAGCGAAACGGTGCCTAGTCCGCCCGAAAAAGCGCGCTCCGGACCACGTCTCCTGCTTTTCCGGCGCCGGAACGGGAATGGCGAAGATGCTTTCGAAGGCTTTGCCGGGCGCGGTCGTTATGCCGTTGCCGAAGATGCCGCCGGTGGCGATGACGAAAGACTCCGCCCTGAACGCGCGCCGTTGCCCTTCCCGTTCGGCCGAGAGTTCCAGGCAGCGGCGCCCGGCCGTCAGGGCTCCGTTTATCAGGACATTGTCGAACACGGCCGCGCCTGCGCGGCGCAACGCGCGGCGCAGGGCGTTCTGCAGGCGCAGGCCGGTAACGGCCGGAGGCATGCAGACCGTTTCCACCAGGGCGATACCCAGGGCCTGCTCCAGAGCGGCATGCGTTTGCGCGCTGCCGCCCACGCCGAGAAAGGAGGGCAGCAGCGCCGCGTCCGCCGCGCCCGCGGCCCCCGGCAACTCTCGCAGCAACCAGGCGCGGCCGCTCTGCGTATCCAGAAATCGGGCCAGATCAAGCATCGACACATCGCGTCCGCCCGCTTCGGGAAAAAAAGACGGCAGGGGCAGCAGGGCGGCGGACAAGGTTTTGCCGGCGAAAAACGGATTCCGCTTCAGGCCGCAGAGAACAAAGCGGGGCGAAAAATCCTTCATGCCTTCCACGCCTATTACGGTCAGGGATTTCGCAGCGCGCAGGCTTTCCGGGTTCATGCCCGGTCCCGACAGCCAGACAGGCTTCAGCGTCCCGGCCGCCGTAGGCAGCCAGGCGTTGCCGAACTCCCTCGTTCCGGCCTGAAGCAGAGGCAGTCCGGCGGCCGCGGTCGCCTCCTTGAGAAAGTCCACGGCCGTCACCGCCGCCTCCGCCCCCAGCAGAACATAGGGATGATCCGGCGCAAGCCGCTTAAAGGCAACGAAAGGATCCCCAAGGACGGGTTCGCCGTCTGTATAGCCCAGGATGTCTATGCTCCCGCCGCCTATGGCCGCGGTTCCGGCCCCGAAGGACACGAGGGCGGTCTTCCTGCCCCGTCCGGCGGCCCGCAGGGCGGCAACAAGACCTGCAAGTCCGGCGCCGACGACGACAACGTCGTAGTCGGCGGCGTGTTTCAGGCCGTAGTCGTGTGCGTGTCCCTGAGACGCGGCACACGCCGCAACGCACGTACCCGCCGCCGATTCCGGCGCGCCGTTGCTTTCCGTCTTTGCTCCGCGCGCATTCGACCTTCGCACGGCGCTGCGCTCCGGCTGCGCGCCGTCCACATTCAACTCCCGCGCCTTGTTGCTTTCCGGCCGGGTTTTGCCCGCATCGGATTTCCATGCGCCGCCGCTTTCCGGCTGCGCGCCGTCCACATTGAGGGAAGCGCAGTATATGCCCCGCTCCAGCTCCACCTCCCTCAACTGCCTGCCCCAGAGCAGGGGACGAATGCCGTGCCCGCGTTCCTCCAGAAAATCCCGCAGGATGCGCAGCGGATCAGGCTCCGGCTGTTGCCCGGCCTCAAGTGTTGCGCCGGCTGCGCGCAAGGCGCAGAAGTTTCCCTGGCAGGTGCCCATGCCCATGCGGGTCCGCCGCCGGATGTCGTTCAGGGATACGGGCGGAGGACTCTGCGGAAGTCCGTCGTCTCCGTCGCTGGGCAACGGCGTCGGCAGCCCTTGCCCGGAACGGCCGGGAAGACTTTGCGGGGGGCTCGGCTCTCCGTTTGCAGGCAAAGGCGCTTGCGGGCTTTGTGCGGAGTTGGTTGAAGGATTCCGCAGAGAACACGACTCTGCGCCTGAACATGCGGACAGTTCGCGCGCTTCGGAGACGGCGGCTTCAAATTCCGCCAGGGTCACCATTTCGCATTCGCAGAGCAGCAAACGTTTCCAGGGGAACCTTTCCGCCGCGTCCACGGCCTTTTCCAGTCCGTAGCCGAGGCGGGCGGCCGCAAGGGCCGCTCCTCCGGCCGGGAAAATTTTTCCCGCGCGGCGCATCAGCTCCGCTGACGGCGCGGGAAGAACGGGTTCCAGCGCCGTGCGGCACGGCACGTCCACGCCGAGGCGGCGCGCGGCTAGATCGCAGACTTTTTTCGCCATCAGGCGGAAGGAGGTGAATTTTCCGCCTGTTACCGTGGCCATGCCCTTCAATCCGTCCTCTTCATGGTTCAGAATAACGAAGTTGCGCGTGGCTGCGCGGCCTGCGGAAAGGTCCGGGGAATACAGGGGGCGCGTCCCCGCGAAGGCGCGCAGGATGCGGTAGTCGCGCAGCCGGGGGAAAAGGACTTCGCCTTCGTCCAGCAGGCGCAGCGCCTCGGCGGGGTCCACGTCCGTGTCGTCCGGGCGCAGCACAGGGGTTGACGTGGTGCCGAAAATGACGACCGTGCCGTGCGGGACGAAAATATCCCCGTCCGCCGCCTTGCGCAGCCGGTTGACCACGCGCCCGACAAAACGGTGGTTGAAGGCGAGCAACAGTCCCCTGTCGGGAGACACAGGAACCGCCCGGCCTGCAAGGGCCGCCGTTGCTCCCGCCCATGCGCCTGCGGCGTTGATGACGTATTCGCAGGGGATAAAACGCGTTTCGCCGGTGCCGAAGCCGGCGGCCCAAACTCCACGCACCGCGCCCTGTGCGACTTCAATGCCCGTGACTTTCGTATAGGTATGTACCCGCCCGCCCAGACGCCGGGCGGCCGTCACGTTGTGGCGTACCATGCGGAAGCCGTCCACGGCGGAATCGGGCACGCGGTAAACGGTATGCGCTTCCGGGGTCAGGGCGCGTTCCAGGCGGCGCGCTTCCCTGAGGTCGATCTGCCGGACGTCTATGCCGCAGGCCCGGCAGGCTTCCGTCCAGCGGGCTTCGAAAGCCGGGTCGTCTTCCCGGGTCCGCACGAACCAGCCTTCGCATTCTTCAATGCAGGCGGGCGCTATACGGCGCAGTATCCTGTTTTCTTCGATGCACTCGCGCGCGGCTTCCGGGTCCCCCACCGCGTAGCGCGCGCCGCTGTGCAGCAGGCCGTGGAAGCGCGAACTGGCTCCTGAGCAGAGATCGCCCTGTTCAAGAAGCAGGGCGGGGATGCCGCGCATGGCGAGATCGCGCGCCGCTCCGGCCCCGGTAGCTCCTCCTCCGATAATTACTACGCGGACTTCGCGTCCGTCCGTCATATGCCGTCTTCCCCCAGTTCACCCAGGTCGCGCACCATGCGCCAAGGCAGGCGCTCTTCACCGAGCAAATCCTCTTCTTTCGCCTCGCCGCTCAGGACCAGAATAAAATCTATGCCCGCGTTGTCGGCCAGTTTTTTGTCCGTACTCAACCTGTCTCCCGCGATGACCATCGCTTCGCGCGGATACAACGAGGGCAGCGGCCCGAGCACGGCCGGGTCGGGTTTGCCGAAAATGCGATCCGGCAAGCGTCCCACGGCTTTTTCATAAAGGGCGATAAAGCTGCCGACATCCGGCAGGGGACCTGCCGGGTCGGGGCAGACCGGGTCCGGGTGCGTGGCCAGATAGACTGTTTCCGGTTTTTGCAGCAGGTGCGCGGAAATCCGTAATTTTTCGTAGGTCAGTTCCGTATCGTAGGACAGGATGACGGCCTGGGCGTCTTCCGGGCCGAGGCGCAGTTCGGGCACGGCCTCGGCAAGGGCCGCGCCGTAATCGCGGTTGCCGACAAGGTAGGCCCTTTCGATGCCGCTTTTGCGCAGGTAGGCGGCGAGCGGCAGGGTAGGGGAAAGCAGTTGCCCGGCCTCGGCCGGAATGCCCATGCTTCTGAGTTTTTTTATGTAGGCGGCAGGACCGCGTGACGTATTGTTGCTCAGAAAATAAAAGTCGCAGTCGTCCCATCGACGCCTGATGAACTCCACAGCGCCTTTGACGGGTCTGTTTCCGAGGTAGACCGTACCGTCGAGGTCGAGTACGAAGCAGCGTTTGCCGAGGACGCTTCCGTGCATAGCCCCGCCCGGCCCCGGAGGTTCTGCAGGGGGCGTACTCCCCCGCTTGCGATCGGAACTGGACATGGTTCAATCCACATCAGGCTTCGTCCGCCGGATGCTTCAGCCTCGGCGAAAGGAAGACGAAGGAAGACGGCAGGCATGTCCCTTCCCGGAAGAGGGAAGGCTTAACGTAAGAATATGCCCGGCGAAGCCCGGCGTCAAGCGGAGATACGGACCATCAGCACGCAAAAAAATTACCCTGCTTCCAGGGTCAACCGGCCGGAATGCATTTGCCATATCGCGTTGCCGCGACGGCTCAGTTCCACGTCGTGGGTTGCCACCAGAAAAGACACGCCCTGCGCATTCAGGCGGGAAAACAATTCCCAGATTTCCCGCGCCGTATCAATATCCAGATCGCTGGTGGGTTCATCCGCCAGGATCAGCTCCGGCGAATTGATCAAAGCCCGCGCAAGCGCCACTCGCCGCAGTTCTCCGCCGGAAAGTTCCTTCGGATAACTGTTTTCTAAATGAGAAATGCCCAGTTGGATAAAAAGTTCCCGCGCTTTTTGCAGACTGTCACCCGAACGACGTTGAAGGTGAAAAGGCAGACGCGTATTGTTCAGAGCCGTCAAATTCCCCAAAAGACTCCGGCCCTGAGGGATGTAGCCGATCTTTTCATTGCGGAAATCGCTACGCTGCCGATCCTCCAGGGAAAACAGATTGTTCCCGTCCACCAGGATTTCGCCTGAATCCGGACTGAGGAGGCCGATCGCCATATTCAGCAGGGTCGTTTTTCCGCTGCCCGAACGCCCGATCAGACTGACAAAGGCTCCGTCGGCCAGAGAAAAACAGGCATTGTATACGGCGTTGAAATGCGTCTGCCCCCGCCGGTAACTTTTTGTCAGATGCTGCGCTTCAAGCCGCATTACTCCGCCTCCCGCAAGCTGCTGTACACGTCAAAGCGGGTAAGTGACCAGACCGTGTTGGCGCAGGCCAGCGGCCCGCTCAGGCCGGATATTGCCAAGGTGAGCAGGGCATATCCGGCGATACTGTCGCCGGATATGCCCAGGTGCGGCAGTTGAAGGCCGTCGAAAATAAGCGTGCTGAAAGGAAAAATAACGCAGGAAGCTGCAAGAATCCCGGCCAGCGCCCCACCCGAGCAGAGGAAAAAGGCCTCCCACCGCAGCAGGTTTGCCACCCAGGAACGTCGCGCTCCCAGCAGCCGGTAAAGGCTCATCTCCTGTTTTCTCTCACTTGCGCTGACGGAAAAAACCAGACTGACGACAAGTATCGCCGGCAGCCAGATTCCGGCTGCAACCCAGTACACGGAGGCCGATAAACCATGCAGCCGGCGTGCGGTATCAGCCACAATATTTTCCGCAACCACCTGATCCAGATTGAATTCATCGGCGCAGGCCCGGATGATCGCATTTCCCACCACTTTGGGCGCTGCTTCCGGGTCGACCTTTACCGCGACCGAGGAAATATACGCTTCCGGGGGATCCAGTTTTTGTAAAAAATGCGGATTCTCAAGCAGTTTCGGGAGATACGGATTGCCGCGGATCAGCGCGTACAGCGTTTCCAGAGGCATAAAAACGGAGGTGTCCAGTCCCATACCCGTTGGAGCCATTGAGGCGGCCACCCGATAAGTCTTTCCGAAAAAAAAGAGCCTGTCCCCCACGGAAGTAATGATTTTGGAGCCGACCACAATCTCGTCGTCCCTCATCCGGGTTATGATATTCTGCATCCAGGGCCGGAGCAAAAAGTCGCTTTCCGGATCAAAGCCTATAATCTGCACATGCTCCGAGCAGCAGGAGTCGCTGAGCGAGGCCAGGAAAAATTGCGGCGTGAGCGATGCGACGCCGGGAACCGCCCGGATGCGGTCCAGAACTTCTTTGCGCATATAATAGGTGCTCGGTTCACCCCGCAGAAGCGCGGCTGCGGCAACCCTTTCATATCCGAAGGGAACAATCAGCACGTCCGCGCCCAAACGCTCGGAGAGGCTCTCCAGCCCCTTGCTCAACCGGCCGTTGAGAATGGATCCTCCAAAAAGAACTGCGGAGAAGATGCCGACCAGGGCGGCAAGGCCAAGGTTACGATACGGTTTGCGCCGCAAATTCTGCAGAGCCAGCCGGTGCGGGGTGAAAACCTTGTCAGCCGTCACCGTCAACCCTTCCGGTACTTGATGAGATAAAAGCTGTGCAGCAGGGCAAAGAGGAAGAGAAACCCGCTCAGGAGTAAAAGAGCCGGCTGCGTTCCCGCCCGGCAGGGCATGCTTTCCTGTTGGCACACGCCGATAAGTAAGGTAGGAATCAAAGCGCCCAGGACAGCGCTTCCCGCGAGCGACAGGGTAATGCCCGAACGTCGCTCCGGCGAACCGGCAAACAGCAGCAGTAAAGAACCAAAAATAACCAGACCCCCGAGGCCGGCTTCCGCTCCGGCGGTCCAGAAGCATACTACGTGGCCGGATTTGGAATGCTCTAAAGGTTCGGTCGCGGGTTCCTGATGTCCGGGTACGGCCCCGGCCCCGTGACGCTCCGGCGGCGTGTGCGCGCCGTATGCCTGTTCCCCATGTGGGGGCGCGGCATGATGATGAGCCGCCGCTGCGCCGGCATACTCGCATACCGGCAAAAGAACATGCGGCACGGCGATATAGAGAACACCCGCCACAGTATACAGTAGAGCCAAAATCTTTCCCTTACTGAGGATGTTTGACATCGGCGTCGCCTCCTTATTTTTGCAATCAGATGCTGTAGCTTTTAACGCTTGAAAAAGTTCGCTTACGGCAGGCTTTGCCCGCCTGCTCCTGTTTCGCGGCAGGGATTTGCAACGCAAATCCCTGCGGAGCATTTCAAGTATGAAATGCTTCAGACGCATGGGCCTGAAGGCCCATGCCGATCCCTTGGTTGTCAACCGGCTGCTGTGTTGATTTTACCACGCTGCCGGTAAATGAAAATGAATAATATTGAATAAACATATATAGCAAATGGATATGAAATACATACCAAGGTTGCTTGATACAGAGTTTCGTGACTGCAATGCGCCGGCCGGCTATGAACTCAAACCCGCCTTTGAAAGAGCCTTATCCTGTCTGCCGGAGTCGGTAATCCCTTGACGTCGGGCGGGGGAGGATGTCAACAAGGCATTGTGTGCAGCCTCTCATACCAGGTTGGCGGCAATAGGCAGTTATTTTATAAAAATATGCTAAATTTATCAGTATAATACGATGGATATTCCATCGAATTTACACTGTATTGATTGCAACTTGGTATCAAACGGGGGCATGGAGTGAAACGGAAATGCGCACAGTGGGAGCATGGTGAAAACAAATTACGCGGCCGTTGTGGTCGGCGGCGGGCACGCCGGCTGTGAAGCGGCCCTGGCTCTGGCCGGTCTGGGCCATGACGTGCTGCTGCTTACCGGAAACCTGGACCGTTTGGGGTATTTGTCCTGCAACCCCGCCGTCGGCGGCGTCGGCAAAGGGCATCTGGTCAGGGAAATCGACGCCTTGGGCGGCCGCATGGCTCTTTGGGCCGATGCGGCGGGCATCCAGTTCCGCACCCTGAATACCGGCAAAGGGCCGGCCGTGCGCGCCACCAGGGCGCAAATGGACCGGGAGGCATACGCGCGCGCCGTGAAGGGCGCCGTTTTCGGGCAAACGGGGCTGACCGTGCTGCAGGACACGGCGGAAGAGATCCTGGGTGACAGGCGCGCCGGCGGCGTACGCACGGCCTGCGGCCTGGAATTTTACGCCCGGCACATCCTCCTGACGCCCGGCACCTTTTTGAACGGCCTCCTGCACATCGGCCTGCACAGCATGCCGGGCGGTCGTCTCGGCGATGTTCCCGCCCTGAAGCTGACCGATTCCCTGCTCCGGCACGGCTTGAGGCTCGGCAGGCTGAAAACGGGTACGCCGCCCAGACTGCTGGCCTCCTCAATAAACGCCGCCGCGCTGGAGGAACAAAAGGGAGACGTCCCGCTGCCTTCGTTCAGTTTTTACGGTCCGCCGCCCGGCCTGCGGCAGGTATCCTGCCGCATCGCCCGGACCACCGAACGCACCCACGATGTCGTCCGCTCCGCTCTTGACCGCTCGCCCCTTTTTTCCGGCATCATCAAGGGACGCGGCCCGCGGTACTGTCCATCCATTGAAGACAAGGTCGTCCGCTTCAGCGGGCGTGACGGGCACCACCTTTTTCTGGAACCGGAGGGGCTGGACAGCCCGGAATGCTATCCCAACGGCCTGGCGTCCAGCATGCCGGCGGATGTGCAGATCGCGGCCCTGCGCACCATTCCCGGTCTGGAAGAGGTGCGGATGCTGCGCCCCGGCTACGCCGTGGAGTACGACTGCCTGGACCCGCGCGACCTGCATCCCACTCTGGAGAGCCGGATTCTGCCCGGATTATGGGCGGCGGGGCAGATCAACGGCACTTCCGGCTATGAAGAGGCGGCCGCGCAGGGCTTGTGGGCGGGCGTCAATATCGCCCGCGCACTGGCGGGCGAGGATCCCTGGCTGCCGGGCCGCGACGAATGCTATATGGCGGTGATGATCGACGACCTCATCACGCAGGGAGTGGACGAACCCTACCGCATGTTTACCTCAAGAGCCGAGCACAGGCTGCTGTTGCGCGAGGCCAACGCCGACATGCGCCTTACCCCGCAGGGACGCCGCCTGGGACTGGTCGCGGGACGGCAGTGGGCGGCTTTCATCCGCAAACAAGAACGCATAGCGGAACTCGACAGGATGACGGCCGCGGTGCGCCTCAGGCCCGGACCGCGCACCGATGATTTGCTTGCCGGTATGGGTGAAGCGCCGCTGCACGGTCCGATGCCGTTGAAGGAGCTGTTGCGCCGCCCTAAAATGACGCTGGCCGCCGCGCTCACCCTGCTTGACGCCGCGGGTGACGAGACCGGGGCGGGCGCGGCGTTGCGGAAGCTTGCGGACATGGAAGAAACAGGCGGGCAGAGCAGGCTTGCGGCCGATGCCTGCCTGGAAGTTGAAACGCGCATCAAGTACGCCGGCTATCTGGAACGGCAGGAAGCGGATGCGCGCCGAGCGTCCGCGGCCGGGAAGCTGCCGCTGCCCGATAACATACATTATGCCGACGTGGCCGGATTGACGAGAGAATCCGTGGAGCGGCTGGAAAAAGCCCGGCCGCGCACTTTGGGGCAGGCAGGCAGAATTCCGGGGCTTACCCCGGCAGCGCTGGACTGTCTGCGCATTCACCTGCGCAGGACGGAACGCAACGCCGGATAACGCAAGGCTCCCTGAGCGGGGAGCCTGTTGTATCCGTAACGGATGTGTTTCTATGTGCCGGATTGATGCCGCGCAACGGCAGTGATTCCTGAACCTGACGCCGCGAAACGGTCTTCAGCGCCTGCCGAGCAGGCAGATAAAACCCGCCGCCAGACCGGATTTCGCAATATCCGCGACGATAAAGGGAAAGAAACCCTTGCCCGCGGCCTCCATCAACGTGAGCGGCTGCCCGGAGTGCTCAAACAGGCTCCACATCAGCAGCGTACCCGGCGTAAGCACAAAGACGATATCGCAGGCAAGGACGGTGCCCCACAGGGTGAACAGACCGCGCCTGGCCGGATCGGCGATGAAGAAATTCAGCGCCGCCCCGGCAAGAATAAAGCCGAGCAGGTAACCGCCCGTCGGACCGGTGAATACGGCCGGGCCGGCCGCGCCGCTCACCGTCCACGGCACGCCGAGGGCGACGCAGGCGACATAAACGGCCACGGAAGCCGTTCCCCAGCCCCGGCCCATGCTCACGGCGGCGACCGCCGCGCCGAAGGTCTGCAGGGACAGCGGCACCGGGGTGAAAGGCAGCGGAACAGTGATCCGCGAGCACAGGCCTATGCCCGCCGCCGCCGCGAACATGAGGCACAGACGGCCGACAGGCGTCAACCCGTCGCGCACGTCGTAAAACGACCGGCGCGCGCGTCCTGCGGAACCGGATTTGCTTTGAAGGATATTCGCCGCTGATGTCATAACATTTGCTCCTTGTTGTGTTATTCGAATGCCGGATGCAAGTTGCGTCCCGCGATTCGTATGCTCCTGCTGCGGCAAAAGCGTGCTTACATCCTTGAATGCCGTTACGTCATTTTTTTGCGGAAAACAGCGTTGCCGCCCGGCTGACCGCCTCCGCGCCGGCAAAGACATAGGCAATGTCCCCGGCCCGGAGCAGAAAATTTCCGCCGGGATTGGCGACAATTTCGTCGTTGCGCAGCACTCCGATAACGGTAAGGCCGTGCTCGGCGCGCAACGCTGACTCCGCAAGGCTTACCCCGTCCAGAGGCGACTCCGCTTCCACGCCGACGGCCGTGACGTTGATTTCAGGCATCTGTTTCCGAAGAGCCTCCAGAGGTATTCCAGGCACGTTCAGCTTGCGGGCCATGGCATAGTTTTCCGAGCGCACATCACTCACAAACCGTTCAATGTCCGCGCGCGGCACGAGATACCTGGAAAGCACGCGCGTAAAAATTTCCACGGCTGTTTCAAACTCTTCGGGAATGACGTCGTTCGCGCCAAGTTCGCGAAGGGCCTCCACCTCGCCGAGAAAACGCGTCCGCACCACAATATGCAGTCCCGGGGCCATGTGCCTTGCCGCTTCCGTAATACCGCGCACCGCCGCCGGGTCGGAAATGACGACGGCCAGCACCCTGGCCCGCGCGGCCCCGAGCGCCTGCAGCACGGAAGGATGCGCGGCATCGCCGTAGCTTATGGGTTCCTTGCCTGCATACGCGCGCACCGTATCGGGATTCATCTCAAGAATGGTGTACGGAATACCGGACAGTTTGGCCGTTCTGGCCAGATACTTGCCCCCTATGCCGAAGCCGATGATGATCAGATGGTCGCGCAGCGCCGTGTCCTCCGGCACCGCCTCCTCGTCGATGCGCAGTTTGCCGGCGGTCAGGCGGGCGACAAGGGGCAGGCCGACAACGGCAGAGGCAAAACGCGGAGCGGCGGCAATGAGAAAAGGCGCGGCGGCCATTGTAGCGATGCTCGCGGCAAGAAAAATCTGGTACGAATCAGGCAGAATCAGCCCGTGGTCAAAGCCGGTCTTGGCCAGAACAAAAGAAAACTCCCCGATCTGGCACAGGGCCAGCCCGGCAATGATCGCCGGGCGCAACGGATAACCCAGAAGCAGGCTGACCGGCAGCACAACCAGCATCTTGCAAAGCACGAGAAAAATCGTGACGGCCGCAACCTCAACAATATGGGCAGTAAAAAAGCCGAGGTTCAGCAACATGCCCACCGATGTAAAAAACAGGCTCGTGAACACTTCCTTGAACGGCAGTATGCCCTCCAGCGCGCTGTGGCTGTATTCGGACTCGGACATGATAAGTCCGGCCATAAAGGCTCCCAAAGACAGGGAAAGGCCGAGGGCGGAGGTAATCAGGGCGATGGAAAGACATATGCCGAGGGTCGTGATCAGGAACAGTTCCCGGCTGCGCGTTCGCACCACCAGGGCCAGCCCGGCGGGCACCAGTTTGCGCGCCAGCAGAAAGCCCCCGCCCATCAGCCCTACGGTTTTCAATCCCGACAACAACAGTTCAAGCCCCGTCCCCTGGTCGCTCAATCCGCTCCCGGCCAGCAAGGGAACCGCCAGGACCATCGGCACGATGACCAAATCCTGAAAAATAAGTATGGAAAGGGAAATGCGCCCGTGCGGACTCTCCATCTGCCCGGACTGCTGCAGAATTTTCAACACGATGGCCGTGGACGACAGGGCCGCGAGAAAACCCGCGAACAGCGCCTTGTTTAACGACCCGAGCGCGAACAACGCCACGGGCACAACCGCCAGGGTGGTCAGCCCGACCTGCAGCGCTCCCCCCAGAAACACAGGCTTGCGCAGGCGCATCAATTCGCTTACGGATAACTCCATGCCTATGGAAAACATCAGCAGCACTATGCCGATTTCGGCCATCAGTTCCACTTCGTGCGCGGCCTTGACCATGCCCAGTCCGTAAGGACCGCAGACGACGCCGGTCAGAAGGAATCCCACCACGGGCGGAATTTTTATTTTGTGACATCCGTAAATGACGAGTATAGACAAACAAAAGATGGTGACCAGTTCATCAAGAAGGGGTAAAGCCATGCCGGCTCCGGTGGGGGCGGCCCGCTACGGGCGGGACGGTACGGCGCGCCGTGAAAACAGGGCGACAACGCGGGTAATGACGTAATGGGCAACAACGCGTCCTGCGGTAATGCTGCCGCGTCCATAGTAGAGCCTCTCGTCGAATTGCGCAAGTTGAGCAAACACTTCGTCCGCGCTCCTTCCCTCACCGCAGGTGAGCGGAGCCTCCCGGCGGTGCGCGGCGTTTCCCTGCGCATCGCGCCCGGCGAAACGCTGGGGCTTGTGGGTGAATCCGGCTGCGGCAAATCCACCCTGGGACGCATGGCCGCCGGACTTCTCGAACCGTCCGGCGGCGATGTGTTCATCAACGGTCTGCCCCTTTGGGATAAAAAAGCGCACAAGGATTACCGGGCCTTCCGCAGAAGCCTGGCCGGCGTCGTGCAGATGATTTTTCAGGATCCCTATTCCTCTTTGGATCCGCGCATGAGCATCGGCGACAGCATTGCCGAGCCGCTGCTCTGCGCCCGCAGATGCCCGGACCGGGAGCGAAAGGAAACCGGCGGCGAAATTCGCGGACGGGTGCGGACGATGTTGCGCAAGGTCGGACTTGAAGCGGACGCCGCCGCGCGCAGGCCGCACGAATTTTCCGGCGGACAGCGCCAGCGCATCGCCGTCGCCCGCGCCCTTATTACCGGGCCGGCTTTCGTCGTCTGTGATGAACCGACCTCCTCCCTCGACGCCTCGGTGCAGTCCCAGGTGTTGAATCTGCTTCAGGATCTTCAGGACGAATTCGGCGTGTCCTACCTGTTCATCTCGCACGACCTTGCCGTTGTCCGGCATATGAGCGACCGCATTGCCGTCATGCGCAAAGGCAGGCTGGTGGAAGAAGGCGATGCCGACCGGATATTTTTTCACCCCGCCGAGGACTATACGCGCCTGCTTCTGGAAGCATCGACATGACGCGGGATTACGTTCCACCCCTGAAGGCCGGCTTGAGCCGCAGGAAATTTTGATGGTCATACAGCCTGCACTGTTACCCGGCAAGCACGTTCTGCTCCGCGCATCTATTGTGGCGCTGGCAGGGCATATCCGCACCCTGCCGGCAAAGCCGCGCACGCTTGACGAACTTTGGGCCGAGCTCAACCGGGGCACTTTTCTCCGGCCGGGCACATCCTCTCTGGACGACGTCGTCTACGCGCTTGACGTTCTGTTTGCCCTGAAACAACTGAAAATGTTCGACGACGGTCGACGCTTCATGGTGCGGCCGCAATGAAACTCATCGAACTTTCTTGCAGCCGGCCGTCGTTCAAAACCCTTCGCTTCAACCCCGAAGGGCTGACCGTGATTGTCGGAGACGCCGAGACCGGCACAAAAGGCGACGAAGGAAGCAGCAACGGCGTGGGCAAGACATTGTCTCTCGGTCTTGTCCACCATTGCCTGGGGGGGCAGGTCAACAACAAACTCAAGGCTGCCGTCCCCGATTGGCTGTTTACCTTGCGTTTCAGCATCGGCGGTAAGGAACATACTATTTCCAGAAGCGGCGACGGAAGCCGTATATATGCGGATAAAAGCCCTGTCGGAATCAATGAACTGAGAACACGGCTTAATGCCTGCGGTGCATTCCTCCTTGACCAGCAAATTCCCGGGCTTACATTTCGTTCATTATTCAGCAGATTTGCACGGTACGCCAAAGAAGACTGCCTGCATCCGCTGCTTACAAAAAAAGAGGAAGAAGCGGACGGCAGGATCCGCAGCCTTTTTCTGTTGGGAATTGATTGTACCCTGGCCGTTGCCAAAAAAAATGACAGAGCGCGTCTCGCCCAAATAAAAAATACAAAAAAAACGTGGAATGAAGATCATATTTTACAAGATATCATGCGGGCAGGCAGCAACCCGCGGGCGCGTTTTGAAGAGATTGAACAGGAAATCCCCAAAGTCTCCGCTGCGTTGCATAAATACCAAATAGCGGAAAATTACAGGCTTCTGGAATGGCATGAAAGTGAAATAACCAGGCAGCTAAGGAAAATCGAACGTGAAATTGCCGGGTTGGAGTTTCTGTTGGACGAAATGGACAAACGCCTGGAGGATCCGCGGGATATCAGCGCCGCCGCATTGCGTTCCATGTACGACGGCCTGGGCGATATTTTCAAGCCGGAGGCGCTTGAACATTTTGAAAAAGTTGAGGCTTTTCACAACGCGCTCTACGCCGACAGAAAAACGCGCCTGGAAAAAGACCGGCTTGCCGTCCTCGGCAAAAAACACCGACTGGAACAGGAGTATAAAAACAAAGCTGCTCAAAGAGAGCGGTTTGTCAAAAATCTGCAAGCCGAAAAGGCGCTGGATGAGTATGTGGCCTTGGCGAGACATCTTGCGTCGCTTGAGGAAGAGCGAAACAGATTATACATGTTTTTTGAGATGGATATGACGCTTGACCTGCGTGCCCGGGAAATTTGCGATAAAATGCTCGCCGACGCGAGGGCGGCCGGAGAATATCTGCGCAGAAAGCCTCTTGCGGAGCTTTCCGAAAGATTTATGCATCTTGCCCACATGCTGTATCCCAATGATCCTGCCGGGCTTATTATCAGGAACAATACGGGTGACAACCAGTTGCGTTACGATATTTCCGTACAAATAGAAGGCGATGATGCGGACGGTATCAATTCGGCAAGAATATTGTGTTTTGATTGGACATATTATATGTACGGGGCAAACCATACCATGAATTTTCTATGGCATGACAACAGATTGTTCGCCCACATCGACCCGCACCCGCGCGCCGCATGGTTCAGCCATGTTCTGCGGCATTCCGCACAGGCGCAAAAACAGTATATAGTTTCACTGAATACGGAAAACCTGGTGAGTATGAAAGGATATATGTCACAGGAAGCCTGGTCGTCCCTGAACGGAAGCGTCCGGCTTACTTTGCACGGGGATAGACCGGAAAACAAACTCCTGGGCGTTCAATTCGGCAGTTCCGAATAGAGCATTGCGAGTTTGATTTTTTATGCCCCGGCGGTCCGGACTCTGCCGGCTCACGCCGCTTCGCGGTGCATCGGCCTTACGGTCGACGTCGACTGATTTCCCCGGAAATCAGTCAAGGCTGATGCCGTGTCCTTCCAGAACCGCCGTGACCTGGTTATAGACATCGTCAAAGGGTCGGGAGGCGTCCACCGTGCGGCAGCGTTGCGGATATTGCGTCGCCAGGGCCAGGTAGCCCCGGCGGATGCGCCGGTGGAAGTCCAGACGTTCGGCTTCAAAGCGGCCCCGGGTGACGGTCGTGCCTGCCTCAAGGTTGCGCCTGCGGGCGCGTTCCAGGCTGATTTCCGGATCCAGATCGAAGATGATCGTAAGGTCCGGCCATAGATCGCCGGCTGAGAACCCGCACAGGCGGATCAGGCGCTCCACGTTCATCTCCCGCCCGTGCCCCTGGTAGCAAAGGGTGGAGTCTATGTAGCGGTCGGAGATCACCATGTCTCCCCGTTCCAGAGCGGGGCGGATGACCTCGCGCACATGCTGGGAGCGGTCGGCAAGATACAGGAACAGTTCCGCTTCTTTAGTCAGGGCGTACCGTTTGTCCAAAAGCAGGGCGCGGAGCGATCTGCCGAGTTCGCTGCCTCCCGGCTCGAGAGTCCGCACAAAGGAAATGCCTTCATCAGAAAGAGCGGGGCACAAGCGATCCAGAATGCTTGTCTTTCCCGCGCCTTCAATGCCTTCAAAGGTAATAAACATAGCGCGCGTCCTGTCTTTGGTATTCGGTTCTCAACATTGCGTCCATACATTCTGCCGGACAGCAGCAACCGTAATGAACACTATCTCTTAAAGCTGAACAGTGACAATCCCTGTTCTTCCGGCCTGCCGTTCTTGCCGCCCCGTCCGCGCTGCGCCGAAGGCGTATTTGAGATGCGCGCAACGGGAGATTCGGTTGCCGAAGCGTAAGGAAGCGTTCCCAAAGCTGCGGAGACGCCTGCCGGGGCTGGAGAGGGGCTTGCCGGGGTGGCGGAGACGCCTTCAGGGGTTGGAGAGGGGCTTGCCGGGGCGCGGTAGAGAAAACGTTCCAGTGCTGCATTATAGTCGGACCAGCCGTCTTCTTCAATACCTGTCAGGGCGTCTTCCACCTGCTTGAGCTTGGCGTCCAGCATGTCCGCATAGTGCAGGGCCAGGGCCTCGGCTGTGGCCGGCAGGCGGGGGGCGCCGAATTCGTAGGAGCCGTGGTGGCTCAGGATCATGTGTTCCAGATGTTGCGCGAGCGCTTCCTCGAGACCCGCCTGCCGGACGAAGCCGCAGAGCATGTCCGTGAAGAGGCCGATGTGCCCTATGAGCCGCCCCGGCGTGGTATAGTCGACAGCCGGACCTGAACTCAGTTCCCGAAGTTTCCCCAAGTCGTGGCATACCGCGCCGGCAAAAAGCGCCTGCCTGTCCAGTTGCGGATAATGGTCGGCGATGCGCAGGCAGAGGCGGGCAACGGACAGGGTATGTTCCAGAAGCCCGCCCGCGTAGGCGTGATGCAGAGACTTGGCCGCCGGCGCGATGCGCAGGGCGGGGGCGATCTCCGGGTCAGTCAGCAGTGCGAAGATGAGTTTGCGCCACGGCGCATGGGTCAGGGTGCTGCGGGCAAGCCCGGTGAGTTCGCGCAGCATGTCGTCGGGGTTGCGTTGCGAGGCGGGCATGAAGAGCGCCATATCCAGCGCCTGTTGCTCCGCCTCGTCCAGCACGCGCAGTTCGTCGACTGACAAATCCGGCTTGTCGCGCCAACTCCCGACCCGTCCTTTGACCCACACCATGGCCCCCGGCGCAAGATCCGTATAATTGCCGCTTTGCGGACTCCAGATTTTGCCGGTGATGCTGCCCGTGGCATCTTTGAACTCCAGCAGCCAGTAAGGGCCGTTTTTGGACCGGCTCAACCTTGCGGCGGAAAGGACGAAGATATCGGCCGCCTCATCGCCGGGTTTCAGATCTTCGACAAAACGTTGTTTGCTTGCAGACATTGCCTTGCAGTACGTTACCTGTGGAGCGGGCGCTTTACCGCCCGCGTTGAAACGACAGACACAGAATTCGCACCCCTGATTCCCCCGCCCCTTTGCTTATCGGTTCGGCGCGGTACGCTGCCAGGGGGGTCCGGGGGAAATTATTTCCCCCGGAAAATGCTGTAATGTTCGACGATTACCTTATTTAAGCTGGCGGGCCAAGAGTTCGGCGATATGCTCGACCTTGACCTTGTTGCCGCGTTTTTCTTCGCCGCCGCGGAGTTGTATCACGCAGCCGGGGCAGTCGGCCACAACGGTCGCAGCTCCCGAAGCTTCCAGGTTGTCCAGTTTGTTCTTCAATATCTGTTCGGAAATTTCCGGGAACTTCATGGAATAGGTGCCGCCGAAGCCGCAGCAGACGTCTTCTTCCTTGGCTTCCTTGTAGTCGGCGGCGGCGCGGATCAGGTTCCTCGGCTGTTCAGTCACGCCCAGACCGCGGCAGAGGTGGCAGGAGGCGTGGTAGCCTACAGCCCGGCCGGATTTGCGGAAGGCGTCTTCCTTCAAGCCGAGTACATCATACACGAACGAGCTGAAGTCTTTGATCCTCGTTGCGAACTGCTGCGCCTCCGTGCGCAGGGGGGAGTCGGCGAGCAGTTCGACGTAGTGGTTCTTTATGTGCGAGGCGCAGGAAGCGCAGAGCGTGACGACGTAATCCAGGCGGGCGGGGTCGAAGGCCCTGATGTTGGCCTCGGCCGTGTTTTCGGCGGCCTTGCGTTCGCCCATCATGCGCACCGGCAGCCCGCAGCAGCTTTGGCCCATAGGGAATTCCACGGAACAGCCGCCCGCGGCCAGCACCTTGACAGCCGCTTCAAGCTGTTCGGGATACACGAAATCCTGGGCGCAGCCTGCAAAAAGGCCCACGCGCAACCTGCCGTTCGCAGGCAGACTTTTCGCAATATCTTTCCAGCGGTCGCGGAAGGCCTTGGAGGCGATGGCGGGCAGCGCCCGGAACCCCTGTCCTTTCATGAAGATCTGCGGCAGATGGCGGATGTACGGCGTCCCTCCGGTGACCGGGCGCTGGGCGAATTTGCCGAAACGCAGCAGGCTGTGGAAGAGTTTGCGGTTTTCCAGCACCTTGGCAAGCAGCGTGGATTCGACCGGCGCGCCTTCCTCTTCCACCAGACGGGCGCGAATCTCCTGAATGATGCCGGGCAGATCTATGCCCGCCGCGCAGACGTCCTTGCACGCCTCGCAGTTGATACAGTTCTGCACCAGGTTGCGGGCGTTTTCCCGGCCGTGGAAGAAATAGGTCAGAATGAGGCCGATGGCCCCGATGTAGACATAGCCCATCTTGTGTCCGCCTACCAGACGGTACACGGGACAGACGTTGGCGCAGGCGCCGCAGCGCACGCAACGCAACGCGCTTTTGCAGATCTCGTCCTTGGTCAGGGCTGTGCGGCCGTTGTCCAGGAAGATGACGTGCATGACCTTGCGTTTGTCGGCGTTCAGGGTATTTTCCGCCGCGCCGGTCATCCATGACACATACGTGGTGATGGCCTGGGCGGTGGCGTTGCGCGGCAGCACCCGGATGACGCGCAGGGCATCGTGGATGTTGGGCACCAGCTTGTCTATGCCCGCGACAGCCACATGCACGCGGGGCAGGGTGGTGGTCAGCCGGCCGTTGCCTTCATTGGTACAGATGCCGATGGTGCCGGTGTCCGCAATGGCGAAGTTGGCTCCGGAAATGCCCATATCCGCGTTGGCGAAGCGGGAGCGCAGTTCGCGCCGGGCCACCTTGACCAGTTTTGAAATATCGCTGTCCTGTTTCTGTTTGGTTTCGTCCGTAAAGGTATCCGCCACCTGGTACCGGGAAAGGTGGATGGCGGGCATGACCATGTGCGTCGGTCCCTCGTGGCGCAGTTGTATGATCCATTCGCCGAGGTCCGTTTCCACGACTTTACAGCCGGCGTCTTCCAGGGCGTGATTGACGTGGATTTCCTCAGCGGTCATGGATTTGGATTTGATAACCAGTTTACAGTCGTTGTCCGCAGCGATTTTACAGATAAGCTCGTTGGCTTCCGCGGCGGTCGCTGCCCTGTGCACATGCACGCCGCGTTTTTCGGCTTCTGCTTTGAACTGCGCGTACAGTTCCTCCAGTTGCGTGAGTCCCTGGTCCTTGGCCGCGGCGATTTCCTCTATGAGTTCCTTTTCGTTGACGTCCGCAAAAATGG
The DNA here is from genome assembly GCA_031276485.1 of Desulfovibrio sp. Classification (GTDB taxonomy): domain Bacteria; phylum Desulfobacterota; class Desulfovibrionia; order Desulfovibrionales; family Desulfovibrionaceae; genus Frigididesulfovibrio. Next base: position 23,081 of record JAISMY010000115.1, on the reverse strand, counting down.
TCAGGCGGTTGGCCTTATAGGCCACGGCGAACTTGTCCAGGGTTTCGCGCAGGTAGGAATTGTCCAGCGATTCGTGCAGGCGTCCCCGGTATTCTTTCATGGTTTCTGCGCTGTGCATCTTCAAGCCTCCATAAGAGCTATGTGCAGTTCAAGGGGACCGTGTACGCCCAGCGTGAGGACGCGCTCAATGTCGGCCGTGCGGCTCGCGCCGGAAATAAACGCTGTAAACGCGGGGCCTTTTTCCATAAGTTTCTGCAGGTAGGGCTCCACATCGTAGGACGTTTTTTTGATCTGGGATTTTTTCAGGGCCACCACATGAATTTCAGCGATCATCGTGGCCAGGCGAATGTCCTCGCTCATACACTCGATAATGGTGGTGGCTGTTTCGGCGATGGCCCCGTCCGCCGTGGTAAAGGCCACATCGATGCCTTCCAGGTGCCCGCGCATGCCCGTGCGCAGCATGTCGAAGCCTTTGGCGGCGCACAGTTCGGCCACGGTCGCGTATTCCTTGTCCGTCAGGTTCGGGGCGCAGAACATTTTTTTATCCGCCCTGGAAACCCCGGCGGAGGTTGTGTCCGTTCCGCAATAGATGAGCTCGCAAAAATCTTTTTGTCCGCACACATCCACGGCATAGGCTGCGGCTTCCGTCATGCCCTTGACCTCGACGACCTTGATGGATACAGGCGCAGCTTTTTGCTTGAACAGTTCAACAGCCTCTTTGTCGATAGTCACCATAAGACCTCCGCACTGGTTAAGGTGTTGATTTTTCTCTGCTACGTAGCTGATTTACCGTATAGCTGACATATACTATCAAGAATGGCGCGGATATCAAGGGAATTTTCCACAAGCCTGACGCCGGCGCGTAATTGTTTGAGGTCGCGTATTTTTTTTGCCTTAAAGACGCGCGCCGTATTGCGCGCGGTACGGTAGGCGTCTTCGCGCACGCGGATGAGCACGACGTTTTTTTCTTCGGCCCTGGCCCGGATCATTTCCGGGGGACCGGCATTGCCGGTCAGGATGATACAGGGACAGCCGGCGCACATGGCGGCGATCTGCAGATCCGGACGGTCGCCGCCGGTAATGACCGCGCAGTTCGTGCGTCTCTGCAGGTGCAGTATGAAATTGTCCGCCTGCATGGCGCCGATAAGGAAATCGGCGACCATGCCGGTGGCCTGCTCGTTGCCGGCGATGATGCGGCCGTTGAGGCTGTGCGCCAGGTCAATCATACGCACGGCGGCCAGGGCGGCTTCGTGCCGTATGCAGCCGAGTACCGGCACGCCGCGCCCGCGCAGCCAGGGGAGCAGGATATCGGTCGCGGCGCGGCGGTCGTCGTCATGCACGTCGTTGAGGACAACGCCGATCAGGGCATCGCCGAGACAGTCGCGGATCGCAAGCAGGCGGTCCAGATTCGTGCGCGGGTGAAAGCGCACGGTCAGCAGCACTTTCAGGTCCAGGGCGCGGACCACGGCCGTCCCTCCGGCTCCGGCGCTGTGCCCGGCATAGGGAAAGCACCCCACGCCGGAGACAAGACAGACCTCCTTGCCCGCCGAAAGCACCCTGTAGGCGTCGACGATGCGTTGCAGGGCGTTCTCGTTTTTCGCGTGCAGAACGGGCGAATAGATGTCCTCGGGCAGCATGACCGGGGTAAGCAGGTCCGGCGGGGCTTCCAGACCGAGCACTTCCTGCACCATCATGGCGTCCGTGTCGCCGGGGATATCGTCTTTTTTGCCGGGGATGCAGCCTACGGGTTTCATGTATCCCACGGAAAGGCCGGCCTTGCGGAACAGCAGACCCAGAGAAAAGGCGAGCAGGCTCTTGCCCGCCCGCGGCGTAACGGAGCCTATGTAAAGACCCGCGCCCATTCAGCCCTCCGTTGCGACCCGGTATCGGCATTACCTGGCGGCGGCCGCGGCGAACAGCCGTTCGGCCTCTTCCCTCAACGCGTACTTGCGTATTTTTTTGCTGCCGGTCATGGGGAAAGAATCCACAAAGGCCATGAAGCGCGGCACCTTGTGCCAGGCTATCCTGCCTTTGCAATAAGCGCGCACTTCTTTGCGGGTCAGGGTCACGCCTTCTCTGGGGATGATGAAGGCGACCACATCCTCGCCGTAACGCCGGCTGCGCACTCCCACCACCTGCACATCCGAGATTTTGTCCATTTCCAGCAGGAAATCTTCGATTTCACGGGGATAAATATTTTCGCCGCCCCTGATGATCATGTCCTTGATGCGGCCGTTGATGATCACGTAATCCTTTTCGTCCATGATGCCCACATCGCCGGTACGCAACCAGCCGTCCGCGTTGACGACTTCCTTCGTTTCTTCGGGCATCTTGTAGTAGCCTTTCATCACGTTGTAGCCTCTGCACACGACCTCTCCGGGTGTGCCGCGCGGCATTTCCAGGGTGCGTCCGGGCAGGGCGCGGGGGTCTGCGATGAGCACGTCAATGCCCGGCATGGGGCGGCCGACGGTTTCGGTCTTGCGCGCGAAGTCGTCGTCGGCCGTGGTTTGGGTCATCACCGGCGAGGCTTCGGTCAGCCCGTAACAGTTGGTCAAATCCTTGAGGTACATTTCGGCGACGGCCCGGCGCATAAGCGGCGGGGGACAAACGGAGCCGGCCATAATGCCCGTGCGCAGCGAGGTGAGATCGTAGCGGGGGAAGCGCTTGTGGTCCATCATGGCCAGATACATTGAAGGCACCCCGTGTACAGCCGTGCAGCGTTCCTTTTGTATAGCGTCCAGCACTTTCAGGGGATTGAAGGCGTCGATGATTACCAGGCTCGCGCAGTGGTTGACGGCGGCCATGACGCCGAGTACGGAGCCGAAGCAGTGAAACAGCGGCACGCACAGGCAGAGGCGGTCCTCGGCCGTGAAGCGCATGTTCCGCCCTATCCACCAGCCGTTGTTCTGTATGTTCACATGGCTCAACATCACGCCCTTGGGAAAGCCGGTAGTGCCGGAGGTGTACTGCATCTGCACCACGTCGTGCGGGGCAACCGCGGCCTGCCGCGCCGCATAGTCGGCGTCGGAAACGCTCCCGGCCCGTTCCGTGACCCGGCTCAGGCCCATGATGCCCGCAGCGCCCTCCTCCTCCATGAGAAAGACCCTGCGCAGGAATGGGAAGCCGGCGGAGCGCAGGTCGTCGGACGGGCGCTCGCGCAGTTCCGGAACGACGGATTCGAGGATGTTCAGAAAATTGTGATCTTTATAAGTATGGGCGAGAAACAGGGTGTCGCAGTCGCTCTGCTTGAGGAAATAGGCCAGTTCCCGGCCGCCGTAGCTGGTGTTGACGGTGACCAGCACGGCTCCGATGCGCGCGGCGGCGAACATCAGGGTCAGCCAGTGCGGCACGTTGGGCGCCCAGATGCCTATCTTGGCGCCCCTGCTCACGCCGAAGGCCGTGAGTCCTTTAGCCAGCGCATCTGCATCGCGGGAAAATTCCGCCCAGGTTTGCCGCACCCCGGTATCGAAATAGATAACGGCTTCCCGGTCGGGAAAACGCGACACCACCTCGTCCAGCATGCGTCCGAGGGTTTTTTCCTGCAGCGTGAAAGTTTCGGAGAGCATGACCGGCCTTGGTCGGAGGGTTGTACAACGCCGTTTTGCAGCCGACTGCATACAAAGTGGCGTTCTATACCCCTTAGCGCCGCTAAAGGAAAGCCCCGGCATGCCGATAATAGTTTAGATTTTTTCAAGACTGCGCGGGGTGTACGCGCGGCGGCGCAATCTTGCCCGCGGGCGGCAGTGCCGGCGTACACTGTTCTCATACCAATTTGCTTTCAGCAGAAAGCAAATTGGTATGGCGGAGGCGAAGCCGCCGCCGGCAAGTTTTTGAAAATCCGGCTTTGCCTGTTTTTCAAAAACGTTGGCGTCTTGCATTCAAACTCGTTTGAACGCAACCTGGTATCAACGTAGCGGAGGCGGAGATGGTCGAGCGGAATTTTCCCGGCGCATTGCGCGTTCTCATGCGGAAATTTTCGGATGTGCCGCGTTTTCCCATGCGGAACCCGCAAAACGCAGCGGGCTTTCCGGCGCAGGAATTTTCCGGCGCGTTGCGTTTTTTATCGTTGTGTGCCGTTTGTCTGTTCCTGGCGCAGAGCGCGGGCTGTTCGCTGCGTTCGGGTGCGGGCGGCGGAGGGCAGGGGACGGCGTCGGGGCGCGCCGTGAGCAAGGTTGCCCTGAGCGCTGTGGGTGTGCCCTATCGCATCGGGGGCAGCACGCCGGAAAAAGGTTTCGACTGTTCGGGGCTTGTTTTTTGGGCCTTCGCCCGCAACGGCGTCAAAGTGCCGCGCACGGCGGCGGAGCAGAGCGGCCTGGGCTCGTCCGTGCCCCGCTCCGCATTGAATCCCGGGGATATCCTGGTATTCAAAACCAAAAGCGGCCTGCACACCGCCGTCTACGTTGGGGAAAACCGCTTCGTACACAGTCCGGGCAGCGGCAAGAGAGTGCGCGTGGACAACATATCAGGCGATTACTGGAAAAACCGCCTCACTGCTGCACGGCGCATCCGGCAGATTTATTGAGTTTTACCGGTGTACCTGCGCTGTATTTTACGGTAACTGTCGCGCAGGACATGCTGCCCTGCTGCGCATGCAGCACGGCATGAAAGGGGATCGGATCATGCATGAAACACTCAAAAAACCTCTGGCCCTGCTGATCGGCGTTACAGGCGACCTGGGTTTCGCCGCCGGGTGTTTGTTGCAGTCCCTGCGCAGGCACAGCCCGCATCTGGAGGCCGATGTCTTTCTGTACACGGACGGCGCGCTGCCGCCGGCCGACGCCGCCCTGCTCGAAGGCATGGGCGCGTTGATTACGCCGTTTACGCCACCGCAGGCCGACCTGCCCGCGGAGGTCGTCAGGCAGTTTTCTCAGCTTTGTCTGGTGTGTTTTGAAGGATTTCTTCTCTTAGATCGTTACAATACCGTCATCCGGCTGGACGCCGACACCGCCGTGCAGGACGACGTGAGCGCCCTTGCAAACTTCGGCCCGCTGTCCATGGCGCTCGAAGACCCGTATTTTACGGAATCAGGACGCTCTCTGCCGGCTTCGGTGAATGTGCTCGCGCCGTTGCCCGACCTGGACGGCGAGGCACCCAACCTCAATTCCGGGGTGCTGGTTCTTCAGGACAGCCTGCCTGAGCCGGCAAAACTGCGCGACCTCTGTCTGCGCCGGCTCAAGAAGGACGCGCCGTATCTGCGCTATCCCGACCAGGCGGTCTTGAACATGCTGGCGCAGCAGTTGCGCAGAACCGATCCGCACTTGTTCTCCCTGCTTCCTTATGAGCGTTTCAACGCCCATCCGCGCAATCCGGCCGCACATACCGCCGCCGTGGTACACGCCTTCGGGGCGTATAAACTTTGGGATGACGGGCTGACCCGCTGTTGTTTCCCGGAATGGCATCGGGATTATTGCCGCTGGCTGTCTCTGGGAGGCAGCCCCTGGCGGGGCGAAGTCGGGAACGGCGAGTACCTGGAAGCAGGAGCCTTCAGCATGCTGAACCGGTTGCACGGAAATGTGCAGACCGCGCAGGAGCTTCTCGATCGCATGCGGTTGGACCTGGTCCGGGAGAAGAAGCTGAAGCGGAATCTCGAAAAGATGATCGCCGGCACCGGCAGCCGCAGCCCGGTCGGGAAAAATCTTCAATAACGTGTACCTGCCGGTTCCCCTGCAAAAGAGCCTCCGGAAGCTCGCCCGGTCGGGAAAAATCTTTAGTAACATTGTACCTGAGTTACGGTTCCTTCGGCATTCGCTTATGATCCGTCCTTTGAAGACCGACCCTCCCGGCAGACACCGCGCGGGCGTGAGCCGTTCCCCTCGGAACGGCGTTGTTTCCTGCCGGAAAATTTCAGTTGCATCACATCGACAGGGCTGCTAAACTCCGCGAATATGATGGAAAGACTGGACATACAACAGGTTCACGCCGGGAGAAAACTCGGCCAGCCCGTTTTCGGAGCGGACGGGGTTCTTTTGTTTCCCCCCGGCCGGGTACTGACGCAGGAAGATCTGGATACGCTGGCCAGAAACGGTCAGACGCGTATCTCGCTTTTCCCCGTTGTGCGGGAAGTGCCCGCTTCGCCGCCCCCGGCGGCGAAGCGGGCGGCCGGCGCCGCAGCGGACCCGGACGTTCGTCCTCCCTTTTTTTATTCCCGCGCACAGGATGCGCCCGGCGAGGTTATCCCGGCGCTTGATGAACGCAGTATCGAAAAAATCTGTGATTACACGGCGGAACGTTTTCGTTTGATGGACGCCGAAGACCCGCTTGTTGCGGAGCTTTTCAATATTGCCGTAGAACGCCAGATCAAGGTCTACCACGACAAGCCGGCGCGCATACCGTCCTGGCCCAAGCACAGCGGTCTGTTGCCCGACCCGGAACGCCCCCGCGACGTTTCCATGCAGAAACTGACGGCGGCCAGCCACCGCATCGGTACCCTTCCGACCATATTCCACCGCCTGATCGGGATGATCAACAACCCTATCGTCAATTCCGAAGAACTCTCCAAAGTCATCGCCGTGGATCCGGCCTTGACGGCCAAGCTCCTGAAACTGGTCAACAGCCCCTTTTTCGGATTACCCTACAAGATAGACAGCATTTCGCGCGCTGTTCTCATCGTCGGCACCAAGCAGCTGGTCATGCTCGCCATGGGCGCCACGCTGATTTCGGCCTTCAAGGGGTTGCCCGTCAGCCTTGTGAACATGCAGTCCTACTGGTCGCATTCCATAAGCTGCGGGGCGGCCTGCAGGTTGCTTTGCGTCAAGGCAGGCGTACAGGACGCGGAAAGTTTCTTCGTCGGCGGTCTGCTCCACGATATATCCAGACTGCTGATTTATGTGCAGCTTCCCGATCATGCCCGGTATATTGTGACCGAGGCCGCGCGCAGAAACATACCCGTGCGCGACATGGAAATAGAAACTCTGGGGTTTGCCCATGAGGATCTGGGCGCGGAACTGCTCCGTTCATGGAACTGCCCCGACGAACTAGTGCAGAGGGTACACCGGCATCATAGGGTTCCCGAGCCGGACTGCCCCTCCGAAGACGTGATTCTGCCGACGGCGAACATGCTCTCCCAGGCTTTGGGTTACGGCTCCAGCGGTGAAATGATTATCCCGCCGCAGCCGGCAGTCGCCTGGACGAAAATCGGGCTGAACACCGAGGGACTTTGCATGCTCTGCGCCGAGCTCGACAACGATGTCAGGGAGTTGCGCACCGTTTTTACTCCCACATGAAGGGAACGCTTTCAAAATTTTTGTAAGCCGGCGCCGGGCAATGCGGATAAAGTACGCATGCCTTGACGGTCGAAAGAGAGTAATGCGTCAGCGTTATGCGCGCCTTGCCGGCTGAAAGACGGAGTCAGACAATGTCTGTCGATCATGATTTACTGCGGAGCTTGTCCGGGAGCGTTCAGCGCATCGCGCCCGTTACGGAACCGCGCTTTGCGACATTTACGCTGTATTCCTCAGGGTTTGCGCGTCCTGATACCTCACTGCTCGACGACAGGCAGCGGTCCGTAGATATGTTTGAATACCGCAACGCGTTGCGGCAGGTTGCCCTGCGTCCCCTGAAACTTCATGCCGGACAGAGGAACAAGCCCAACGGGGAATTCGGACGCTTCTTCGCCTGGGACCCGATCATGGTGCCGGAAATGACCGGCGGGCGTATCCTGACTACCACCGTCTGATCACAGCTTCCTTTATGGTTTGAGACCCCGGCCTTCAGGCCGGTCAGCCCGTCCCTGCCCTTCAGGGCAGGGTATCCGGCCGGGCGGAAGACCGGGCAGGGTCCAAACCCCGCCCAAGCGCAAGACGCACGGGTCTGAAGGCCCATGCTGCCTTCTTGGTTCCCCGGCTGTCAGGGCGCTTCCCCACCGGCGCGGCATCACCTGCGTCGTTGTACGGCGAGCACGTTCGGCAGGGTGCCCTGCGGGTCGCCGTCGGCCTGGAGTAGGGAACTGCGCCCTTTCCACACATATACAACCCCGTCCGATACCGGAAAGGACGATGCTCCGGCAAACCCGGACGCGTCCGCCGGGGCTCCGGCGTTGTCGATGCGCAGGAAGAGACCGGCTTGGGCCCCGCCTTCCACATACATAACAGTGCGCAGGGCGAGGGAAAAATTTTTCAGGGCGGCGGCAAAGCGATCGGCGGTCAGGGCATCGCGGCAAAGGACAAAGAGAATGCGCCCCGCATCGTCCTCGGCCACGACGGCCATGCCAGCGGCGCGGCCTCCCTCCGGCCAGAGGGCGTTGCCGTCTTTGTCCATGAACCGGAAATTTTGCGCAACCACGGCGTACGCATCAAGGATTCCCGGCATGCCGGGCGCGTCGCGCTCCAGAATGCAGGCTGCCGGGAACGCGGCCGCAGGAACTCCGCGCCTCCCGCAGACCCCGTCCTGCCGCTCCGGGCAAGGCTTGGCCTCGTTTCCCGCTGTGCGGCCGGGCGTAATCCGGCCGCGCCGGCGCGGCTCCGCAGCAAAAAACGCCCCGAGTCTCGGGCCGGCGTTCTCGTTGTTTACGGATTCCCCGTTGCGCATGTACCCGGTACTGGTGACTCCGTCCGGCAGGTACATGGAGGCGTTGATACCGGCCCGCAGGTCGCGTCGTGCGCTCCAGTCCGGCAACGACAGCGCACGGCCTTCTTCCGATGCCATGCACAGGGTGAAAGTGTGCAGCGCCGGATCGATACGCAGCATTATGAATAGGGCTTCGCGGCCGTCCGTCCCTATGCGGACGGCCGCTTGCGCCAGTTCCAGGCCCGGCTCAAGGCGGACGAAGACCGGCGTCGCCGCATCGGCCCACGCCTGCCTGCCGGCAAACGGAAACGCAAGGAAGACCAGGAGTGCGGCGCAGGATAAAACGTCCCGGCGCAACAGTCCGGTTGCCGAAAGCACTGCATTGCCTCCCGTTCGCATGCCGGCGTGCCGTGGAATAAAAACGGCACTGCATCGGAACCCGGCGATATTACAGTTCTTGACAACTGCTTACATATATGCCGTGCATTGCCCAAGTCAAGGTGGAAATACGGCGCGCGCAGGGCATGTATAGACCCGCCCCGCGAGTCAAGTTTTTTTTGAGTTTTAGAATCGAATGCAATCCATGTATCCGGCATCTTTTACGGGCCGGCTGCAAATCAGGCGTGACCATAATGCTCATGAGCATGAGCGTAGTCGCCTCAAGCATGGACATGGACATGAGCGCGGGTAGGACACGGGCGCGGTCATGGGCACGACCGTCGGGAAAATTCCGGAGGGGCGACCGAATGCCGAGCTGCGCTTTATCACGCCGCGCCGGCAGCTTTGCGCAGAGCAGTCACTTCCGCCCGGCTCAGGGGCCGGCATCTGCCTTTCGGCAAATCGCCCAAACTGAGCGGGCCGAAGCCGGTGCGCTCAAGGCGCAGAACGGTCAAGTCAAGGTCGCGGCACATGCGCCGTATCTGCCGGTTCACGCCCTGACGCAACACCAGGGTCATGACATGCTCCCCGACAAGTTCCGCCTCGACCGGCATAAGAGTGTCGCCTTCGCTCAACGTCATGCCGGCGCGCATGAGCGCCGGCACGGCCGGCGTCGGAGTTTCCCTGACCGTCAGCCGGTAGTACCTCGGTATATGGCGGGAAGGGTGGGTCAGCGCGTGCGTCAGATATCCGTCGTTCGTGAGCAGGATCAAGCCTTCGGAGAAAAAATCCAACCTGCCCACAGGGTAAAGACGCTTCCGCCTGAATTCCTCGGGCAGATAGTCCGGCACGCAGGGACGGCCCTGGGGATCGTGGACGGTACTGAGAACCTGCACGGGTTTGTTCAGCATAATGTAACAATAGTCGTCCGCTGTTTCATCCGCCCGCAGCCGGACGGCCTGCCCGCGCACACTGAGCGTGTCCGACAGCGGGTTCACGCGCCGACCGGGCTCAAGGACCACGCTTCCGTTGACGGCCACGGCGCCTGCGCGTATAAGGACATCGGCCTTGCGGCGCGAGCAGATTCCCACCGTTGCCAGGGCCCTGTTCAGGCGTATTTGCGTTATTTCCGCGCGCATACTGTTCCAGAGATTTTTCGATATCCATATACCTTATCACAGCAGCCGTCATCCCGTCCGTTTCACGACGTTCCGGGCCGAGACGGCGGAACGGCGCATGGGCCGCGACAACGACATTCTGCTTATCCAGGGTAAAGAAATAAAGCGCAACGCCGCCTTGTTGAAGCGCTGCCTCGGCTGTTTCCTTCCGTATAAGCTGCGCATCATTACGGCGGTCTGCGCCATGAGCGCGGCGGGTCTGTGTGACGCGGGCACGGCTTGGCTGGTGAAACCGGCCCTCGACGAAATATTCATCAACAAAAATTCTTCGGCGCTTCTGCTTATCCCCCCGGCGTTCCTGGGTATAACGGCGCTCAAGGCATCACTGAAGCTTTTGCAGAACTATCTCATGCAGTATACCGGCCTGCGGGTGCTGGAACAGTTGCGCGGCGAAATCTACCGGAAAATCATTTCCCTGCCTCTGCGCTTTTACGAAGAAACAAGCACGGGAGTGCTGATGTCGCGCATCATGAACGATGTGTCGTCCATCTGCGCCAGTATGCCCGCCCTCGTTACCGCCGTGCGCCAGCTCATCACCATGACCGGCTTGCTGTTCGTAATTTTTTATCAGGATGCGGCGCTGGCCCTGCGCGCCGTGCTGTTTCTCCCTCTGGCCTTTCTGCCCTTTTTCTATTTCGGCAGACGCATGCGCAAACTGAGCCGCAGAGGACAAGCCCAGACAGGCGACATTTCCGCCGTCCTGCACGAAATCCTGAGCGGCATACGCGTAGTGAAGTCCTTCGGCATGGAGCAGAGGGAGCGTACGCGCTTTGACAGGGAGAACAAGCGGCTCCTCCGCACCTCCCTGAAATCCTCCCTGGCGGGCGACTTGTCCTCGTCGACCATGGAACTTGTCGGCGGCATAGGCATCGGCGTGATCATCTGGATAGGGGCCGTGCAGGTCGTTGACGGCACTGCCACTCCCGGCACCTTTTTTTCATTTGTTGCGGCCTTGATCATGCTGTATCAGCCGGTCAAACAGCTCAGCGAATCCAACCTTGCCGTGCAGGGCGCCCTGGCCGGAGCTGAACGGGTTTTCGGACTGCTGGACGATGCGGGCCTGACGATCGAAAAAAACGGCGAACTCACGGCCGAGGGTGAATTTCGGGAATTGAGCTTCGACAAGGTAAGCTTTGCTTATCCGGACGGCACACAAGCCCTGCGGGACATCACTTTTACCCTCCGGGCCGGCGAGCGTCTGGCCCTTGTAGGTCCTTCCGGCGCGGGAAAAAGCACGCTTGCCGCTCTTGTGCCCCGTTTTTACGCGCCGCAGACCGGAAGCATCCTGTTCAACGGCCGCCCTTTGGAAGATTACGATACGCCCTCGTTGCGTTCGCGCATCGCCGTCGTTTCCCAGGATGCCTTTCTGTTCAACATGTCCGTACGCGAAAATATTCTTTACAGTCTCCCCGATGCCGGCGAGGAAACATGCCGCGCCGCTGCCGAGGCCGCTTATGCGGATGAATTCATTGTAAACCTGCCGCAGGGCTATGACACGGTTACGGGCGAACGCGGCGTCAAGCTTTCGGGCGGCCAGAAACAGCGAATTACCATCGCCAGAGCCATCGCAAAAAACGCCCCGCTGCTCATTCTGGACGAAGCGACCAGCGCCCTGGATTCACGCTCGGAACGCGTGGTGCAGCAAGCCCTGGACAACCTCATGCGCGGCAGGACAAGCATGGTCATCGCCCATCGCCTGTCCACCATCCTGTGCGCGGACCGCATCCTTGTGCTGGACGGAGGCCGGATAACGGGGCAGGGCAGCCATGCGGAACTTCTGCTTTCCTGCCCCCTTTACGCCAAACTGTACGAGATGCAGTTCAAAAGCGGGGGGGAAAACAGCGAGGTTGCGGCATTGCCCGGAGCTTCCGGCCTGCGGAGCGCGCATTCGTGAACATCCCGCCCGGTCTTGTGTGCCCGATAATCAATGTCTTGTACCGGCTGTGGTGTTCTACTCTGCATGTTGCACAGACCGGGCGTGAACACGCCGACCGCCTGGATGCCGAAGGGCGTCTGATGATGTTTTCCCTGTTCCATGACGAACTGTTCACGCTGATGCATGTACGTCTGGATCTGCGTCTCGCTACTGTCGTCAGCCGCAGCCGCGACGGGGAATACCTGGCGCGCCTGCTGCATTCCCTGGGATTGAAAACAGCCAGGGGCTCAAGCTCGCGCGGCGGTCTTTCCGCCCTGAAGGTCATGGAGCGGCTCATGCGCGAGGACCGGCGCCACGGAGTCATTACTGTGGACGGTCCTGTCGGTCCCCGCCATATCGTCAAACAGGGAGCGATCGTCCTGGCCTTCCGGGTGCCGGCGTTGCTGGTCCCCGTCCGCCTGTTCAATGGGCGCGCTTTTGTCTTCAACTCCTGGGACCGCTTTCAACTGCCCCTGCCGTTCAGCCGCGTGGACATCGTCTTCGGCACCCCCTATGCGCTGCTCCCTGCCGAACTCAATCCGGGCGAAGTGGAACGGGAACGCGCGGAACTGCAAAAACGCCTGAACGAACTGCGACCTCCGGACACGGACCGGCCGGCTATGGACTCCGCCTCACCGCAGGCGGGATGACGGGGCAGAAAAGCATGCTTTACGCCCTGTTGAAACTGTTGACCCGCCTGCTGAGCCGCCTGCCCTGGCCGGCTCTGCGCAGCGCGGCCCGCTTCGCAGCCTTTTTTTTCTGGCATTTGGCTCCGGACCGGCGCCGGGAAGCCGTCCAGGCCGTGCGCAAACATCTTAAAGTATCGCATGAAAAAGCTGTGCGTATTGCCCGCCGGAGTTTTCAGGAAAATTTTCTTTCGTTTCTGGAAATTTTACACGCAGGCCGCTTTTTTACGGCACAATCCGTGCGCGTCATACACCATCCGGAAGTTAAAGAATTACTTGAGCAGGAGACGCAACCGATTATCATCATTACCGCGCACCTGGGTTCCTGGGAATTGATGCCGGGTCTGGCGGCGGATATCCTGCCGCACAGGAAGGGGATGGTGGTGGTGCGCAGCCGAAGGAATCCGGCGCTTAACCGAATTATGGCCGAGCTGCGCGGCGCGCGCGGCATGGAAGCTGTGGACCACCGCCGGGCGTCGGCAGTCGTGCTGCCCGGACTCCGGCAGGGGGGCGTTGCCGCCTTTCTGGCGGATCACAATGCCGGCCGCAAGGAAGCCGTATTCCTTCCTTTTCTGGAAGATACCGCTGCCGTCAACATGGGGCCTGCCGGCATGGCCTTGCGCACCAAAGCGGCGATTTACCCGGTATTCCTGCTGCGCGACGGCAGAGGGGGGCACATTCTGCACTTTTTCCCGCCCCTGCACACGGAAAATCTGGAAGGAAGCATTCGGGAACGCATCCGGGCAACAGCCGCCTTTTATACGGACGCCGTGGCCGACATGGTACGCATGTACCCGGAACAATGGTTCTGGATGCACAAACGCTGGAAAACCCGGCCCCGCGACAATGAATGAACGGCATGTTTCGGCTGACGATACCGTGTTAAAAAGTTTACTTTTCAACGCATATATCAGGGGAGATGCGGGTGCGGACGGTATAGTCGCGAATGTGGCGCAGGGGGATAAAGGTCTGCGAGCCGTCGGGCGCCTCGATACGCAGGGTATCTTGCGGCGTGGGCGCGCAGGAAAGGCAGGTGAAGGAAAGCGTGCCGCCCCCGGTAAAGCGCACGGTCACGGCATACACGCGGGGCGCGGCTTTAAGTCCGGCAAGGGACAAGGCAAGCGCGGTTTCCTTTTCCAGAAGTTGTCGCCATTCGCGTTCCATGTCCGCGCGGTTTGCCGCGGTATCGTGTTCCGGGCAGAGGGCGAGTTTTTGGCTGTCGGGCGCGGGGACAAAGCCCCTAACCCGGCCTGTCGAGGCATCGCGGCCGCAGATACGGCATGGGATCATGAAAAACTCCGCGCAGCCGGGCGCTCAGCCCCCGCAAAGCAGACGCACGGCGCAGGCAAAGATCGTCAGGCCGGAAGGAGCGCTTTCCCCGCGCGTCCAGCCAGGATGATTGGCAGGGTGGTTGTAGGCTTCCGGGTGGGGCATAAGGCCGAAAATGCGCCCGGTCGGGTCGCACAGACCCGCCAATCCCAAGGGTGAACCGTTCGGATTGTCGGGGTAGTCCTGCGTAGGCAGGCCGCGTTCATCCGCATAGTACAGCACGCCGAGATTTTCCGCATGCAGCCTGTACAGCAGCGCATCATCCGCAGGCACCAGGCGGCCTTCCCCGTGACGCACCGGCATGTACAGAAAATCAAGTCCGCGCGTGAACGCGCAGGGACTTTCCCTGTTGACCAGCAACCGGCACCAGCGGTCCTCGAAACGCCCCGAAGCATTGTGCGTCAGGGAAACTTGGCGTTCCAGGTACTTGTTGTCCAGCGCCGGGAGCAGGCCGAGTTTCACGAGGAGTTGAAAACCGTTGCAGATGCCAAGAATAAGCCCGCCCCGGTCCACCAGCGCCAGGAGTTGCTCGGTAAACGGCGCGCCGTGCGCGGGCGCGGAGTATTTCCAGCGCTGGGCCGCTGCCTGGGCCGCGCCCAAGTCGTCGCCGTCCAGAAAACCGCCGGGAAAAATAACGAAGTTGTAGTCGGCGATGCGCCTGCGTCCCGCCGCCAGATCAGAAAAAAAAACTATGTCAGCAACCTCCGCCCCGGCCTTGCGCGCGGCGTATGCGCACTCTTTTTCACAGTTGACGCCGTAGCCGCCGATCACCAGAACTCGGGCGGACATCTCAGCAGCGCCGGAAGGGGAGGCAGATATTTCCATTTCTTTTTTTTGCCGTTTATTGTACATAACGCCCCGCAACGCAACGGGCGCGACCGCTTTTCCGGATCTGGAGCCTGTACTTCCGGTCCAAAGCAATACTCCGGCGGACAAGCCGGCGTCAACCTCAGGAATGCCGGATTATGAGGGAAACAAAATTCATTTTCATTACCGGCGGCGTACTTTCCTCACTGGGAAAGGGCATGGCGGCCGCTTCTCTGGGCGCTTTGCTCAAAACGCGCGGGTTGAGCGTCACCATACAAAAGCTCGACCCCTATATCAACGTGGACCCCGGCACCATGAACCCCATCCAGCACGGCGAGGTTTTCGTCACGGACGACGGTGCGGAAACGGACCTGGATCTCGGGCATTATGAACGCTTTCTGGGCACCCCTTTGTCCCAGCGGAACAATTACACGACGGGCAGCATTTATTACAGCGTGATCAGCAAGGAACGGCGGGGCGACTACCTCGGCGGCACGGTGCAGGTCATTCCCCACATCACGGACGAAATAAAGCTGGCCATTTGCGGATTGGCTGAAAACAAGACCGATGTGGCCATAATCGAAATCGGCGGAACAGTCGGCGACATTGAGAGTCAGCCCTTTCTGGAGGCCATACGTCAGTTGCGCGGCGACCTGGGCAGGGACCGCTGTCTTTTCATCCACCTGACCCTTGTGCCGTACCTGGCCGCGGCAGGCGAACACAAAACCAAGCCCACGCAGCACAGCGTCAAGGAACTGCGCAGCATAGGAATTCACCCCGACATCATTCTCTGTCGGTGCGAAACGCCCGTCTCCCGCGAATTGAAGCGCAAGATCGCCCTGTTTTGCGATGTGGACGAGGACGCTGTATTCTCGTCCGTGGATGTGGACAACATCTACAAGCTGCCGCTTGAGTTTTACGAGGAAGGTCTGGACCAGAAGGTGGCCATCATGCTCCGCCTCCCGGCCAGAAACGCGGTTCTGACCGCCTGGAAAAACCTGGCCTCTACTCTGAACGATCTCAAGGGACCGGTCACCATAGGCATAGTGGGCAAATACGTCGCGCTCAAGGAGGCGTACAAAAGCCTGCACGAGGCCCTGGTCCACGGCGGCATAGCCAACGGGGTCGAAGTCACCCTAAAGTACGTCAATTCCGAGGATGTGACCCCGGATACGTTTGAGGACATTCTGAGCGGTCTGGACGGCATACTGGTGCCCGGCGGTTTCGGCGGGCGGGGGGTGGAAGGAAAGATTCTCACGGTAAAACACGCCCGGGAAAAGGGTATTCCCTTTTTCGGCATTTGCCTGGGCCTGCAATGCGCCGTCATTGAATTCGCCCGCAACGTCGCCGGCATCGACGGCGCCGATTCCGAGGAATTTGATCCGGATGCGGCGCACAAGGTGATTTACCTGATGACTGAATGGTATGACCACCAAAAAAAGGCACGGGTAAAACGCGACAAGCATTCGGACATGGGCGGCACCATGCGCCTCGGCGCCTATCCCTGCACGCTGGGGGATGACGGCATCGCCATTGCGGCATACGGCTGCAGGCAGATCAGCGAACGTCACAGGCACCGCTATGAAGTCAATAATGCTTACCGCGATGCTCTGAAAAAAGCGGGGATGCGTTTCAGCGGCCTTTCCCCGGACGGAGAACTGGTGGAAATGATTGAGTTGCCGGGACATCCCTGGTTTCTCGGCTGTCAGTTTCATCCTGAGTTCAAATCCAACCCGATGAAGCCGCACCCCCTGTTCCGCGACTTTATCCGGGCGGCCGGACGGTACGGAGAGCGGGCCGTTCCGGACCCGGCAGCGCCCGCGCACTAGCGTATGTCTATTCCGGAACAACAGCAGAAGGTTTCCGTGTCCGCAGGCGCGTCGGACCTTTCAGTCGATGCCCTGTATGCCGCGTTGTGCGCGCGACGCTTCGTGATTGCCGGCCCCTGCGTTCTTGAAAGCCGCGATCTGGCGCTGGAAGTCGCTTTCGCCGTCAAGGCGGCGGCGGAAAAGGCCGGACTGCTCGCCGTGTTCAAGTCGTCCTGCGACAAGGCCAACAGGACTTCCCTCAAAAGTTTCCGCGGGCCGGGCCTGAAGCGCGGCCTGGAATGGCTGTGTGCCGTAAGGGAGGCAAGCGGTCTGCCTGTGACCACGGACGTGCACGAAACCGGTGATGTGGAAGAAACGGCCGAGTCCGTTGATATTCTGCAAATTCCAGCCTTTCTCTGCCGGCAGACCGCGTTGCTGCTGGCTGCCGGACAGAGCGGGCGCATCGTCAATGTGAAAAAAGGACAGTTTCTGGCACCGCAGGACATGCTGCAGGTACATGCCAAGATACTTTCCACAGGCAACGGCAAAATCCTGTTCACGGAGCGCGGGTCCTCCTTCGGTTACAACAATCTGGTCGTGGACATGCGTTCTTTCCGACTTATGGCCGGGGCCGGGGTTCCGCTGGTGATGGACGCCACGCACTCGGCCCAGTTACCCGGCGGCCTGGGCGAATCTTCAGGCGGAGATCGGGAGATGGTGCCCCTTCTTGCCCGCGCGGCGGCGGCGGCCGGGGCGGACGGGGTCTTTCTGGAATGTCACCCCGACCCGGACAGGGCCTTGTGCGACGGTCCGAACAGCCTTGCACTTTCCGACCTGCCGCAAGTCCTGCGGCAGCTTGCCGCCGTCTGGAGCGCAACATGAACGGTAATCACGGCGCCTGTTTTTTCCCTGTACAGGCAGCCGCCGACATACGACTCCTGATTCTCGACGTGGACGGTGTTCTGACCGACGGCGGCCTGTATTACGATTTACAGCATCAGGTTATGAAACGCTTTAACGTTCAGGACGGTCTCGGCATCAAAATTGCTCAGAAAGCGGGCATACGCATCGCGGTCATCACCGGCCTGGATTCCCCGGCCGTGGCCGCGAGAGTGCGCGATCTCGGCATTACCGACTATTTCGCCGGTTTTCTTGATAAACGGGTCTGCCTGGAAGAACTTAAAGAAAAACATCAACTTTCATGGGAACAGATTGCTTACCTCGGCGACGACTGGGTTGATCTGTCGGTCATGGACATGGTCGGACTGCCCATGGCCGTTGCCAATGCCCAGCCGGAGGTCAAGGACATCGCCGGCTACGTGACTGTCGCCGAGGGCGGCCGGGGCGCCGTGCGCGAGGTGGTGCGCCATCTGCTCATGGCCCAGGGCAAATATGAAGCCGTACTCGCGGCCTGGAGCAGGCGTTGCTGAAAAAGGTTTTAGCCGTTTTCTGCGTCTGCGCGGCGCTTTACGGTGTTTTTCCGTACTGTTTCTCACCGGAAAAAACGCCGGAAGAACAAGGCGGAACAGACAGTCCCGGCAGTCTGTCCGAGCTGAAGAACGAAGCCGCGTTGAACCTTGCTCTTAAGAGCATCAGTCTCAGCCAGGGAGAGGGTGGAGCGGAACTGTGGCGACTGAAAGCCGAATGGGCCGGTTTGCAGAAGAGCGAGGATTTGCTGGTCGTGGAAAAGCCCCGTCTGACATATTTTATGAAAGAAGACGGCAAAGTTATGCACGTCAGTTCCGCTAACGGCAACATCGAGCAGAAGTCACGTATTATCCGCTTTATCGACAATGTGCATATTACCCAGGACGACAAATCGTTCGACGGTGAACTGCTGGTGTACAACGGTACGCAAAAATCCATGAATTTTCCCGGTGGAGGAACATTCAACGGCAACGGCCTGAGCGGACGCGCCGAAACTATTACCTGGTTTTTGGACAGCCGGCAGGTGACTGCCGAAGGTGGTGTTTCAGTGTATTTTGAATAAATATTACAGCGTTTCCACTACTTTTTAACGTATATATAATTACGGATGCGTACTAAACATTGAACTGCTCCGAGCGGAAATTATGAACAGAAGCAAAATACTGCTCGTTGTTTTGTGTCCGGCGCTCCTGCTTGTTCTCCTGCACCCGCTGTACGCAGCGGAAAGCGCGGCGCGCGGCAGAGTGCCGACAGCCGTCAATTCCGGACGCATGGATTATGACGCGGACGCGCAAATCGTCCTGTTTTCCGGTAACGTGTACGTGAAACGGCCTGATTTTGAATTATGGGCCGAGAAAATGACTGTCTATCTCGACAAAACCGGCCGAAAACCGGCCGATGCCGACGCCCAGGGCATGGAAGCCGGCGAGATAGACCGCATAACGGCCGAAGGCAATGTGCGTATGAAAAGCGACGGACGGCAGGGGACATGTGAGCGGGCCACATATTACGCGCGGCAGGACAAATTTGTCATGGAGGGCGCGCCCAGACTCCAGGACGGGAAACAAAGCGTGATAACCGGCAGTACCATAGTGCATTATTTCAGCAATAACCACAGCGAAGTTCTGAACAACGCAGGCGTGATTTTCTACACGCCCGAGAAAACAGACAACGCCGGCCCCAAAAACGCGCTTCCGATAAGCGGCGGCAAGAGCAGAGCGCGGTGAATCCCCAAGACGGCATGCTGCAGGCTGTGCAACTGCACAAATGGTACGGAGACCGTGAAGTCGTGCGCGGGGTTTCCCTGGAGGTCGGCAGGCATGAAATCGTCGGATTGCTGGGCCCCAACGGCGCCGGCAAAACGACAAGCTTCTACATGATCATCGGCATCCAGAAAGTAGATTCGGGCGCCGTACTTATGGACGGGAAGGAGATAACGGGCCTGCCCCTGCACGAACGGGCGCTGCGGGGTCTTTCCTACCTTCCCCAAGAAAGCTCCGTGTTCAAACGCCTGTCGGTCATGGATAACCTGCGCGTCATTCTGGAATATACAAATTTGAACAAAGCGGAGCAGCGGGAAAAAGCTGAAGAATTACTTGAAGAATTCAACATCGCGCACCTGTGCGCCTCACCGGCGGCGCACCTGTCCGGCGGCGAGCGCAGACGCCTTGAAATTGCCAGATCCCTCATCCGTGAACCCGAATTCATCCTGCTTGACGAACCCTTTGCCGGCATAGACCCCCTTGCCGTGGACGATATTCAATCCCTCATCCAGGACTTGAAAACGCGTGGGATAGGGATAGTCATAACAGACCACAACGTCAGGGAAACACTGGGCATATGCGACAGGGCTTACCTCATGCACGAAGGAAAGATCATCGTTCACGGAACTCCCGAAGAACTGATCAACAACCCGAAAGCCCGACGCGTGTATCTGGGCGAGACCTTCCAACTGTAAACAATCTGTCTTCCAACTGTAAACAACTTTGAGGTTCCGCCTAGGACCTCAAACCTTCGACGGCAGGGACGTCCTTTTGTAACTTGCATATAGTAAAGTTAACATAATTTACATTATGGGCGTAAAATAACGGGCAAGTCTGTATGATGGGTCTGGCCCTGGCTGTGGTTTTGCAGCATTGTCCGGCGGGACAAAAAGCCGATTCTGTGGGAATAATGGACTTTTTTCTTCTGTACAATCGGCTCAGGAGGGAAAATTTTTTTCAAAAAAGTCTAAAATTAGAATTGCCGGCGGTACTGACGACTTTGCTTTTTTTTTGCGCAATCGTCATGCGTCACCCATAACTACGGAAAAATACTTGTCCTGGTTATGCGCGGCCCGGCACTTGGACATCGCATCAAATGCGGCACGTCTGTTCGCCGCGAGGTCACGCTCGAAGGCCCGCAGCGCGCCGGTCAGATATACGGGGGCGTCTCCGTCCATAAAAACGCTGCCGTTGTTCAACAACTGCAACTCCTTCTCCATGCTGGTTCCGCGCTGTACGATTGAGGAAACGCCGGACGCCGCGGCTTCGAAGGCGATAAATGTCGGCTTAATCCTGTAGTTACGCGCCGGATACGGCAAAAGGACCACATCACACCGGCTTATATGGTTATAGTATTCTTCGCCGTAGAGCGGTTGCAACTGCAAATCAATCCGTAAGGGAAACTTTTCCCGCAACGCCGACAGCATTTCGATCACGGCCTCCATGCGCGGGTCCCTCCTGTGCATCTGGATCAAAAATTTACCGGACCCGCCGGCAACGATATACTGCCCGATGCTCACGGGAAGCATTTCAAAATTTTTTCCTCGCCGCGCTTCCCCCACTACACCGTATACCGGAAACGCGTCCTGCAATGGAGAAGGCCGTTCGCGCATTTGCAAAACGTGTAACGGGGTAGGCAGACGTCCAGTTTCCTTGCCGGTATAGTGCTCAAGCATACGGCAAAGAGGGACGCTGCCGCCCAATACCGTCACAGAGGAGTGCGCCGAAACCACTTGCAGGGCGAAACGATCCGCCTCCATGCCGGCATCATCATCCGCCAAATCTATGTAATGGACAACCACGCGGGGCGGCGTTTTCCTCAACTGCCGCAACCACAGAGCATATCCGTACACAATACAGGCGTTGGCGGTATGGCTGAAAAGGACGGTACCTTCCGTAATATACGGCTCAACGAACAACCGCAATTCTTCAGCAAAGAGCGACCCCAGCTTTTTGACGTTCTCAACCTTGTTGCTTCCCTCCCTCTCCGCAACCTTTGGCGGTCGGTAGACAATTTCGGAAAAGCAGCACGAAATATTCTGCAAGCCGCAAATTTTTTCCAGGAGAACCGTGTCTTTTTTTGAAGGGTAATCGAGATCTCGGCTTGCGAAAATTATACAATTGACGGCATTCTCTCCGCAAACGGCGCGCAACATGCCGTTTGTCGAAAGGTGATGACCGGTGACAGCGCAAAACCCGGGATCAATTACAAAAAGAGTTCTCTTACACATCAGCAATTCCTTGCACAACGCAGCGCTTGTTCTTGGGCCAGAGGGAAGTAAGCTCCTTCCATTTCCAGTATGGGTTCAGAGACAGTGCCCGTGTGCTGAACAATACAGCGCTGTCACCGTCTCCATCGGCGTTGGGGAAGGAATAAAGCCGACCCGGATTGAAAATATATTCTCCGATCCGACCGACAAACTCCGGAGACGGGACGATGCCGTTCACCGCGAAAAGCCACAAAAGCGCGTGCAATTGCCGCAACTGTGTACGCATTGATTGGTAAGTTCGATCTGTATGGTATCCATTTCCGCCGGTGAGCGCATCCTCGACCTCCTCGTTTTGTGCGGAGCGGACAGTCGTCAGCTTCCTGATATGCAAAAGGAGAGTGTACACTAATATTGCTCCACCGAATAAACATTGCCAAACAGGAGGGACATGTCTTTTTATGCGGAGTGCGCTATTTACGCTAATCGCGGCAAGCTTTAATCGGGTGATCAACAGCACGGTGATGTCGGCGTCCGGATCATGCGCGAGCAGAGAGTCGATCATGACCAGGCCGCGCGGCAGATAATTTCTGTCAAAATATGTGCAGTAGCGTACGTTCACGCAAATTTCCCCCTCATCAACCCAGTTCCAGGTGGCGGTGTTCGAGCGTGAAGGCGTACTGCCCGGCTCTGAAGACGGCGGCCAGCGCTTCGGCAATTGCGACGGACCTGTGCCTGCCGCCGGTGCATCCGACGGCGACGGTCAGCCTGTAGCGGCCTTCCTGCTCGAACTGCCTGAGGATAAAGCTCATGAAGTCCTTGAGCTTCGTGAAAAATTCCCGACCGGTTTCGTTGTTGAGTACAAATTCGGCGACCTGAACGTCAAGGCCGGACAGGGACTTGAGTTCAGAGACAAAGTAGGGATTGGGAAGGAAGCGCAGGTCGAAGAGCATATCGGCTTCGGCCGGGATGCCGTATTTGAACCCGAAGGTGATGAGGTGAATTTTGAGAGTACGTGTCTGGGAGCTCAACATTTTCCATTTATTGAGGATGACGCGGCGCAGGTCGTGGACGGAATAATCCGAGGTATCGACCACCATATCCGCGCTTTTGCGCAAACGGCGGAGTCTGTGACGTTCCATGTCCACGGCCTGCTCCAGGCCCAGACCCTCTTTTTCCAGGTGATGCGGTCGTCTGGTGGTGGCGTAGCGTTTGAGCAGCACATCGTTGCCTGCTTCAAAAAACAGCACGTAGGGAACGAATCCGCGTTTTGCCAGTTCGGGCAGGGCCGTTGTGAATTCGTCGATAAAACCGCTTTGCCTGAGGTCCATGCCCAGGGCGATGCCCCGGTATTTAGCGGGAATTTCCTCACCGATCATATCCGCCATAGGCGCGGCGAAGCGTGCGGGCAGGCCGTCTACGGTAAAAAAAGACAAGTCTTCGAAGACGGACAAGGCGGTGCTTTTGCCGGAACCGGACAGGCCGGTGATGACGACGGCCGCGGGTTTGGTTGTTGTATCCGATGCCATGGCGGGAGTATTGTTTCAGGTGATGCCGATTTGCTTTCAGCAGAAAGCA
>JAISMY010000088.1 GCA_031276485.1 Desulfovibrio sp. | reverse complement strand
CCAAGGCTGGCCCAAAACCAGGGCAAACCGACAAACTCGATAAACGTAGGCATACCCGGCCTCACACGCGCTTTTTGCCGCGGGCTTTTACCGACCTGAATAGTTTGATCAGCAGGATGATCGGGAACAGCAGCACGCCGAACACGACAAACGACCAGTGTTCGGGTAACGCCGGAAACGACAGCGCGAACAGGGCTGCTGATAACGCCGCTCCGGCTAAGGCCGTGAATATCTCCGGAGCGCGCAGCAGGAAACGGATCAGGAAGAACAGCGCCGCCGTTGCGAACCACGCCGCCCCTGTTCCGTGTATGGTGAGAAATTCCTGCATGGCGCTTTCCTCTGTGCCGGTCCTGAATACGTTGCAAAAAAATCCTGTTGGCGACCGTCCCCGGTTTTGCCGGAAAGTGTCCGGAAAATAATCCGTCAGGGAATGTCCTGTTTCCTTGGTTCCCTGTTACGCCTGCCGAAGACGTTTATCAGAAACCGCTTCAGCCGTGCCGGGCCGGGCACGTCGACCATACAGGCGCCCGCGAGGCAAAAGGGCAGCAGCAGGAGTATCGCTATCCCGCTGAGTTCGTCGGGATGCACACGAAAAAATATGCCGGCCGTAACGAGCAGGACTTCGAGAAAAATTGCGGTAACAATGAGAGCAAGCATATTCAGCGCCTCACCTGCCGGCCGCTTTGCCCGGAGTTCAGCATTTCGGCCACTCCCGCCACCGACCCCATCAGACCTGCCGCGTCGGCAGGCATCATCAGCACTTTGCTGTTGCCGGCGCTGCCGATGTCCCGCAACGCTTCCGTATACTTCAGGGCTGTAAAGTACCGTATAGCGTTGATGTCGCCTTTGCCGACAGCTTCTGAGACAACGGCCGTAGCCTTGGCTTCAGCTTCGGCGGAGCGCTCCCGCGCTTCGGCACGGAGAATTTCCGCCTGTTTGAGACCTTCGGCCTTGCGAATTTCGGATTCGCGCCGGCCTTCGGCTACAAGTATGGCCGACTGCTTGACGCCTTCCGCTTCAAGTATTTTAGCTCGTTTCATGCGTTCAGCCTTCATCTGCGCGTCCATCGCGACAATTAAATCCTCCGGAGGACGCACGTCCCGGATTTCAATGCGCGTGACTTTAACGCCCCACGGATTTGTGGCGAGGTCTATGACCTGCAGGAGCTTTTCGTTGATCCGCTCACGTTTTGAGAGCATCTCGTCCAGTTCCATTTCCCCGAGTACCGTTCGGATGTTGGTCATGGTCAGATTGAGCATGGCCGAAATCAGGTTCGCCACCTCGTACGCGGCGCGCGCCGGTTCCACGATCTGGAAAAAACACACGGCGTCGATGGTGACGTTGGCGTCGTCCCTGGAAATGACTTCCTGTTTGGGAATATCCAGAACCTGCTCCATCATGTTGACCTTGTGTCCGACGCTGTCGAAGAAGGGTACGATGAGGTTCAGTCCGGGCTGCAGGGTACGCGTGTAACGGCCGAAGCGTTCTACCGTCCACTGATAGCCCTGGGGGACCGTCTTCAGACCGGCATAGGCCGTGAGCAACGCCAAAAAACAAGAATGACGACGGCAATCGTGCTGCCGACAGCAAAGGTTCCCATCGCGAAAAACTCCTTGGCTAAATTGTTGTCCTGTCCGCATGCCCCGCGCCGGGACGGGCAGTGCGGAGTGACCGCCCCGCAGCCGGGGCGCTGCCTTGCAGCGTCTTTACGGCGGCATCCGCGTCACCTAAAAAGATTTCCCTGAAGCCGGTGTCCATTTGCCTGAAAAGGCCGAGCAGCGAGCGTTCTTCCTCCGTGAGTGCGGTTGAGCAGGCTTTGCCGGTTATCAGGTACGACACGTCGGCCCCGGCTTTCGCAAACGCCTCCAGGTAATCCGTATCCGGCCTGCGGACACTGGACTCGTACAGCCCCTGCGTTTTTTCTATTATGCCGCATAACTCCGCACACTGCGCCTGAGACAACCCCAGGCGCTTGCGCTCCTCACGCAATCGTTGACCAAACGTCTGATTCGCGATCATTATTACGCCTCCAGAAAATAAATTACATGCTGCAGAAAACCGTATACGACTCTGGATATTCTTATTTCGATTACTTGACTTTTCTCTTGCCGATAGAACGTATGACTATCTGCAAGAGATGTTGTGCCTACTTGCGAAGTACAACTTTCGGACTTGGCCCGTTACACATAAGAGAAGCTACGTCATGAACAGCCTTGCCTCTCTGTAGACGGTGCCCTGATACTTAATTGAAATTTATTATTTATGCCTTGTTGTGGAAACAAGAGAGTGTCTCCACAACAAGGATAATTGCCTACTTCGCAAAGGAGACGCTTTTCGGACTTGGTCCGTTACTCAAAAGAGAGGCTATAAGGTATAAGAATTCGCCCCTCTGTAGACGGTTCCCTGCTACCAAAAAAACAGGTGACTTTTAAAATGCGCAGCAATCCCTCCAGCGCCATGAAAAATAAGAGAAATTGTCTGCCTTGCCCGGCACAGGCGGGTTTTTAGCCTGCGCCCACAACATGCCGGTCCGCCCTATGGGCAGGCATTCCCTGCTCTTGACGGGGCGAACCAACTGCAGCTTGTATTGGGTTTTCCTGATGACCGGCATGGGGTACATCCCGCACATGGCCGGTTCGCCAGAAGTTCCCCAGGAGATGAGCAGCCGGTGCGCTTTGGCGATAAATTTGGTCGCGACATGCGCGGATGCTTCCACATACGGAGACTCGCGCGTCGGCGAGTATCCGGAGAGCGGGTACATGGTGCCCCACGCTCCCGCGCACCAGAACAGCGGATCGAGCGGCGCGCCCATGCTGGCGGACATGGCGTCGGCTACACACGCCAGAATCAGAGGTGTCGCCGCGAACAGGATCGTCTCAGGGAAAGTCACGAGTCCGAGTTCCTCAGAGGCGTGGGTCGGGTCAAATTCCGACATGTACAGAACGTCGAGCGGAACTTTTTCCGTGCAGCCGAAGTCGAGCAGAAGCTGCAGGAGAAAAAGGGGAAGATAGGCGTAGTAATGGACGTGAGCAAAATACCGGCCGCCCTGGACCATAGTGGTGGAGCCGCCGTCTCCCCAAATAGACGGGTTGCCCATGTTGACGCCCAGGCCGTTGAGACAGAAGCCGGACTTGACGACGTCAAGGAGCCGGGCGGGTTCGCGGAATCCCATTGTGATGCCGACACGGGTTGTCAGCCCCTCGTCGCAGGAACACAGGGGCGAACGTATTTTGCCGGGTGTCGCGAGGTCGTTGTCGCCTATGATCGTGGCCCCTGCCATGCGGATCGGGAACATGCAGTTCCACTCGACGTCCGAAAACGGATTGACGAACTTCGGATCGCACATGGGATCGGACGCGAAGGCGGGCACGGGACCGAAAAAAATGACTATGGAAAGAAGGCCGGCAATGAGGCGATTGGCGGCAAGTTTGTCGGAACGGAGCATTATGTTTTCTCCGGAATCAGGTTGCTTCATGGCCATTATTACGCACATAAGTATATGATTTTCATACTGATGCTTTCAGGCTATTGACAGAATGATAATGATAATGATAGTGCCGGTGTTGTTGATTCCCATAAGGACGATTAGTTGCAGTTTTAGTAATATATACTGTCTAAAAACTTTTTAATATACGGAAAAACAGCGTCAATTGCCGCATTT
Source organism: Desulfovibrio sp. (assembly GCA_031276485.1). Lineage (GTDB taxonomy): Bacteria > Desulfobacterota > Desulfovibrionia > Desulfovibrionales > Desulfovibrionaceae > Frigididesulfovibrio. The sequence goes on along the minus strand of JAISMY010000088.1, from coordinate 16,889 downwards.
TCAAATTTTTTGGAACATACTTTTGACGTGTCGCCTGTACAATCAAAATTTATATATGTTTGCGACCTGAAAGCTTGTGTTTTGCCGTTCTTTTCCCACCATGCTACATCGCTGGTTGTCATCGCTGAGGTAGTAATCAATTTCTGACCCGTCCTACTATAGACAACAGAAAATAGATAAACTGGCCATTCACTTTCGTGTCTTTTTGAGTTTGGAATAGCGTCAGGTGATGTGAAATTTGAGGAAATTTGCGGCAATGATTTATCAAGGGCGGAGGCAATGATTCTAGACGGTTCTATTGAAACCCCGTCAATATCCATTTTTTCATGAGCTTCGACAACAATTTCCGCACGCTTATCAAGTGTCTTGATAGCATAGCGTTTATCTCTATCAGTCAGCTCTTTTATTTTTTTCAACTCTGCTACCCTTTCAGGACTAGGAGTAGCGCAGCCTGAAATAATAATGTTAAAGAATACGAAGAGGAAAATAATTTTTTTCACAGCAAACTCCTATCTGTTAATTGTTATAAATATAATAGCATAATATGAATTGCAAGTCAAGCAATCATTGTACACCGAAGTTATCCATTGCTTTCTGTACCGCCTGCTCAACTTTCGGACCAATGTCGCTTGACATTTGTCTTGTCAACTCTGTCGCGTACTCACCGAAGTCCATCCGGCCGAAGTCAAGGCTGACAAACTCGTCCGCGTAAAAACCGCGGCAATTTGGATGTTTGCCGGACCCCCAATCCGGGCCGACCTGCGGACGTCCCTGTTCGTGAATAATCCGCGCAAGCTGCGTATTGAAGCAGCAAAATACTTGCATGCTCTGCAGGCACATGCCGAAAACCTTTATTTTACATCTGTTCCCGACCTCGTGGCAGACATGTTTAGCTCGCTTGCAACCTAGAATCAATTCGCCAGGAGTACATTCTGCAAGTTGCTTTACTATATTATAAATTTGGTAAAGAGTATATGCTATGGATACTATGGTAAACATGCTTGACAGCATTCCTGCAACGGCTGAAGTTGCCATTTGAGTCCCTAGTGTGGTGCCTGCTGCTTCTCCGGCACCGGCTGCTGCTGCTTGAGCAGCGCCGGTAGCCATTTCATATTCAATTGTATGTATTGCAAGACTTGCCATGCCGTCACTATTAAACAAAAGTGTCAAATCAGCTATAAAGCCTGATGTCGTTCCTCCAGCAATCCAAGATTCTACTATTTTTCCTGCAATAGCTTCGCTTGCCATCTGCACAGGCGCGAATCCGGTAATTCCTGCCAAATCATCAATTGCCGAACCAACACTTAATGCTGTCATCAGAATATCGGATAAGCCCAACTTCTTCGCCAAATTTTCAAACCCGCACGAATTTGACGCCTCATCGCTGGTCTTGCAACAGTTATTGCCGACAGTCATCAATCCCGCTTTGCGGCATTCCATGCTTTCGCCGGGGAAAAAGAAAATCTGGTCTAAACACGACATGCCTTTGGCTTCCCGTTCCCGGCCGGGGTAGTAGCAAGCCCCGTCTTCCCCGCATAGGCACTGCCCTGATCCCCAAATCATCTCGCAGGTCGCAAGGTCATAATACCCGGCGCGCGGCGTCTGGTGATAGCAGGCATCGCGGCCGTCATCGAGCTTGGTACAGGCGCAGAACTGGACGCCGTATTTTTTGGCGCATTCCATAGGCGTCAGGATGAGACTTTTTCCGAGCAACGGGTTTTCCTGCGCGGGCGTATACCCTCTGCCCGCGCCCTGCGGGTAGCCTTGCGCGTCCAACCCGGAGGACGTGGGCACGGGCGGCATATCCAGAAGTTCGTTCAAATTGAGCGACTGCTGGACATCACTGAGGTCATGAGGATCGGCGAGCGCAGGCATCGGCCCAGGTCCGGGTACGGTGTACCCGTACATGGTAAAAAGGGTAACTGAGGTCGGGCCGAAGGTGTTGAGCATCGCTGCAACCAGGGCAACGGCCACATACCGGGGCCGGAGGATGCGTGCAAGGATGCGGCATTTCGGGAAGCTGTACATGGTTTTACCTTTTCATGCGGGTCTTCAATCAAAATTTCCATTATCCCACTTGGCCGTTATTCCCATCGCCCGTCATTGACCATGCCGCAGCCGGAAATCTGTGTCGGGTTGTCTTCAGTTATGGCAGAGGCGTCACAGAAATACTGGAAACAAAAGTTACCCGCGATGGTCGGCGCTACCCCGCCGAAGGGGTCCTGCCCCATGCAGGTGTTGGTGTCGGACAGAACCTTGTAGGTATCCGGGCACTCGTAATAGTAGACGCGGGGCAGGAGGTTGCCGGCAGTGACCGCGTATTTGCCGAGGCGGGTGGTGTCGTCCATTTGCCACGCCATGCCGATTTCCTTGCCCCAGAACATCGGGCGTTTCGGTACCTGGGCTTCGGAGTCTTTCGCGAGTTCTTGGGCAGCTTCGGGGAGCGGAGGAAGCAGCCCTGTTTCGGCATTCGCGTCGGCTGCTTGGTTCAGATAGGCTTGGTCAAGGATTCGCGCTTTGCTGCCGACATATACAGGAGGGATGTAGGGCAGGACGTTTTTGCCTTCCTCAGCGGGGAGCAGCCCCTGCGCGACAGCCGTGCGGAAGATGAACTGGTCCATGTGGTCGAACTCGAAATGCGCCATCGTACCGGGTTCGTCAAAGTAGATGATGTTATTCACATACCGGAGGGCGCACTGGTTAAGGAGCAGGTGTTCGTTCTCGTAGGCGGTTTGGGCGATAACGGTTTCGTTCGGCAGGGCGCCGGTTCCGCCTGTGTCGGAACCTGAATCAGTCCCGTCGCTGATGCCCGGCTCAACGTATGATAGCTTGGCGTGCAGCCCGAAGTCCGAGCCGGTAGTCGGGGTGAGCCACAGCGAAAATTTTATTTGCTCTTCAGCATCAGCTTCCGCTTCATCCGCGCAGGAGCCGTACTGCAGCGCGCCGCCCGGCTCGAAGTTGCAGCTTTGCGCGCAGGCGGCCTGTGTTGAGTATTCGCTCTGGTCTATGGAGCATTCAAACTGTTGAACGCCGCATTCCGCGGCCGACTGGACGAGTTTGTTGGACTGCGCGCAGTGGAGTTCCTGGCGGAAGCATTGTGCCTGGCAGACGGTGTTGTTGGTATAAACTTGGCCGTGTGGCGCTATACCTCCTGGGAGTGTGCATGTTGATTGTTGGCAGTTTGAGTTGCAGGAGGCGCTGTCATTGTAAACAGTGCCGGTGCGGTCGCATTTGTAGCGTGTATACGGTTTACAACTTGAATTGCAAGCATTTTGGCCATCACTTACTTTTACACCACATTTCATATATATTTCTGAACCATCACAAAATGCACGAACTAGTAGGGCACCAGCACTATTGCATGGCCCTGTCCATTTTACTTCACAGTTTCTTGCTACACTTACCGTTGAACAACTCCCGCCCGCCGAACAACTCCCGTTGATCGTTTCCGTCCTGGTCCCTTCATTATACGATGTATCTTCGCATGTTCCCGTGCAGATATTTTTCTCTGCGCCTCCAACTGTTTGTGTGCCGCATGTTGAAGAACATTCTCTGCGTGCCGTACCATCACCATTGTCGACATCAGAACAGCCAGCATAGCAGTCTTGTCGATACGCGATGCACTCTGACTGGCTCTGGATGACTTTGTTATTTTCGAGGCAGACCATTTGCTGGTATTTACATTGTGGTTCACAATTGTCGTAATCTTTGTAAACGGTGCCGCTCGGAGCGCGACCGTCCGGTAATGTGCAGGTTGACTGTCGACAGTTAGCGTTGCAGGTCACGAAATCGGAATAATTAGTACCTGTACGGTTACATTTATAACGTGTACCTTTAAGGGTCGCATAACAATTTCCGCTACAATAATCATTTGATGCGGTTCCAGGCCCACAGTAAGTAATACAATTTTTTGCAACTCCTACATTTGGAAGGTGTCCATGATATACATGAACATTGTCGCAGTAAAAATCACCTGTACTCCCCTCATAACCTACTTCCTTACATTGTACAGTAACGTTAACTGACACACAATTCTCACTCGCCGGACACGTCCCCTGTATCGTATCAACCCTCACTTCCCCCTGCACCGGCACATCATCGCAGGTCATATCCGAGCCGGACATTTCACCGGTGAAAAACAATCCCAAGCCTGCACCGATTTCGACATCGCCGAAGACTTTTTCTTCATCGGGTTTTGGACTCTCGGCGAGGTCGTAACGCAACCCGAACAACGTCCCGCTTTGCGGGTCACTCGGATCGGCAAGGATGCAGAAGCCGCCGCTTGCGGCAAGGCGCACGTCGCCGCTGCAGTTTGAGTCACACATTTTCTGAGTATCGTAGACCGTACTGTCCACAACGCATCTGTACTGCCCGTTCAGTCCGGTCGGTCTGCAGACGTTCTGCACGGGAGCTACGGAGCATCCGCAGCTTGCGGCCAGTTCGTCGAGTTTCCCGCTGTCCCGCAGGTAATCGACGATTCGCGCCCGCGCCCAGGGCAGCTTTACGTCAAACCACTCTTTAACCGGCACGATGCTCCCAAACGTATAATCAGGGTCATAGTCGGCTCCCGCGTTATCCACCATGCAGCGGAACTGATTGTCCACGGCCAGCAGATGCGTCTGCGCGGGGAGGTTGACTCCGCTCCACAACACCGGCGAACATTCGGTCATGGTCTCATTTTTGTAGCAAACGACACGGTAGAAATCGCCGCCGAGTTCATCCGACGAGCATACGCCCTGGTCTTCGCCGGACGAGCATATGAAATCCAAACTCGCCAGTTCAATGGCCGCAAGCGCTGATATGGCCTTGGAAAACTCCTGGGTGTTGGCGCAGGTGCAGTTATATTTGACGGTCTGCCCCTCTGTGGCCGGGCAGACGTAGGCGCCGTTTTGATTCACGCAGGCAAGAACAGTCGGAATGGATCGCTCACCGGAAGGCATGTAGGAGTATTCCGACTGCGCAAGATGGTAACTGCCGTCAGATGCGATTTTGCCCTGTTCGGGAAGGATCATCTGGTTTTTGGGAATCACGGTTTCCACAAGGCAGCCGGGTATGCACTCGTCCACTTTCGTCTGGAACAAAACACCCGCGTCAAGGTCCCGCGTAAACGTGGAACCGTCTTCGTTAAACCCCAGGTCGCCCTGCGTCACCCACTGCCCGCTCGGGTCAAGGCTGACGCCTTGGGTTATGGCCGCGGTTCGCTGCCGTTCTTTCTCCCAATCAATTTTGTCGTCGCACTCGTAGGTGTATTCCTCACGCCACCAGGGTTCACAGATGGTGAATGTATTGCTGATGCCCTTAAACTGCTTGCAGGACTTCTGCGGGGCCAGCCCGGTGCTGACGCCGTTGCGGACCGTAAACACGCCGTCCGACAGGATGTTCTTGACGCGGCAGTCCTCACGTTCCGCAAAGGCTTTGCAGCCGTCTTCAACCGGTACGATTTTCCAGCAGCCGTCGTATTTGTCGGGGAAATAGGGATCGTTGTAGACGGGGGTAGTCCGGCGCCAGTCCAGTTTGCTGATCGACATGCAGGTCGGCACTTCAACGCTTTTCTTCCCGATGCAGGTCATTTCGGCCATGACATCCGAGCCGTCGTTTTCAGAACCGTAGCAGGCCACCATGTTGCCCGACCCGGATGTTATTTGAGCGTTGGTGACGTCTGTTATCGACAGCAGGTATCCGGAACTTACGAAAAGGGAGTTACATATTGTGCCGAGATGCCTTGCCATAATGTCGCTTGTGCAGTCGCCGAGGCTGCCGGGTTCGGAAAAACTCTGGCCGCAGCCGCCGTTTTCGGAAAACCAGTAGCATTCCGTAGAACTGCCGTCCGAGTCCCATCCCATCCCGAACTTCGTGTACACTTGGGCGTTGATGATCTCATAGTTGAGCGAAACTTTGTTCTGGCGTGTGCAGGTGTAGGAATTAGCCGACGAAGTGGCGTGTTTGTAGACCATGCTCCACACTGAATCCGGGTCGGCTTCCTGTTCGGCGACTTCCCCCTGGTAGGGAAAATCCAGCATCCCGAACAACCCCGTCGCCCCCCGGACCTGGGCGTCGTCGGCGAAACCGCTGCAGCTCGCCTGGCGGGCGCCGAGGTAGGACAGGGTCATGGCCCCGGCATCGTAGGCGTCCTTGGCCACGACCACATCCGGCACTTTGGTGCGCATTTCGTTGACGACGGCGATTGCGAAATAGTTCAGGATTTTCTGCATGTTGACCAGTGCCGTAGCGCCGCAGGAGCCGTTGAAGCAGAAACATTCCTGCAGCCCGTGCGGGGGCCGGGGCGCGCCGCCCGGGAAGGTCGTGGATATTTTAAGTTCGCCGCTGTCAAACTCGAAAAACCCGTACTCGCAGCCTTTCCATGAGCCGGAGGGTTTGCAGTTCAGGACGGCGCCGTTCAGGCAGGCCCCGGCCACGTTGTTTAAGGTGAGCGCGTGGTCGATGGCCCCGTCCAGGTTATAGTCGTAGGCGATGTTGATGTTGAGTTCGGATATGGTAGAGAGCGAGCCGACCGGGAACGCCGTGACCGTGACGATAGGGGCCTCGTCCCGGCAGAGCAGGTTGCCGATGAAGGTCCGTTTACCGTCCATAGTTCTGAACTGATGCTGTTCGGACATGAGCGGGTTGAACAGTCCCGGCAGGTTCCCTTCATTCGACCATTGGCCCTGGAACTTGCGGATGTCCCCAATGGCGGAATCGACGGATATGTTCGGGTCAAACTCCGGCATGATCGTAACCGGGGGCGGAGGAGTTCCGGTTTCGCCCGCAGGCGGCGTCTCATCCGCCGACGAGGCTGTGACGAGCAACAGAGATACGACGAGCGCGCAGGCGAACCGGCTTATATGCCCGCGCTGTGCAACGGTCGCGAACCGTGTGAAAAGGGAAATAAAAGAAAAGGCGGGCATGACGGCTATCTCCGTTTCGGGATCAGTTCTCGGCCATCGGAGTCGAGCCTGAACACGTTGGCGATCAGGAACTTCCGCTCGCTTTGGGGTTGAAAAATAACGGTAGGCGTAACTTTTACGGCAAGCCGTTCCCGGACCTGCTCGGACAGGTAATAGACCGGAAACCCGAACCGTTCGCTCATTTCATAAGCGTGCCCGTTGGTAATCAGGAGGACGAAGGTGCCGCGCGCGCTTTTACCCACCTTGCGTTCGAGCCAGCGTATTTCCTCTTCGCGCTCGGCGTTGATGATCACATAAGGCGCGCGGATGGACAGGCCCTGCCGGGACATGGATTCAAGCGGGTTGAAGGTGTACCCTCGCGGATAGACTATATCGCCTTTGGCGTCTCTGATGTCGTAGGGCAAGGTATATGATGGGTCGATTTTGTACGCGGCGCTGATATTGGCGACCGGCAGGTCCCTGACGGCGTCGACGGGCCGGAAGGCGCGCACTCGGTCTTCAAGCTGATGCTTGTTGGCTTCGGCGTACCCTTCAAAATCAAAGTCCCGCGCTTTTGCCGCGATCAGTTCCGTCAGGTCGATTTCCTGAATCGCATAGACGTTGCCTTCGCTTCCGACGACACGGGCCTGCGCGGGGTCGGCCCGGAACACCGCAAGACACAGCATGACGGCGCAGACGGCAGCGCGGGCGTTCCGAAAAATCGGCTCCCTGATTGACAAAAAACTGTGCTTACAGCATACTTGCCAAATTCTCTCCGCATCGCTATAAATTATAGACGATGCCAAGTCCTTGGTGTTCGTCCACAAGGCCGCAGCGGAAGCGAGATTGCAATCCTCCGCGGTGTCTGTGAAGCCCCGCCTTACGCAGGGCTTTATCGCATGTGCCGTTGAGAACCCTACGCAGGCCGGCGTCGTCCCCGAAAATGCCGCTGAACAGCCCGCACACGGCTGCGGTTCTTGCGCCGGTTCACGACTGCGGGGATTGACGAAAACGCGGGCATCGGGCAAGTTGTGATGAGCATTCCGGCAACCGTTCCCGACCTTGCGGCCGGGGGTGCTGCCGTAGAATGTCGTACCCGCGCGGACTGACTGTCCCGTGGGTACCGCGAAGGCGCAGGTGGCCTCCTTCGACGCCTTTGCGGTCTTGCAAAAGCCCCGTGTCCACTCGCGGGGCTTATATTTTGGCATAACGCGCCGCATAATTATCTCTCGTGAGCCATCGGCGTCAAAGCCGAGCGACCGGTGACGCCTATGGTTCTGCCGGAACCATCGCCCTGACCCAGGGGGCCGAACCCCCATTCGCCTTCTTCCACCACAAACCAGTATTTACGGGTCGAGGCCATTGCTCCGGTGTCGGTCTTGTAGGGGAGCATGGTGAGTTCCATGTACCGGTCTTCCGTCCGCATCGGGGTTTCGCCTTCATTGGATGCCGTGATCAGCGAGGCCATTTTCAGGGTGTTGTTCTCAAGGTCTTCCTTGAACCGGCGTCTGGCCAGGGTCCGGTCTTCGCTCTTCCGGTTGTAGGCTTCAATTTCCTTTTCCCTTGAGGCCACGCATTTGGAGTCTTTGGCCTCGGCGCACTGCTTGAGTTCGTCGATGAGGACTTCCAGAGGCTTCTGTGAACTGTTCTCGGCGTCGCCGGTCGGGAACGCGCCGCCGTAGTAGGACGCGTCGTAACGGTCTCCGCCGCCGCCCCTGCGCCCCGCGCCGCCGTAAGTGGCTTCCGACGCGCTCTCATGCGCGTCTTCGACAGACATGCACTGGCCGTTGTCGGCCCGCGGGCATTCGGTAAAATCCGTTTCGTAGCCGCCGTTGAGCATCTTGGTGCAGCCGCTGCCCGTTGCGCAAAACAACAAAAAACACAAAGCGAAACGCGGAGCCGAGTAAGACATGAGCTTGTCCCCTTTCCCTTAAAGATTGTCGTCCCGGTTGCCGGACTGTTTGGCCACGTCCTCGTTTTTGACGGCAACGGGCAGGAAAATTTTCTTGTCGGCCTGGAACCGTTTGCCTTTGGTCGTGATAAACGTAGCGTCCCTGTTGGCGGTGATTTCGATGACCGGATAAAGGTCTTCGGCGGCTTTCAAATAAAATTCCGAGAGTTTTTGAGCCGCCGTCGACATGCCGGACCCCACGCCCGCCTTGAATCCGTCCGTGAACGAGTCCATATCCGTGCTTGTGGCCGATCCGTAGGCACCCACGTAAGTCGTCGATCCTAGGCCCTGAAACCCTTTCCCCAGACCCTCGACAAAGGCCGCCAGCAGGGCGTTGGCCAGAAAGCGGCCCTGTTTTGAGACTACCCGGCCGCGCAGCGACGCCTTGCCGTCTGAGTCCGCGAGAAAGCCATCAATGCCTTCGTCGATAACCTGATTGTCGTCGTCGTCGACACAGGAGAGGTTGAGGCCCCGGACCCGGGCGCGTTCCGACGACAATTCGCCGATAGCTTCGCCGAGGATATGACATCCGGCGATGTCCTGGCGGACATTATTGGGGAGCCAGCTTAAATCCTGCACGCGCAGGATGACCGGGTGCGGTTGCCCGGAGGCTTTCGGCCCGGTCGGCGCGTCCAGTCCGGTGAGCAGCCGGACCTTGAAATGCGACGAGGTAGGTACGAAAAAATTGTAGTAGGGGGAGCTTTCGGGTCTGCCGCTTTTGCCCTGGACTCCCCCGCCGGCTTCTGAACCGCTTTCGCCTGTCTGCCCGGCTACGCCGTAAGCGGCGGCGGCGGACCGCGCCGGCTCCTTTCCGGCCTGACTGAAACGCAGCGCGCCCATGACGCGAGGTTCGGCCACGGCGACTTTCGGAGGCTGCATGGCCTGCTGCGGTATAACCGCCGTCTGGGCCTGCGGGGCCGCGGGCAGAACCACGCTCTGCGGTCCCGTGCCCTGCGGCGTGACGGCAGGCCCGGCCGTGCCGGGTATTTTGGGTTGCGCGGGGATAGGCGGGAACAGGTCGCCGCCTTTTTCCACCGGCAGCGCGCCCATGCCCTGCAGTTGCCTGCGCAGCCCCATCTCCCGCTCATGCGCGGTCGATGTACCGACACCCGCCGCGCCGGGGTCGCCTGCGCCCGCAATGGGCGTGTTCGCAAGCTCGTCGCGCAGTTTCCGGTTTTCCTCATGCAGGGTACGCATCTCGCCGCGCAGGTCGGCAATGTCCCGCGTGAGTTTTTCCGCCAGCACTTCCTTGGCCATGTCCGGATTGACAAGCTTGTACTTGTCGGCGGGGTTGACCTGGGTGATCGGGCCGCTGCTGCGGTTCTGGGATACGATGACGCAACCGATGATGAACACGGCGCCGCCGAGGGCCATGAGCAGCATCCGTTTCTTGCCGGAAGGCAACGCCGCCCAACGCTGCTGCAGGGAAAACTTGAGACTCACCGTGTCCCTCCCTTGCGGGCGATGATCAGCCCGTCGGAGGTGTCTCGGGTGATGACGATGTACCGGGCTACGGAGTTCCCGGTAACTTTGCCTATCGCCACCGGCCTGCCCCGCACCGCCCGCTGCAGTTCACGGCGCAGCGCGTCTTCCGTGCCCTCGTTGTATCCTTTCACGAAGAAATCCCAGGCCACATAGCCGTTGATGTAGGTCTTGACCACATTGTTGACGACTATCGTGAAGGGCCGCACATACCATTTGTGCCGGGATACGGCCGATGCGTCCGTTTCCCAATACGACAGGTAATCTTCCTTGTAGACGCGCCGGGCTATGCGGATAAGCTGTTCTTCCTGCGGCAAAGCCTGCGCCTGCTCAATCAGCGGTTTCGCTCTCGTCAGGTCGGCCTGTTCCTTCACCTTCTTAGGCAGCTTCAGACGTATCTGCTGCGACGGCACTCCGGTATGCACAACCGCGTTGAGCATGAAAGTCTGGTCTTCGCAGATCAGGACAATGTCCAACGGGAACTGTTTGTCGGGATTGTTGCCGACGCGCAGGAAAAAATCGCTGCCGTTCTCGGAAAGTTCCGTCTCCACATACTTGTCCTGGGGCATGAGCGCCTGCACGAACTTCCCGCCGGGGCACGAAATCTGGTTTACGAAATAGCGGGACAACTGCACGAAAGATCGCATGTTCGGAGTAACTTCCTGCCAGGACGAATCCTCGACTATTTCCCTGAACTTCTGAATGTTCTCGTCGGGCGGCAAGCCCTTGTCCCCCGACAGACCGGCTCCGGCCTGCGCCCTGTTGTCCTTGGGCTGTCCGAGAAGAGCAGGCGCGGCCGCAGGCGGGTTGCACATGCCCGGAGCCTGCCCCTGCTGGTCGGGCGCGCAGGCCGCCGCTTTGTCCCCGGTCCGCGCTTTCGGGTTTACCTCGCCGCGCACAGGTCCGAAGCCGGATATTTTCATGGACGGCTCAGGAGCGGGCAGAGGATTCGCCTTGCCCTGCTCCTGAACCGGAGCCGCTCGGGAAACGGCTCCCTGCACGGCGCCGGGAAGGGGATCGGCGCCGCGTTCCGCGACGGCGGCAGCGGTAAACCCCGCAAGTCCACCGCCCGCGAAACCTTTTAAAGTTACGCCCGGCATATCCGGCGTCAGGCTCACTGTGCCGGGAGACTGCGCCGCCGCCTGGGGCCGCGCCGCGCCCGGTTTGCCTATAACCGTAACAGTGCGTCCGGGCGCTATGTCGTTCGCGGAGGACAACCTGTTGAGGCCGAGCAACTGCTGCACGGACATCCCGTGTGCCGCGGCGATGGATTCGGCCGTGTCGCCGGGCCGCACCCTGTACGGAGAAGCCGTCAACGGCAAACGTTCCGTCGCCGTCATGCCGGGACCGAGCCGGGCCGGGGCAGCCGGCCGCGTGCTACCTGTCGGGGCCGGAAGAGGCGTCCTGCCCGGTATCCGCGCCGGGGCCGAGTTCGAGCCTGGAACCTGCTGCTCCGGTATCGTCGCCGCTGCCGTCGCCGTCCTCACTCCGAACAGGGACAGGCTCACGTTCCATTTTTTTACGTTCGCGTTCGTTTCGGGTCTCGACGGACTTGGCGCTTCGGCGCTCAACATCAGTGCTGAGGCGAGTGCGAGTGTTGTAATTCTGTGCCGTAATGTTGCGTATGACTTCAATTTTCAATCCTCCGTTGACGATGCGGTACTCCATTTCCAGATAAATCTTCTCGTTGCCGATTTGCTGCCCTGCCGTAAAGCGGTTCAGGAAACCCGACATCAGCAGCATGTTCCGTTTCTCGAAAACTACATCCTCAACATGGAACGATTCCGAAACTTTCGTTTCCTGAATCTGATGCAGCCGCGTCTGAAGCTGCACGCGCAAAACGTCGATGTTGCGGGTCGGGACGAAATTTATGAGAAATTCCTGAAAGCGGGGAGCCGCATTGTACGGCGTATACTGATACAACAGTTCAACCGCATAAATTGACATTTGGCGAATATACGACGGGTCCCCTTCAAAATCCGAGACTTCCATCTGCGCGGCGATATGCGAGGGCGTAATAATCGTCCGCTTGGAACGCGCAAGGCTGTAGACAAGGAAACCCTCGGCAAGGTTGCCGAGCAGGGACACGGCAAGCAGAAAAGCGAGGATCGTGCAGAGATAGCGGAGCTTGTCGTGTTCGCCTATGAATCTGTTCCACAGCATGCCTTACTCCCAAAAACGCCGTTGCGCGTATAACGGATAACCCTGCAGATTGAGGTACCCGCAGGCATACAAAAAGTTGAAGATGAACCCTTTGGGAAGTTTTTCCTTATACTTGCGGACGATGTAGAAATAGAGGCCCACAAAAGCGCCGGACGCGAAAGGATGCCCGCTGAAAATGCCGACGATGAGAATAATGATCGGCGGCAGGGCTATGTTTAAATCCCACCACAGGAACGACGGAGGGTCGTTTAAGGAGCGGGGTATCCATCCTCGTGAGGCGTCGGCGGTCATGATTTCTCCTTGGCGAGCTCCGCCGCGGGCGTTTCGGAAAACGCCCGCGGCGGGTTTGAGGTTACATCAGCAGTTTGGCCGTCTGAGCAACGTCCAGCGAGTAGCCGAACGACATGACGATGTCTTTGATAAAGAACACGGCCGCGCCGCAGAGCAGGAGCAGCAGAGGGGACAGGAATCCGCGCCCCATGCCCATAAGAACAAAGGCGCCCATGACCATGAGGCCGGCAATGACGACGCCCGCCGCGCCGGTGAATATCTTGTTCATCGCGAGATCATAGACCTCGAAGAACAGGTCGCCGTCGACAGGTTCGGTGAACGCCCAGGCTGCGCCGGAAACGACCAGCGTGGTGAGGCATGCGAGGGCGAGGGCGACGGCGGTTTTGTTCAGAGAGCGTTTGGTCAACATGGAATATCTCCGTATTGTGTTATTTTCGAGGCCCGCGCGCCATGCGCGGAACCGCAAGCAGTGCAGGGAAAACAGGGCCGACAGACGATTTTGCTTGCGAAAAACTCAAAAAACGGCTATATTCCTCCTGTTGAGGGTGAACGGGATCAAGACAGTCTCCGAAGGTTGGCAGCGGCTACGTAGGCTCCTAACCACACAACCGCGCCGACAACCCAGAAACTCAACGAAGGCGACGATGCCCATACCACTCCGGCCTGATAGCCGGTCAGGTCGGCAAGTATGGGTATCGCGCCGATGTAGGGGACGGTTATGCCGAAGGGCATGGCAGCCCACACCCAGGTCAGAACTATCCCGAACAATATTAACCGCACGGCCCTGAAATAGAGGGTGGACGACACCGGCTCAAAGGCCGCGGTTTTGTCAAAGTAACGCACTCGACCAACGCACGTCAGAAACGCCGTGATCAGGACGAACTCCAGAAAGTTTGCGAACACGCCCGACATTCTCAGAATAAAAAGTTCAAACGCCGGCGAGAGCGTCCCCAATTTTTCCCTTATTTTCTCCATCAACTGCGTATCCAGAACGCCTGTGCCGTAGCCCCTGTCTTCATAGAGGGCTTTTTCCAATTCCAGCGGCTTCCAGGCGGCTTTCAGATCGCGGTTGTCCACGCCCTGCTGCAGGGGGGTGGACGCCACTTTCGTGTAGTCGTCCCCGAACTTGAGCGCCCAAGTATGCGCGAACGCCGACATAAACGAAATCAGCAGACACGCCGCAAAGGCGACCCGGAACAGGGTAGGGCGATCATTGGCAAAGGTCTCCGGACTGGAACCGGTTTCCATGCCCAAGCCGAACCCGTATTGATCTTCGCGTTGCGCCACGTCTGAAACTCACGTGAACAGTTCCGGCCCGACAGGCTCGGCCGGCTCCGTTTCAGGGACGTCTGCGCTTCCGGCCGTTTCAGGCCCGGCGACGGCCGGCGCTTCACGGGTCGATGCTTCCTGAGCCGGCGCTTCAGAAACGACGACAACGCTTGCCGAATCGCTTGCGACGGCATTTTCAGGCGCAGCCTGCACGGCGACGCGCGGTTTCCCGATCCGCGGTTTCGGAGCATCGCCTTCAACGGGCGAAGACGGCCCAGCAGAGGCGGAAACAGGTGCAGAGGCAGGCGCTTGCGCTACAGGGGCAGGTGCGGCGTCCGCTTTGCCGTTGTCGGCAACGCGCGCGGCGGTGGGAGCCGGTGCGTTTTCCGGACGTTCCGGGCGCGGAGTCGTCCACGCCCCGCTCCCGCCTGCAAACCCGGAACTCCATGCTGTCCCGGCTTCTTCAGATTTGTGCAGTTCGTAGCGCCCCCTGATGTTGAACTTACGCTTGTACGCTTTGTAGTGTTTCAGCAGGTCTTCAAGTTCGGCGAAGTCATCAAGCAGCGTGTAGCCCCGGAACTCACGCCGTCTTTGCCGTTGCGCCTCGGACGCCGACCTGTAGGCGGCGTCGAACTCGACGGCTTCCACAAGCTCGACAAGGTGTTTCGGAGAAGACTCTTCCCACAGTGAAGAGTTCTCAGCCATCAGTTTACCGACCTGCGGAGTTACGCTCAGGCGGCCTTCCATTGAGTTCATGAAAAGGCGCTGGACACCCGACGAATATCTGGCGGCGTTCTCGACGATTGATTTTGCGGGTGCGGTGACTTTAGGAAAAATCACTTCGTAGTCTCTCTCGTCACTGCCTGCAAAAAATTCCCGTCTGTAACAGAGAGCCAGTATCCCCGCCTGCGCCAGGAACGCCTCCTGCGCCTTTTTGTCGAGTTTGACAAAGACGTCCAAAGCGGCCAAGGCATGCCCCGGCAACAGGTATTGATCCGCGGTGGGCAGGCGCTGAAACGTCCGGGGCGGTCGAGTTTGCGGTCCGCCGGCGCGTCCGCCCGCGGCGTCAGGGTTTCGCCTGCCGCCGGACGGCCCGGTCGAGCCGCCGTCCTGCCGGTCCCGGGAACGGGGCCGGCGCGGCTCCCGCGCGCCCGCGGGCGGCGTTTCCACCGTTCGCGCCGGTACAGGATCCGGCGTTTGTTTCGCTTCACTTGTCACATCATCGTATTTTATTTTTGTCACTTCTATTCCGGCATCAGTCATCAGTATGTATCCGCGATTTAGACCCAGACAGGGGCGGGACGCGGCCTCCGTATATCCCTCGTTATGGTTGCCTGACGGCAATCGGTTCATTTGATATGATACCGCACTCAAATTGTCAATTTACGGAGAAAACTAGGCGACTATTTCATATAATGTTGTAAAATAAATGAAAATATTCTTTTGAGGCTTGTCAGAATTTGCATCAATTTCTGTGCGGAAGTGGAGATTATATGATGCTGATATTAGATGACAACGCGGATATGCGTAGGCATCAGCGGAGGCAATACCGGCAATATCTTGACACCTAGTTTAATAAGCTGTATGATATCACAATTGAATGTCAGTATAGTTGTAAAGTGAAAACTGCAATATATACGTGTGAAATTGCTGTTGCGCCGGAAACGCTCCGGACTGATGCCCGGAGCCGCGGATAAAAGGAGTCGAAGTTATGGCTTTAAAGAAAAAGGCCCCGGAGACGGTCGTCTTCCACGGCACGACAACAGGCGCTTGGGCTGTGCCGAAGACGCGGAAGTCGACAAACGAACAGCGGGAGGTTATCGGCACGGCCGGGAATCTGGTGACTGTGACCGCGTATGCCGGGACGGGAAAGACGACCACGCTGCACGAGTTTGCCAGGGCGCGGCACAGCGAAAAAATGCTTTATCTGGTGTTCAACCGGAGTATGGCCGAAGACGCGAAGCGCGCGTTCAAGGATTGCGCGAACGTGAGCATATCGACCATCCACGCCCTGGCGTTCCGGTTCTACGGCAGGGATTACCAGCGGAAGCTCGGCAATATCCGGCCCCATGACCTGCGCCGCTATCTGCAGAAACGGAACATGCCGCACAGCTACGAAGCCGTGAGCAGCCTGTTCCATATCGTGCAGACCTTCCTGATGAGCGCCGATGCTGACCCGGCAGCCACAGTCGCGCGCCTGAAACCGGATAGGCGGCGGGAAATCGCCGAGCGCGGGCTTGACGCGCAGAAGCTTGTGGACGCCGCGACGGAGGTATGGGCCGACATCAGGGCGCAGGAACTCCCCATGCCCCACAACGGCTATCTCAAGATGCTGCAACTGAACCCTGTGCCCCTGAACGTCGACCGTATTCTGGTCGACGAGGCCCAAGACATCTCCGACTGCGTGATCGACATCGTGGCGGGGTCAGGAAAAAAGCTGCTTCTCGTAGGGGACCCCTACCAACAGATTTACGGCTGGAACGGTGCGGTCGACGCCCTCGCGAAGATGTCCGGCAACGGGGCTACGAGCTATTACCTCACGCAGTCCTTCCGCTGCCCGAACGACGTCGCAGGCGCGGCCGACGTCTATCTGCAGGCGCTGAACGCGCCCAAGACGTTCCGGGGCGCGCCGCAGCTCCTGCCCCCGCAGGGACCGGAAGCCGTCATCGCCCGCACGAACCTAGGCCTGTTTGACGAGATCGTCTCCGCAAACCCGGCCAAGACGAATATTTATTACACCGGAGGCTTTGAATCTTACGAGTACCGTTCTCTGGTGGATATTTACCGGCTGAAGAACAATGAACGTCACAAGGTACGCGACACGTTCATAGGCAGTTTTGAGGAGTTTG
>JAISMY010000084.1 GCA_031276485.1 Desulfovibrio sp. | reverse complement strand
GGCCCGGAGGAATAAAAAAATATGTAAATTAAATAAGTTATAAAAACTGTTGTGCCATACAGAAATACAACATGCTAAAATTATTAATTTTTTCTTCAATTTGGTTAAACTCGGGTTAATATCCTCATTTGTATAGCTTGTGCAGCGTCAAGGCCGGGATGTTCCGAAAATTTCTACGGGCACACGCGCGATGCGGGCGCGACACAAGGAGGGCACATATGGAATTGTCCCCAGCGGCATTGACGCTGATTATTCTCGGCGCCATGGCCGTGCTGTTCGTCACGGAAATCACCCCTCTGGCCGTCACAGCCATGGGCGGGGCCATAGCTCTGGGGATACTGGGAGTTATCCCAGCGTCAACTGTATTTTCGGGGCTTTCCAACTCCACGGTGGTGCTGTTCGCGGGCATGTTCGTCATCGGAGCGGCCATGTTCCATACGGGTCTGGCGCAACGCGCGGGCGGCCTTGTAGTGCGGGCCTGCGGAGCGGGCGAAAAAAGCCTGATGTTCGGCACCATGCTCATCGCCGCGCTGCTTTCTTCCGTGTCGTCCAACACGGGCACAACGGCGGCGCTTATGCCGGTAGTCATCGGCATCTGCTCGGCGGCGCGTATTTCACCGTCCCGGCAGCTCCTCCCTCTGGCCTATGCCGCAGGCTTCGGCGGAACCATCACCTTGGTCGGCACCCCGCCCAACCTGATAGCCAACGCCGCGCTCAAAGCCTCATCCATGGAACCGTTTGGCTTTTTCGAGTTCGGCCGCATTGGCGTGCCCATGACCCTGCTGGGCATGGCCTATATGATGTTCGTCGGCGTCAGGTTGCTGCCGAAGGGAGGCGAAGCGCAGGAGGCGGTGGAAGCCGCCGAAGCCGTTGAAAACGCGGGCAGCGGGCGCGTGCGGGAAAGTACGCGCGGCATGTGGATTACCGGACTGACGCTGCTCGCCGTTGTCGTCGTCATGGCCATGGACGTCAAAAGAATTCCGCTGGAAACGGCGGCGGTCATCGGAGCGGGTACGCTTATCCTCACGCGCTGCATCGACGAGCGGCTTGCCTACCGCAGCATCGACTGGGTAACCATCTTCCTGTTTGCGGGAATGATGCCCGTGGCCGTAGCTCTGGACAAAAGCGGGGCGGGCAAACTTATCGCCGACGGAGTTATCGGGTTCCTAGGCGGCAATCCTTCGCCTTATTTGCTGACGGCCGTGCTGTTCATGCTGTCGGCTGGCCTCACCCAGTTCATGTCCAACACTGCATCGGCGGCACTGCTCTGCCCTGTGGGTCTTTCCATAGCCAAGGGCATAGGTGTTTCTCCCCATGCCGTTGTCATGGCCGTGGCCATCGCCGCTTCGTGCGCCTTTGCCACGCCCGTGGGCACGCCGCCCAACACGCTTGTGCTGGGCGCCGGCAGATACAGCTTCATGGATTACGTCAAGGCAGGCATGCCGCTGACCTTGCTCTACCTGGTGCTCTGCACCTTCCTTATTCCGCTGATCTGGCCTTTCGACAAGTGAACCCGATGGGCCCCGGACGGGATAAAATGACGGACGAAAGCAATAGGGACGTAATCACTCACGCGGTAAATATATTGATATTATTAAATTTGGCGGAGAGGGTGGGATTCGAACCCACGTGCCCCATCTCTGGGACAACCCGATTTCGAGTCGGGCGCGTTACAACCGCTTCGCTACCTCTCCGCTCCGCACACTGCGCTTGCGGACTTTGCCGGGCACAACGCAACGCGCACGATGCCGCGCAGTGCGGACGAAGTCCCTGAACTCCTCACCCGGATCGGCCGACATTCTTCTGGCACAAAAATATTGTTAAGGCAATGCCGAACATTTTATGCCCATGCATCCCGACCTGCCGAACAACAGCACCTGCGTAGTCTTCCGCCTCGGCCGGCTCGGCGATGTCGTCCTGAGCAGCGGAGTTCTGCAACGCATTGCCGAAGAACGGAACATTTTCTTTGTTTATATCGTCAAAAAAAACTTTGCTTCTGTCCTCCAGGGGTTGCCCTTCATCAAGGAAATCATCGCCCTGGAAGACAAGGATCTCACGCCCGTCAATTTCTTACGTTTCTGCTGCAACTTTGCCTCCCGCCACGGCCTCCGGCCTCTTCTGGATCTGCACGATACCCCGCGTTCCCGGCTCCTGTCGCTGCTCATGCGCGGCCCCGCCTTACGCTGCCGCAAAGCGGGTCTGAAACGCAGACTCTTCCTGGCATCCGGCGGCAGGCTGTTCCGGCAGGACTTGCGCGCCGCCTCTGTCACCCAACGCTACTATGCCGCTCTTAACTGCACGGTTCCTCCTGCCGCCCGACTCCTGCCCGTCGTCAAACTTTACGAAGGCGAACTGCAAGATGCACGCGCGCGCCTCGACGCACTCTTCTTCCCAGGCGCCCGCCCCCTGGCCCTGCACCCTTACGCGACACACAAACTGAAGGCACTGCCGGTACGGAACATACGCGAATTCGCCTCTCTTCTGGATCGCCGGGGCATCCCCCTGCTGATTCTCGGACGAGGCGAATCCGTCTTCACAGGACGCAAAGGCGACCTGAGCAACGCAAGCTCCCTGCGGGAACTCTGCGCCCTGCTGTCACTGTGCCGCGCCCTGATCTGCTCCGACTCCGGCCCCATGCACCTGGCATCGGCCGTCGGCACGCCGGTCGTAGCCCTGTTCGGGCCGACCACCCGCGAATGGGGGTTTTACCCGGCCGGCAAACACGACATGGTCCTCGAAAAAAATATGCCCTGCCGCCCATGCTCCCTGCACGGCGAAAACACCTGCCCTTACGACGGCCGCTGCCTGACTTCCATAAGCGCCGATGAAATCCTCGAGGCCGCGCAACGCTTCCCGTGAACAACCGGCAGGCGCATGCGGTTTGCAGGCAGGCTTGGCCGGACGTTGCCGTAACGCCTGTCCCCGTTCCCGGTCCGCATATTTTTTTTGCTTTAACATGCGCGACTCCTATGGTATTTTACACCTGCAAACGCAACATGGCGAGGGCGAGAGGTCACGCTTGTACGACAGGCGGAAAGGTCGTAAAGCGACAAATGTGTTTTCCTGCTCTGCCTGCGCCGCCTGCGCCTGCGAACTTGTCTTCGCCGGGCGGTCCGCGCCGTGCTGTTCTTGCGAACGGCACGACAGCGATGCCGCCTGCACAGGACCGGCGACCGGGACGGGACGGCAGAACAGGCGACGCATGAGCGCACAGGCGAGGAGCCGCAGTCTGGAGAACAGCATGGACAGACGTACTTTTTTGAAACTACAGGCGCAGGGACTGCTTTTGCTGACGGCAGGCCCCCCGCTGTTGTCCGCCGCCCCGGCGCCAGCCGATGCGCCGCCGGACGTGGCCGTAGCCAAAGGCAAGGCAGGTGCCGCAACCAGAGCAGCCGTGGAAATGCTCGGCGGCATGGGCCGCTTCGTCAGACCGGGCCACAAGGTGGTTATCAAGCCCAACATGAGCTTTGCCAAAGGTGTGGACAGCGCGAGCAACACCCATCCCGAAGTGGTCCGCGAACTCCTGATTATGTGCAAAGAAGCCGGTGCGGCGCAGGTACGCGTCCTCGACCATTCCCTGCAGAACCCGGAACAGTCGCTGGATCTTTCCGGCATCCGCCCGGCCTGCGACAGTGTGGAAAAAAATATCTGCCACCACCTGATGAACGCCGGATACTACGTGACGGAATCCATTCCCGACGCCGCCGAAATGCTTGAAAACGCCTTTATGCGCGATGTGCTGGCCGCGGACGTGCTCATCGCCTGCCCGGTGGCCAAAAGCCACAGCGGCGCTGGCGTCAGCCTGTCCCTCAAGGGGCAGATGGGGTTGATTTTTGACCGCCGCATCATGCACTCGCGCTACAACCTGGACAACTCCATCGTGGACATGAACAAAAAAATCAGGCCGACTCTGGCCGTGATTGACGCTACCCGCGTCCTCACGACCGGCGGTCCCGGAGGCCCGGGCAAGGTTATTACCCCCGGCGAGATCATCGCCTCCGCCGACCCCGTTGCCGCGGACGCCACAGCCGTTGCCTCCTATGAATGGTACGGACGCAAAATGAAACCGAACCAGGTGGGGCACATCCGCATGGCGCACGCGCGCAAACTGGGGCGGATGGATATAGAAAACCTGATTACAAAACGGCTTGACACGGCATGACGAAAATTCGCCTGCAACAGAGAATCCTTTTCTGATTTCTGCGGGAAATCAGTATACATCTGCCGCAAGGCCGATGCGCCGCCGAAGAAGGCGTGCGGTAAGGCGCAACGTGGTTTGCGCCGCGTGACAGAATCTCGCGCCGAAATGCAAAGCGTTGCGTGAGACATGGCGGGACTGCGTGCCCGGCCGGCGGATAAAAATTACGTCCTGTAATTTTTATCCGGAATCCGAATAAGGAGATGAAGTTATGGATTCATTTTTCTTTTTCCTCGGTCTTTTTTCTACCATCGCCGCCCTTCGCCATATAAAAAGAACAAGCTGAGCGGTCGCGGCGCCGTGTAAACAATAGCGGCGACCGATATTTTGCGGCGTTTCATTGCAAAAAAGGATCATCATCATGATGAGAACCTTTTTTGCATGATCGTCGTTGCAAAATGTATTTGTTGCTCCGCTTTCGAAAACAAAATTAAGGAGTTGTCGTGACCAGTCAATTCAAAACTTTCCTGCTTCTCGGGCTTCTGACCGCGATCATTCTCGCCGTTGGACAGTATTTCGGCGGGCGCGGCGGACTTCTCATCGCCCTGGCGCTTGCCCTGATCATGAATCTCGGTAGTTACTGGTATTCAGACAAGATCGTCCTCAAAATGTACAAGGCCAGGGAACTGTCCGCGTCCGAAGCGCCCATGCTGCACGAAATCATCGAAGAACTGGCGCATGCCGCGCGCATTCCCAAGCCCCGCGTCTTTGTCGTTCCCCAGGATACCCCCAATGCCTTCGCCACCGGACGCAATCCGCAAAACGCGGCCGTGGCCGTGACGAGCGGCATACTGCGCATGTTGGACCAGGAGGAACTGCGCGGCGTGCTGGCGCATGAAACAGCCCACATCGCGCACAGGGACATCCTGATCCAGTGTACGGCCGCAGTGCTGGCTTCGACCATTATGACCATTGCCAACATCATGCAGTTTACGGTCATCTTCGGCGGCGGGCGCAGCGACGAGGAAGGCGGCGGAGGCAATGCCGCCGCGGCGCTGCTTACGGCCTTTCTCGCCCCCATTGCCGCCTCGCTCATCCAGTTCGCCATCTCCCGCTCCCGTGAGTATCTGGCCGACGAAGGCGGGGCGCTGTACAGCGGCAAACCCCTGGCTCTGGCTTCCGCGCTCGGCAAACTGGACAGCGCCGCCCGCAGCCTGCCTATACGCGCCGGCAACCCGTCAACGGCCCCGCTGTTCATTGTCAATCCCTTTACCGCATCGCGCATGGCTTCCCTGTTCTCCACGCACCCGCCGGTTGCCGAACGCATCGCCCGCCTGCGGGACATGGCTTCCGGCCTGCGCCGGGGCTGATGCAGCTTTGGCACGGCAGTTGCTTACACAGTACCGTACAGACGATTTTCCGACAGGACGCTTCATGGCCCCTTTCCGTTTCAGACTTGACCAGGTGCGGCGCTACCGCAGGCAGCTTGAAGAGCAGGCCATGCAGCGCCTGGCCGAGGCGGTCATGGAACGGGACCGCATCTTGGCCCGCAGGAACGCAATGGAACAGGAACTGTGCGCGCACCGGTTGAAATTGAGCCGACCCGACCTGCTGAATTTCGTTGAACGTTGTCTGACCCTTGAATACTCCGCCGCCTTGTCCGGTGACCTGGAGGACTGCGTTGCCGCGCTGGTTGCGGCGGAAGACCAGGTGGACATCCGGCGCGGACAGTTGGCGGAAAAAGCCGTCGAACGGCAACTGCTCGACAGGCTTGAAGAAAAACAGGCCGACCGGCACAAGGTAATTGAACGGAAACAAGAGCAGTTACGCGATGATGAAACGGCCACTTTACGCAATAAACATGCCGCCGTCTAAACTCTGCAGGCTTTTGATCTTCACCTTCGCCCTGAAGTTCGTCGTCGTCGGCCTTATCTTCCTTGACCCGGGGTCTTCTTTCTCCGTATTGTCCGGCGCCGGTTCGCCCACCCTTGCTTCGGCGGCCGTTTCAAGCGGGGCGCCCGCATCTCCGC
Organism: Desulfovibrio sp.; assembly: GCA_031276485.1. Taxonomy (GTDB): domain Bacteria; phylum Desulfobacterota; class Desulfovibrionia; order Desulfovibrionales; family Desulfovibrionaceae; genus Frigididesulfovibrio. The sequence goes on along the minus strand of JAISMY010000084.1, from coordinate 1,493 downwards.
CTGCCGTAGAAGCCACCCTGCCGGATACCGGCATATACGGCGCCACTTCCGGCGTCAGGACGCATGTAGACACGCCGGCGGCGGCGCCGGGCGTCATCGCGCCCGTCCCGCAAACGCCGGAGCCTGCCCGTTCCCTGCCGCCCATAGCGGCACCGGGCGGCACAGGCGGCGCCGCCCCGACCGCCCTCCAACCCGACCTCAAAAATATCGCTGCCAAGCGGCAGGAAGACCTTGCCAGAAAAGAACAGGAACTGCGCGTGCTGGAAGGCGAATTGAATTCCCGCTTGGAACGCATGCAAATCCTGGAAAACCGCCTCAGCGGCATGATTAAGGAAGCCGAGGGCACGCAGGACGCAAAATTTCGCCATCTGGTGGACATGCTGTCGAACATGAAAGCCAAGCAGGCCGCCGCTGTTCTGGAGACCCTGGATCAAAAGGTTTCCGTCAAGGTTCTGGCGGTCATGCGCGGACGTCAGGCCGGAGAAATCCTGACCTACGTCAGACCGCAGGTGGCAGCCCAGCTTACCGAGGCACTGGCGCGCATGCAGTTGCCCCTGCAATAATGAGGCGGATTAAACTTATCGTTGCCTTTGAAGGCACGGCCTACGCCGGTTGGCAGATTCAATCCGGGGGAATGCCGCAGGTGCCGAGTATACAGGCATGTCTTGAATCAGCCTTTGCCCGCATTGTCGGCAGTCCGGTGCGTGTGCATGGGGCGGGCCGCACCGATGCCGGGGTTCACGCCGACGGTCAGGTCTGCCATGCCGATGTGGACGAGACGAAAATGCCCTCCAACGCGCGCAGGGCGCTGAACGCCTGCTTGCCGTCCGACATCCGCGTTCTCTCATGCACCCAGGTCGAGGCCGCTTTTCACGCCCGCAAAAGCGCCGTAGGCAAACGCTACGCTTACAGCATCTGGACGGGTCGTGACAAGCCCGTCCCGCGCATCAGGAATTTCATTGCCCAGGCCCCACCCCTCAATCCGGATCTTCTGAACGCCGCCCTGCCCCATATCACGGGCAGACACGATTTCGCCTCCTTTCAAAATTCCGGCGCAACTGCCAGGAATACGGTGCGGGAACTGTACTCCGTGCAGTGTCGCAAAGGAGAACTCGCCTGTCTGCGTTGCCCGGAAGACTGGCCGGTGCTGAACCTCGTCTTTGAGGGCAACGGTTTTCTGAAACAGATGGTGCGCAATCTCAGCGGCATGCTGATCCATGTGGGCGCGGGGAAAATCGACCCGGAAGACATCCCCGGCATTGCGGCCGCGCGTGACCGCCGCGCCCTCCCTTCTCCCTGCGCCCCGGCCTGCGGTCTGAGTCTGCTGGAAGTCATGTACCCGGAAATCGCCGATACCTTGCCGTAAATATGTATTTAGTCGGTCCTGAAAAATGCACTACCGGGCATTAGCGGCCAGTTTGGTGAGCATAGGGCATATCCACCGGCAAAGCAAAAAAAGAGCGACAAGCACGCCCGCCCCCAGGGCGTTCATC
>JAISMY010000083.1 GCA_031276485.1 Desulfovibrio sp. | reverse complement strand
GATGAACGCCCTGGGGGCGGGCGTGCTTGTCGCTCTTTTTTTGCTTTGCCGGTGGATATGCCCTATGCTCACCAAACTGGCCGCTAATGCCCGGTAGTGCATTTTTCAGGACCGACTAGATAGATAGATAGATACAATCATAGTAACGTCCAAAAATTACAAGTTCTTCCGAGCTGTGTCGAGATGTTGAGAAATATCATGACAACACGCTGATTTTATAATATTTTTGCGCAGAAAATCTGTCTGTTGATGTACACTCTCCAGAATTTGATGTATCTGAACGGAAAAATAGTAAAACATGCACGTAGACGCGTGTTGAGAGTTGTTCGATATAATGGGCATTTTGAGCCGCAACGGGAGATGCCGGTTCCTGCCGGGGAAAAACTCTGCGGTGAATACCGGTTCAGGCGAGCATCCCGAGGGCTTCGCGCATTTCCAGTTTCAGGCGGTTGTAAACAGCTTCCCGTATGCCCGACGAAGATGATGCGAAGCCTCCGGCCCGCAGGGCGTAAATTTGCGTTATCAGCCTGCGGCCTTCATCACGCGCCGCTGCGTACCCCTGCATGCCGCCCTTCAGCAGTTTGTCGGGGTTCACCTTCTCCATGGCCCTGCTTACAATGCGGACCGCGCCCGCCGGACCGTGCTGGACAGAGGTGCTGAACAATACTTCGCGCAACACCGGGGGCAGGTTGTCGAAGGATACGCCGGTTATCCCGGCTATGCCCGCAACGGCGGGTTCAAAGTGGCTTGTGCGGATGAAGTCGTTCTGCAACTGCTCAAAACGCTCCGGCTGCTCGGCGGCTATCTTGCGCCACTCCGCCGGCATGCGCCCGGACCGGCTTCCGGTATTCGCCGGGCCGCACGCGGACAGCCGATTCGCAAGGTCCGGGGCCGTGTCGCGCAAATACCCGATAAAAGCGCGCATTGTTCCCACGCGCGATGCTATCTGGAATTTCCCGTAGGATGTGCCGCCCTTGCCGTCGTAACCTATGGCGGCTATGCCTTCTTCGCCTGATTCAAATTTAGCAGCCAGCGCGCCGATTTCGTTGCCGGACGTCACAGGGAGCATCGGGAGCGCGGAACCGCGCGCGTCACGCCCTGCGGCAAGGAGGTTTTTTCTTTGCTTTTCCGCCGCGCGCGCCGCTTCCGCCTCGGGGTAAATCCCGGTCCGCGTCGTTGCGGCGTCGAGCAAGGTCGCGCGCGTTTCAACCTTGGCCGGACTGCGCAAGTCGTATCCCAATTTCCGCAGCGCCGTTTCCGCGCTTTTGGAGGCAAAACCCTCGGCGAGGAAGCTGTACCCGGCACCGCCGCCGCTGTGGCGTCCGAAACGCTCATAGGTGTCCTGTCCAGCCGCGGGAGCACGGGCGGCGAACGCGGAAACGTTCCGGCGCAGCGCTGTCGGGGCGGGCGCGGAGCTGCCGGGCGCCGCATCGCCGGCCCCGGATTTGCGCGTGTCGATCATGCCTATGCCGTTTCTTCCGGTTATGGGACGTCCGGAAATGCGGGGGGCTGGGGCCGGCAGCCGCAGGGCGGTCGTGCGCGTTGCGTCCGCGGCTACGGTTGTCCGCAGGGCCTGAGCCTCGGCGGCGAAAGTCCGCGCGCCTTCGGACCCGCGCGCGGCAGACAGGGCAGGTTTGGCCGGCGCAGGCGAACTTTTGACGACCAGCCCTTCCGGGCGCGCGCGCATTGCGGGCGCCGAAGGCGCATTTTCCTGCATTGCCGCCCGCGCGGTCTTGTACGCGGCAGCCACGGCGCCGGAAACCGTTTGCAGGGCGCGGGTTTTCGCTCCGGGCTGCTCGGACTTCAGATATGCAGCAAAATTTTCTCCCGAACGCTCGTGATGCAGGACTTTTTTTCCCGCTGCTCCACTTTTGGCGGAAGCGGGTCCATCGAAAGTAAGGGTGGGCCCGGCATTAAGCATAGCTGTCTCCTGTTCCGCCGCACTGTAACGCTGTGAGCCGATGTCGAGCGGCAAACATGCAAGGCGGCGCATGCTGAAGTATAGCAAAGCTCGTGCCGTATTGATTTTTTCTAGTATAATCAACGCGGTATCAACATGTCTGAACGCTGCGGACGCGATCGCGTCAAGATTTCGGCCGCATATTCCCGGTGCGATGACATCGCACTGATGCCCATTTGCTTTCAGCAGAAAGCAAATGGGCGTGCAGCTATGTATGGACATGCCTCGCGAGCCAAGGTTTTTTAAGATTAACCTATCGATATTATTTACTTTTATATAAATTTATACTATACTTCCCTCATACAGTAATACGCGACATCATTTGGCAAGATCTACGCGGAGAACCAAAGTTGTCTCCAAATCGGAGAGAGCAGTTGAATTGACATTGCGGCTCCGGCAGGCTTTTACAGCACCTCATTTTTTTGAAAAAATGCAGACTGCGGCATTATCTATCTATAAGTGAAAACTCTCAATCAGACCGGGCGTCAAGTATGTTCCGTACATGTCGGGCGACTGCCCCGGCCAGAGGCGGCGGAACCGCATTGCCGATCTGGCGGGCGATCTCAACTTTTGTACCGGCAAAACGAAAGTCATCTGGAAAGCCCATCAGGCGCGCCGCTTCCCGGTGCGTTATGGGGCGGTGTTGTTCAGGATGCAAATAGCGCCCTTTTTCCGGTTTAAAAAATTCCGTCCTGATGGTAACGGCAGGGCGGTCCCACCATAAGCGACCGAAAAGGTCGGTTCCGCCCCTGGTTTTGCGTATCCAGCAATCCGGCGTCAGTTGCGGCGCATTTTTTTGCAGATCAAACCTGTTCCCGCCCGGCGGAACGGCCTTATATCGTCGTAAACTTTTTTCAGTGGGCGTACGGCCGAAATGCAGGTCAAGCGGCGGCGGCAAATTTCGTATCTCTGTTCCTTCCGGATCGGGTAAGTCCGCTATGGAGTCCCGTACAGTAAGCCGCAACGGCAGATAGAAGTGGTTGTCCAGCCGGCTGCGCGTAGGTGGAGGAGGGAAGTCAACCTTATCAATATAATTCTTTTTCCATCCCAGAATAATTGTGCGGATCCGGGTTTGCGGCACGCCGTAATCCGCAGCGTTCAAAAGGCAGGCAGTTGTTGTGAAGCCGATCGCATCGGCACGGGCCTTGACAGCTTGATGTTCCGGCGAATGCATCAGCCCTCGAACATTTTCAATAACAAAAATCACCGCTCCACACATGGCCACGATATCCATATAAGGTTGCCACAATTCACGGCGGGCGTCCCCTTTGCGGCCTTTGTTCAGCAAGCTGAACCCCTGGCACGGCGGGCCGCCGGCGACCACATCCGCCTGCGGAATCAGGCGTTTGCCCCCGGCCCAATCTTCAATATCACCACAAACGGCATGAGAACCAAAATTGAGCGCATAGCTTTCTACGGCGGCGCAGTCGCTGTCAACGGCAAACACGCTCTCAAATCCGCCGCTGAAGCGCGGATCGGAAAAGCCGAGGGTCAGTCCCCCGCAACCGGAAAACAGATCAAGAAGTTTGTATTTACGCGACCGCATTTGTTCACCGTGCCTCGTTTTTTACATAAAGGCAGGTTGAAATTATAATATTGCTCCACCGAATAAACATTGCCAAACAGGGGGGCATGTCTTTTATGCGGAGTGCCCAATTTATGCTAACATCGGCAAGCTTTAATCGGGGGATCAGTAGTGCATTTCAGGAATTCGTTTTACACGCGAAAATGCCGAAGAATGGTTTGAAAGTTTTGGTTACTTTCATATTTGAAATGCTCTAAAAAATCAACGTTGCAATGCGCCGGCGCGTCCCTTGGAGCGGTCTTTGCCGGACGTTGCGGCAGGCGAGCTTTTCTGTTCGGGGTCGGGTACGGCGCGCAGTTCCACTTCGCCCCCGCCGAGCAGACCCAAACGGGCGGCCGCCAGCCTGGACAAGTCTATGACGCAGCCTTCCGTAAACGGTCCCCTGTCGTTGATGCGGACGCGCAACTTCTTTCCCGAAGCAGGGTTGAGCACCTCCACAAGGGTGTTCATGGGCAGGGTGGTATGGGCGGCGGTCAGCGCGTTCTGGTGGAAGCGCTCGCCGCTGGCCGTCTTTCGGCCGTGGAACCGCTTGCCGTACCAGTTCGCCCTGCCCCGTTGGTAAAATCCTTCCGCCGACGGCAGCACCGTATAGCGTTTGCCTTTTACCACATAGGATTTACCGCCCGCGGGCGGCGCAGGCGCCGGCACGGCGTGCGCTTTCTCCGGTTCGGGGGGCAGCGCCGGCAGCGGCGGATCTTCCGTCCCTGCGCAGGCGGCCGCGCAGGCCAGCGCCGCCCACGCCGGGATACGCTTCACGCGGCGCGCAACGCGCGGCAACGTCCATGCCTTCATGTCTCCACCTCCGCTCTTTGCCGTGTTTCAGTCCACAGCCGGCTCCGGCCGCCCTTGCCCTCAAAAAGAAAAATAAATGAAGGGGAAAACCCCGTCCGGACCCATGCGCAGGATAAGCCCGGCCAGCAAGGCGGCGAGAAGCGCCTGCAAGGGCCGGCAAAAAGCGTCCTGCAGGTGCAGAAAAGCGGCGCGTACCGCCGGCCCCGCCCACTGTATGACGAGACCCGCCGCCACAGCCAGGGGCACCGTAAACGGCAGCATGTCCCCCGGCTCATTCCATAAGGCGATGCGTTCCAGGATACTCAGCGCTGTCGGGATGTCCTCCGCCCGGAAAAAAACCCAAGCCGCGCAGACATAGTGAAACGTTGCGAAGCGGGCGCACAGGGGCCCGAGAGCCGGACTTGCGGCCGGCGCGCCCCGCGCGGAGCCGCCTTGCGCAGCGGGGAAAACTTTGCGCAGCAGCAGCGGCAGGACCAGCGCTGCTCCGTGCAGCAGACCCCAGACAATGAAACGCAGATGCGCGCCATGCCACAACCCGCCCAAGACCATCGTCAAAAGCAGGTTCACGCAGTGCCGCGCCGAACCCTTGCGGTTCCCCCCCAGCGGTATGTACAGGTAGTCACGCAGCCAACTCGACAGGGTGATGTGCCAGCGCCTCCAGAACTCCCGGATATTGCAGCTTGAATAGGGCGCGTCGAAGTTCCGCGGCAGGGTAAACCCCATGAACCCCGCAATACCCGTCGCTAAGTCCGTGTATCCCGAAAAATCACAGTAAATCTGCACCGCGTAGGCATATGTCGCCAGCAGCACCGTGCCGGACGAATAGGTCTCGGGCAGCGCGAACACCTCGCGCACCGCATGTTCGGAAAGAAAAGAGGCCAAAACAACTTTTTTGAACAGCCCGCTGAGGATCAGCGCCGTGCTGCCCGCAGCGTCCACCGCGCGCGCCGGCGCGCGCGCCGCCTGCGCCAGAAAATCGCCGGGACGCAGGATCGGGCCGCACAGCACTGTCGGGAAAAAGGCCAGGTAGCTCAGCAGATCCGCAAACGACGCCGGTTTTTCCTCCGGATGTCTATAGCTGTCGACTATGTAGGCCACCGCCTGGAACGAATAAAAGGAAAGGCCGGCCGGCAGCGCCCAGTCCGCAATCTCCGGAGGCACCAACACGGCAAGCCGGTCAAGGCCCAGGTCGTACAGACCGCCCAGGAAAAATTCGCAGTACTTCAGCAGGGCGAGAGGGGACAGGCAAAGCGCGATGCCGATACCCGCCGCCCACCGCCGGCCCGCTTCATACCGATTTGCTTTCTGCTGAAAGCAAACCGGTATGGCGGAGGCGCGGCCACTGCCCGCAGTTTTTTGCGAAATCAGGCTTCGCCTGTTTTTCAAAAACTTTGGCGTCCTGCATTCAAACTCGTTTGAACGCAACCCGGCATCAGCAGGCGCGCGCGGCGCAGCCCGCCCCGCCAGCCGCCCCGCGCCCCAGGCAACGGCAGCTTCCCAAGGCAGCAGGGGGAGGGCGTACAGCCCGCCCGCCGCATAAAATACAAGACCCGCCGCAAGCAGAAAGACCCGGAAAAGCGCGGGCCTGTCCCGCAGCAAACGGCAACCGCACAGCACGCCGAGAAAAAAAACGACAAAAGGAACGGTGATGAAGTTCACAAGGACGCCCGGCCTGTAAATAAAACCTTTTCCCAGCGCTCGTAACCGGCTTTAGTCAGATGTATGCCGTCGAAGGTCAACGGTTGGGGCAGCATGCCGGCGCTGTCGGCAACCGCCGCGAACGAGTGGATCACATCGTAACCGCTGGCGTCGGCTATCCGGACTATGCCCGCGTTCATGCGGCGCAGCACGGCAGTGTCTATACGCGCGGCCGCGCGCCCGCGTTTGCCCTTGCCCCGGCGCACGGGGAGCAGGGTCGAAACCGCGAGTTTCGCCCCGCCCGCGCTGAGCAGCCGGCAAACTTCCTCGTAACGCCGGAAAAAATCGGGCAGCCTGTCCGGCCTGAGCCGCGGCGCATCGTTTACGCCCAAGGCGAGGATCACCTTTTCCGGCTTGATGACGCGCAGCAAAAGCGGCGCATAGGCCAGCCAGTCGGCCGTCCCCGCGCTCCGCACGCCGGCTGCGAAAATGTCCCTGCCGCTGTAATTCCCGTGCAACCCTTCGACCAGACTGTCCCCCACAACCAGCACAGCGCAGGACCCGACGACCGCGGCGCGTTCCAGAACCGCGTCGAAAAACGCGTTCCCAGAAAGTTCATACGCCGCGCGCACGGGCGCCTGTCGCGTTTCATCCGCGTCATGCCTCTGTACGGCGCACGAAACGGCAAACACAAGCGCTGCCGCGACGGCAAAGAGCGGAGAGAATCGGCGCATATCTGCCCCCAGGCCGCGGCCCGCGTTGTTGTCTGAAAAATGTCGGGGGTCGGCCCCCGCAAAAGCGGTACGCCGCCCTTACCTTACCCGCCGGCCTTGCCTGCGCGCGCGACGGCCTTGGCGCGCGCCGTGCCCCGCGCTCTGCCGGCGCTCTCCTGTGGAACGTCGCCGAGGGCTTTCAAGACGGCGGGCATAAGATAGTCCGTCAGCAGTTTCCCGCCCGCCTCGGACACGTGGACCTTGTCGGCCGCGCGGATACGCACCGGTTTCGCATTGTCGCCGGCACTGAAGGCGGTGTACCGGCCGTTCTTGTCCGTCAGTACGGCGCGCACATCAAGATAGGACGCAAAATCATATTTCGCGCAGGCCTCCTGCTGCAGCCTGGACACGGTGCGCAGCACTTTTTCTATCTTGTCCACTCCCGCAACGGGCAGGCCGACCCACAGCACCTTGGCCCCGCGCGACCCGGCTATACGTACAAACTCCCCGGCCCGGCGGCGGTATTCCTTTTCCCAGGCCGGGGTGAACACCGTGCAGGCGCGCCGGTCCTGGTCCGTCATCGTGGAGCCGTCGTTGGCGCCTATGGAGATGACGACAAGGTCCGGGGAATGCGCCGCCACCAGCTCCTCCAGGTATTTCGGCCAATCGACGTCAACGCTGCGGCAGAGGCCGGTCGACGGCCGGGAATAACGTTTCACGGAAATCCGGGGATAAGCGCGTATGCCGCGCTCCAGCATGTGCCCCAACCCCCAGCCCATCATGGAATCGCCGACCAGAAGAACCGTTTTACGCGCCTTGTCCGTTTCCCCGCGTCCGAGATTCTCAGGCAGGGAGGCAAATGCCGTTCCGGACAAGCCGGCGGAGACGGCCGCGTCCGCCCCGGCGCTCTCCCGCCGGGCCTCAGCCGGGGACGGCGGGACGGTGTCGGCAGCCTGCGGCGTTGCAGCGGGCGCCTCCTGCGGCTCGGTTACAGTCGCCGCCTGCGGCGTTGTTGCGTCCTGCGGTTCGGGAAGCTCAGGACGTTCCGCGGCAAGCGTCGGCGCGTCGGGAACGTCCTGTTGTCCGGAAGCTGCCCGGGTTGAGTCAGGCGCCGATAATTCGGGCACCGTGCGCGCGCCGGACGCGGGTTCAGCCGGTACGGACGCGGGTTCCCGCGCCGGAGCGCGTGCCGTTTCAACACTGCGGGGCTGCCCGCGCTGCGCTCCCGCCTCGGCGGAGAGCGGCGTCTGTCGCCGGCCGGAGGGCGCGGTTCCGGCCAGCAGGCGAATCAGGGCGTCTTCCCATGCGCCCAGACGGGCAGCGCCGCTCGTCTCCCCGATGGTGCGGAGCAGGGACGCGAGCGTATCCGTTACGGCGTTGGGAGCAAATTCGTCAAGATAATGCGCCGCGCGTTCGGACGCAAAGACAAGCAACAGCAGACAGACGCAGACGGCCTGGAGAAAAGCGCCGCCGGAAGAAAGAAAAGATCCGCCGGAAGCTGGTGCCGGCGGCGTCCCGTCGGGCAGGACGCCTTCGGATTTTGCCGGGGCGTCGGCAAAGCGCAGCGGACAACCCGCCCGCAGACAGATAGACGGCAGGACGCCTGCGGGTTTTGCCTGGATGTCGGCGACTGCCGCGCCGGTGCGCGTCCGACCGTCGTCAACGGGCAGAAGAAACTGTCCCCCGGCTTTTTTGCCGCGTTTTTTACGCTGTTTCGTGCGCGCGCCGGAAGACGCGTGTTTTTTTTTGCCGGACGACATGGCCGCAGTCTAGCATACAGCGCAACGGCCTTCAAGAAAGACCGGAAGCACAGGATCGAAGGTATTTTCGTCAATTGTGTTTATCTTACGCACAGAGATACATAGGCTGAGGTCGCCATGTCGACTATCATCGTACCTGTGCATCAGGCCGAAAGCTCTTTGTCGCAACCGGTCAGACGCGCCGCCGGGTGTGAAACCGTTTTCATCGGCAGCTGTGGCCGCGCGCCGCCTGCAAGCTTCAGCCGGTTACAGGCCGCACGTTCGCAGAAGCTGTGGCCGCGCGCCGCCTGCAAGCTTCAGCCAGTTACAGGCCGCACGTTCGCAGAAGAGTACGGAGTTCCGGCTTAATACCGGGAGATCTTCAAGCCACGCTTCCGGAAGGCCGGCGCCGGAGAGCGCCTTCCACGTTGCGGAAATATAGGAGCGCCCGTCGCGCACCTCCCGTATCCACGCCGCAAGCGTACCCGCCTCCGCTTCCAGGTGGAACTGGAAACCGTAGGAACACGCGCCTACCCTGAACATCTGATTTTCGCACGTCTCGCCCCGCACCAGCAGAACGCCGTCCGGCGGCAGGGTAAAGGCGTCCCGGTGATACTCCATGAGCAGGGGCAGGGACGTATCGCCCCCGAGTACGGGATCGTCCCGTCCTGCCGGGGTGACCGACAGGCGGGTAAAGCCGAATTCCGGAAACTCCATGGGCGCGACCGTTCCTCCGTGCGCGCGGGCCAGAAGCTGCGCTCCCAGGCAAATGCCGGCCACGGGTTTGCCGGCAGCGTCAAAGGCGCGCATCAGCGCCGTTTCTGCCCGAAAATACGGCGACGCCGCATCGTCGTAGGCGTCTTGCGGTCCGCCCAGGACGACCAGCCCGGCGTAAGCGCCGGAGTCCGCTGGCAGGGTGTCTTTCTGCGGACGCAGCACGTCCGTAAGCGCGCCGCGGCGTTCCAATGCCTTGCAGAATGCCCCTCCGGGGGCCTCGCCGTGATTTTCCAGGACCAGCAGGCGCAACGGCGCGCTCCCGTCTTCAGAAAAGGCCCGGACGGCCACCCGGGCATCGTAATAGGGCGTGCCGTTGCCGACTCTGCTCGGTATGGGCGGGGTGAGCCGGTTCAGGCCGTGCCCGCACTGCATCCAGCCGCCGCGCTCAACCACGACTATGTCCCGGCGTTGTCCTTCAACAACAGTGAGCCTGGCCGTCACGCTCCCGGCGCGGTTTTCAAGGCGTATCGGGTCTCCGTCCCGCAGGCCGAGACGTTCGGCCTCGGCACGGGACAACGCTGCCGGAGGCAGGGAAGCGTGTTCGCGCGACGTGCGTTCCGAGCAGAGAAAGGCATGCGGAGCCACGCTCATGAGGACGTACGGGTAATCCTCCGCGTCGCGTCCGGGGCGGGGACCGGGCCCGCCGGTTTGTCCCTCCGGACGACGTCCGGCCGTCTCAGGCGCGTCGGAGCTTCGATCAACCCAGCGGCCCGGCCGTTCCTCCGCCCGACGGCCGGTCGCTTTCGGCGGCAGGTCCATGAAAGACGGGTCAAGATCGGTCAGACAGCGGAATTTTCCGGAAGGAGTGGGAAAAAGGCCGCCGCTGTACGGCACCATGGGCGCGTCCAGGCGGAAAGGCCCGCGTTTCAGGTCCTCAAGGCGGCAACCCTGCGCCAGCAACGGCGCGCAGATATCGTGCAGCCGCTCCTCAAGGGGGCGGCAGTAGTCGGAGGCAAAGGGGAAACGCCGGGCAAGATCCTGAAAAATATCGAATTCCGAACGGCATTCTCCCAAAGGCCGGATGGCCCTGTTGACGCCGCCCGCGTAATTGTGCCCGTAGCCCGCCGCCACATCCTCCTCTTCAAGAAAAGTGGTCGCGGGCAGAATAATTGAGGCGCAGTCCGCGGTATCGTCCAAAAAATGCCCGATGTACACCACGCTTTCGGTCCGGCGGAAGGCTTCGGCCACGCATGCGGAGTCGGGCGCCATGCAGACCGGATTGGAAGCGGTGACAACGATCATCCGCACGGGCGGGTTGCGGGCGGCGAGGATTTCCCGGCCTACGGCGGGCATGAGGATGGAGCGCCGGGGCGGATTGAGCCGGTCGCCCCAGTATTGCGGGTCATAGGGACCGTATTCCTCAAAACCCTGGCTCACGCCGCCGCCGGGGACGCCGAGTATGCCGGCAAGGGCGCCGAGGGCGTCGACGGCCCGGACGGCATAGTGCGCGTATTCGTGGCGGTGCAGGCCCCAGCCCAGCAGGATGGATGTCGGCTTGCAATGCAGCAGCAAATTCGCAAGGAATTCTGCATCCGCGCGCGGAACGTCGTGGTAATGCTCCAGTTCTTCCGTAGTAAAACGCCCGACAAGGGTGAGGTAGTCGTCGCAGCCTTCCGTATGGGCGCGCATGAAATCCAGGTCGGCTTTGCCGGAACGCAGAATGCGCCCGGCAACATCCAGGGCCAGAAAGGCATCCGATCCGGGACGCGGCGCGATATGCCGGTCGGTCTGCGCCGCCGTGCGGGTACGCACCGGATCAATGAGGGCGACCCTGCCGCCCCGTTTGCGGATGTCGGCCATGACCGCGCACAGGCTGATGTTTGTGGAAACGGGGTTTCTGCCCCAGAGGATCATGGATTTGCTGTTGTAGTGATCCAGGGGGTCATGCGAAACGCGCTCCCCCACATCAAGGTTCTGCGAGGCCTGTCCGGTGCCCCCGCACACCGTGCCGCGAAGAAAGGTCACCCCGCCCAGCAGGTTGAAAAAAAGGCGGTTCAGCAATTTGAGCGCGGTGCGTTCGCCGAAGCCCTGGTAATAGAATACGGCCTCCGGACCGTCCGCGGCGATGATTTTCTGCATGCGGAGGGCGATGCCGTCCAGCGCCTCCTCCCAGGAAGCCCGGCGCAGAAGGCCGTCCCTGCGGACAAGAGGGTGGAGCACACGCTCCGGATCATAGACGCGTCGGACATAGCGCGCGGTTTTCATGCAGGCGTATCCCCGCGTATACGGGTGCTCCGGCGCTCCTTCGAGTTTGACCAAGCGTTCGCCTGCAGGCGAACGTTTCACGACGGCGTGCAGTCCGCAGGTATTGGGGCAGTTGCGCGTGCAGGTGGTGTACACGATTTTTTCAGCAGACACGGCTGTCCTTTCGCGCCGCGTTGCGGCTCGCGTGCTGATGCGTTCCCGGCGGGACGCCGGCATTGCCCGTTTGCGCCATGCAACCGCCCTGGCAACGGCGCATGAAGTCGTCGCATGAACGGCATTCACCGCCGGCGTTCCGTCCCCGGAACGGGCGCGCCGCTTCTGCAAAGCGCAGGCGCAGGGCTTCCTCGTCGGAAAAAGCGGTGACGTCCGGAACCCGCAGGTCGTGCAGCGGCAGGCAATAGGACACGGACAAGTCCGGGTGGACATCCAGGGAAGGGTGACAAATCCCGGTGAATTTGGCGGAAAAGCGTTCCAGAAAGGCCCGCTGCTCCGGTTCTGTTTCGCACATGCGCAGGCAGCAGTCTATACCAAGGCCCACGCCGAGACTTGCGCAGCGTTCCGCAAAGGCCGTAACGGCGGCGAGGAGCCGCGCAGTCGCCCCCGCGGGCGCGTAGTCGTTGCTTCCAAACGGATCGGGCCGGGAAATGTCGCAGCGCACGAAAGAGATGTCGTACCTGATGACGCTCTCCAGCAAATAGGTATACTCCGCGTAACGGGGAGAAAAATTTTTGGAGAAGGTCAGGCGGGCGCCCGAGGCGCGCAACCGCGCCAGGTTGTCGTGCAGACGCCGTTGCTGCCCGGAAGAAAGCAGTTCGGGCGGGTTGCAGTTGACGATGAAATTTGTCGCGTTCCCGCTGAGGCGTTCCATCAACGCGGGCGACCCCAGGCCGTTGGTGAAAATGCTTACGACTACGCCCGCCTGCGCCGTCCGCTCGACCATTTCCGCCAGGCGCGGATGCAGCGTGGGTTCTCCCCCGATGAACGCAAGCCGGTAAAGCTTGACCCGGATACACCAGGCGAGGAATTTTTCAAAATTGTCCCTGTCGATCCTCTGCGGATACAGCGCATGCAGCGCCCGCGCAAAGCAGTAGGGGCAGCGCAGATTGCAGGCATAACCGACAAAAAGATTCACCTGAACTTCCTATAGAGACAAAGAGGCTGTTGCAAAGGTTATTGCGGGTTGAAACACGGACTGAACGTCCGTCTGCCTGTCCGACGCCCGATATTCATGCCGGTACGCCTGTCGAAGGCCGTGAGGCGTTCCAGGTCCGCCGGGGTAAAGGCCAGATCCTGCCCGATGCGTATCTGCGCCCGTTGCGCGGCGCTGCAAAGCATGCGGAGCTGCTCCCGGCCGCAACGCACGGTGATGACGGAGCGCAGCCCAAGCGACTCGATATCCGTCACCTGCCCGACGGCATGGCGGCGCGCGCCGGGTATGTCGGTCTGCCCGCCCGTCTCGGGCGCGGAAGGGAAGGAAAGCAGGACGCGGACGTTTTCCGGCCGTATGCCCAGAAGAAAACCGTCCGCTCCGGCCCCGCGCATGTGTTCGGCCGCCTCTTCCAACACCGCAGGCAGAGGTAAAGCCAGACCGGCGCAGTGTATAAGGCCCTCCCGCAACTCGGCATGCAGGACGGCAATCTGCGGCGATCCCACGAAAAGGGCCGCCGCGCAGTCCGCCGGGCAGTCGTACAGATCCTCCGGCGGCGCTGCCTGGACAATTTTCCCGGACCGCAGCAGCAGCACCGTGTCGGCGACAGCCAACGCTTCGGTGAAATCGGGGGTGGCCATAAGAAAGGTATGCCCTTCCTCCCTCTGCAGACGTTTCAGTTCCGCGCGCAGTTCAAAACGCAGAGGGGCGTCGAGGCTGGACAGGGGTTCGTCCAGAAGGAAGGCGCGGGGTGAGCGGACAAGCGCACGCCCAAGGGCTGTCCTTTGCCGTTCCCCGCCGCTCATGGTTTTGGGGAGTCGTTCCAGAACATGCGCGATACGCAGTTTCGCGGCAACAGCGTCAACGCGCCGTCTGATTTCCTCGCGGGGCATCCTGCGTTCCAGCAGGGGAGCGGCCATATTCTGAAAGCCGCTTTTATGCGGATACAAGGCCAGGTTGTCGAAAATCATCGCAATATCGCGATCTTTCGGCTCCAGCCCGGCAACGGACCTGCCGTCCATGAGCATCTCGCCGCCGCTTTCCTGCTCCAGACCGGCCAGCAGGCGCAGGGTGGTGGTCTTGCCCGCGCCGGCGGGTCCGAGGATCACGACAAAGGACTCCGGCGGAACGCTGAAGGATATCCGGTCCAAGGCCGTTTTCCGGCCGTAACGCTTGCTCAGTTCCCGCGCCTCGAGCACGGGAACGCCGGGCGGGGACTCCGCCCCGGCAGTTGTCGTCGTCATGGGCACATCCTGCGGAACAGCATGTTTTTCTTCCCTTCCCGGCTCTGCGCCTGTTCACCCGGCTCCTGCCCGCCGGGACAGATTTACGCCGGGCTGCAATCAATACAGTGTAAGTTCGATGAAATATCCATCGTATTATACTGATAAATCCCGCAGATTTCTATAAAAGGAACCTCTAAAAACTCTTTTTCAGACGGAATTGAGCATCGCGAATCCAGTATTCGTCAGGGCGGCGCACGGCATAAATTTTGTTTTTAGATGTTCCCTGAAATAACTGTCTGTTGCCGCCGACTCGGCATCAGGCGACGGACGGCGACGGCTGTGGATTGAAACACTGCGGCACGGGGACCAGGGTGCTTTCCAGGCGCAGGTTGCTGTCGCCGTCAAAAAGAACAATGTTTTCCGGAGCAAGCGTCAGACCCGCAGGAGCGCCCTTGCGCAGCGAAACGACGTCGAACGCGGGCGAGGTTTCGGGGACCGCCTCAGAAACTCCGGTTCGGCGCGTTGTGGGGAACCCCTCTTTTTCCGGCTCGGGACGGAGATCCGGAGCGCTTTCGGAGCGCGTTCCGGCCGGCGCCGCGCAAGGCGCGGCCTTCAGCTTGTGTTCGACAACGCACTGCAACGGGCTGCCGTGGGAGTTCAGGTTGACCACGGCATCGCCGCCCCGAATTTCAACGCCGAGAATTTCACCCTGCCACAGGCCCTGTTCCGGGGGGACGAGGACAAGATCCTCGGCCCTGAAACCCAGGGCATACTGTTTGTCCGGGCCGCGTTCCCGTATCCCGGCGGGCAGGGCGCAGGCCGGAAACAGCACCGCAAACGCGGCATGGGTGAACTTCACGCCGCCTCCGGCATCGGCAAGCCTGCCGCGCAGGATGTTCATGGGCGGTGAACCCAGAAACTGCGCCACCCGCACATGGCCGGGATACTGCATAATCTGCAGGGTTTGCTCCTCCTGAATGATTTTGCCGTGGTGCATGATCGCAACGCGGTCGGCCAAAGACAGGGCTTCCGTCTGGTCGTGCGTCACATAAATGATGCTCAGACGCAGTTCCTGTTGCAGCCGTCTGAGTTCCTGACGCACGGCCGGGCGGGCGGAGGCTTCGAGATTGGAAAGGGGTTCGTCCAGCAGGAGCAGGGCGGGCTTGGTCACCAGGGTGCGCCCTATGGCCACCCTCTGTTGCTCGGAGCCGCTCAACCGCCCGGCCCTGACGTCCAGACAGTCCGTCAGACTCAAAAATTCCGCTGTCTTGTCTACCTCCCGCCGGATGACGGCCTTGTCCGTCCTGCGGACTTTCAGCCCGAAAGCCAGGTTGTCGCGCACACTCATGGCGGCGAACACGGCGTAATCCTGAAAGACCAGGCCGACGTCGCGCCTGCCAGCGGGCACGTCGACCACGGACCTGCCGTCTATGCGTATATCCCCGGAAGTCGGCCGCTCCAGGCCGACAATCATGTTCAGGGTCGTGGATTTGCCGCAGCCGGAAGGCCCGAGCAGCGCAAGAGTTTCCCCGCTCTCCACGGTAAAGCTGATGTTGTCCACCGCGACGACGGCCCCGTCTTTGTAAATTTTTGTCAGGCCGGCCGCTTCCAGCTTGGGGGCGCTCATTGCTTGACGGCTCCGAAAGTCATGCCGCGGGCCAAGTGCTGCTGAATGAAAAAGCCCCCCAGCACCAGAGGCAGCATGGCCAGCACGGCCAGGGCGGCCTGGACCCCGTACAGGGTGCCCGCCGTGGCCGTGACGTATTTGGCAAGCTGCACGGGGATGGTGTTGATGTTGCTGTACGAGAGCACCAGCGCGAACATGAACTCGGACCAGTTGAGGATAAAGACGAGCATGGTTGTGGCGAAAAGCCCGCCCCGGATCAGGGGGATGGTGACGGTGAGATGGGCTTTCAGGCGCGACATGCCGTCAAGCATCGCGGCTTCTTCGATTTCTCTCGGCAGGTCGTCCACGAAACTTTTGAGCATCCAGGTTGAAAAAGGCAGGGTCACCGCGATGTAGACGGCGATAAGCCCGGCGTAGGTGTCGATGAGCCCGAGCAGGGAAAATATGATCACAAAGGGAACGGCGATGGCCGCGGGCGGAAACATGCGCCCCGAAAGAATGACCAGAGGGGCGGAACGGCTGCCCCTGCCGTAGCGGGACAGGCCGATGGCGGAAAAGACGCCCGCGCCCACGGAAATGAGCGTGGAAACCGTAGACGCGAGGAGAGAGCCGAACACCGCATCGCCCGCGGACCGGCTCACCCCTCCCACCCCGTATTCCCTGATGGCGTCAGGGTCGAACAGGGTCTTGAAATTAATGAGCGTAGGCTCGGCGGGCACCCAGATCGCGGGCGAAGCGTTCCAGTCCGTTGGGGGTTTGACGGCCGTCATGAAGAGCCAGAAAATCGGGAAAAGCATGAGAATCAGAGCGCAACACAGCAGTGTCCGCAGCGGCAGGGTCAACGGTCGCGGGGGCATCAGCGTTTTTCCTCCATAATGTGGTCCTTGACCGGGATAAGCAAAAGGTGCACCAGGAACAGCGAACCCACCAGCACAAGGAAGGCCGCCGCCGCTCCGTAGGCCAACTGGAAATCGTTGAAGGCCAGTTTGTAAATGTAGAGGCTGACGGTTTCCGTCGAGGAACCCGGCCCGCCGCGGGTCAGCATGAACACTTCGTCAAAGAGCTTGACGATCTCCATGGTCCGGACCACAAAGGCGACCATGATCACCGGGCGCAGCATGGGCAGAACGACATGGAGGAAAAGCTGCCCCGGACTTGCCCCGAGAATGATCGCGGCGCGCAGCGGGTTTTCCGGAACGGCGTTGAGCCCGGAGAGCAGGATGAGGAAAAACAGGGGAGTCCAATGCCAGACTTCGGTGAGAATCACCGCGATCACGGCCGGCAGCGAGCTTTTGAACCAATCCACCCCGGACAGGCCGATAAAGCCCAGGATCTGGTTCACCGGCCCGTTGGACTGGAAAAGCATCCAGAAGGTGTAGCCCACGACCACCGGCAGGACCATCATCGGGCTGAGAAAGGCGGAAAACAGGATTTTTTTCCCCCGGAAGCGGCGCATGAAGAGTACGGCCAGCCCCAGGCCGGCCGCAAACTCCAGGGCGAGGCAAATCGCCGAAATGATCAGGGTGCGGGCGACGGCTTCCAGAAAACGGGTATCCCAGACCAGCAGTTCGCTGTAGTTTTCCGTGCCTGTAAAATGCGCTTCTCCCAAACCGCCGCGCGTGGGCGTCCAGTCGGTAAAGCTCATGTACAGGGCAACGGCGAGCGGAATAATCAGGACAAGGAAGGACACGACCTGCCCCGGAACGGTAAAGAGCCGTCCCACGGGGAGTCCCTTTCCCGCAGGGGCGCCTTTTCCGGCGGGAGAGGAAACGCCGCGCCCGTTCCCGGCGCATGCCGTGCCTTCAGTAACCACGGGGGCCGCCTTACAGAGTCCAGGAGGCGCGCCCCGTCGCCTTTTTTATGGGTTCAGCCAGGTTTGCCGTAAGCGCGAACCATGATTTTCTGACCTTATCTTTGCCCGCGCGCCGCGTGATGCGCTCAAAAGCCCTTGAGGCGTCATCCAGGGCGGCCTTGGGTTTCTTTTCCCCGGTCATGCAGGCGTGCACTTCCTTGTCCAGGGCGTCCTGGTATTCGAACCCGCCGGGCAGGCAGAAGTCCGGAACGGTGTTGACGATGTTGTTGTAAAGTATCTTCAGGTAATCCCTGGTATAGGTTTCCACCAACCGTTCCGTGGGGTCCAGCATGTGATTGATGCGGTACGGGTCGGAGTAGCCGCCGAGGTAGGGGATGGCGTCGGCCGAGATGGTCGGCGAAGTCATCCACTGGGCGTAGGCGTATGCCAGCTCAGGATTGGCCGAATACCTGGACACGGCAAAGCCGTATCCCCAACAGAACATGCCGGCGTACAGCTTGCTGCCGTCGGGCAGGATGTCGGCGGGCATGACCGTGGCCATGATTTTTCCCGTGGTGGCCGGACCCGTGGACGGCGCCTTGCTGTACTTGAACCCTGAGGGCCAGACGATATTCATGAAGCCTTCCCCGCGGCCGAAGGCGTTGTAATTGGAGGACCAGGTAAAACTGTAGGCGTCGGGATGCAGGAATTGATTCATTGCCAGCATGTCCTCAAGCACTTGCAGTCCTTCCGGCGAATTGAAAGTCGGATTCATATCCTGGTCGAACCAGAGACGTCCCTTGGAAGCGAGGCGCTGCATGAACATCCACTTGGCATAATAGCGGGAACGATACTCCAGGCTCCCGTAAAAATTGTTTTTCGGATCGTGCATGAAGGAAGCCAGCGTGTAATATTCCTTCCAGGTATGGGGCACATCAAGCCTGTAGCCGAACTTGTCCTCAAAAGCCTTGGCTTTGGCGGAATCCCGGATGTAATCCCCACGGCAGATCAGGGTAATCTGGTCGCCGTCGCAGAGCAGGCCGACCACGCGGCCGTTGTACAACTGGGCATGGTGGCTGGCCGGGAACACCACGCCCCAGGTTTCGTGGAAAATATCCGGCCGGTAGGTTTCGACCCAGTCCGTCAAATCGTAAATGAGGCCGGAATCCAGCCAGTCCGGGTAGGACATGGCCGTGGGCATCATGACGTCGTAGCGGCCGGTTTTGGCCACAGCCTCCTGCATGCCCTTGGTGTGTACCACTTCGTCCGGTTCCTCAATGAATTCAAGGGTGATGCCAAGTTCATTCTTCCACTTGCCGACGTAGGGGGTCATATTGCCGATGGAGCCGGTGGGGATGAGCAGGGTCAGGGTCTTTTTGGTCGCCTTTGCCGCCGCCGCCTTGGCCAGCTCCCAAGCCCGCTCTTCCGAGCCGTTGACGGCGGCCCAGGCCTTGACCGCGCCCAAGGGCGAGAGACCGACCAGATCGGCCAACGCGCCGCTCACGCCGAGCAGACCCATCTTGTAAAGAAAGCTGCGCCTGCTCATTTTTCCCGCAGCGTAGTTTTCCACTACGGCGTTGACGGCTTGCTTGTCCTGCATGATTTACCTTCTTTTTAGAATGTTTTCAGCTTTGCGCCCGCAAAGCGGGTTCAAGGCAGTTCATAGGCGTTGTAGGCATTTTCACAGGGATTGCCGAGACAGAACTCGAAGCGGCCGGCGGCCGGCTCCATAATCAGGGCAAAAACCGTATGAAAGGCGCGCGTTTCATCCTCTTCGGGGAAGCCGTGCGCACAGATGCAGCGGGGGTAGTTGGTGTGATCGCGGGTCAGTTCCTTGAGCATATCCAAGGTCAGCGCTCCCCGACGGGAGCGCAGGAAGCGTTCCGCCACCTGTTTTCTGACCATGGATCCGCCGTGCGACAGCCAGCCGGGCGTCTCGAAACGGCGCATGCCCGGCGTCAGCCAGTGGTTGGTGTGGGCCAGGACGCCGTCCGGTTCCAGCAGTTCATAGTGCGAGGCGGAGGTTTCCGCGCAAAAGGCCGCCCCGCCCCCGGCCAGTTGGTAGATCATGCCCGAAGCGCGCGGAGAGAAAAGCACCGCCCCCAAGCTGTCGCCTATGCGTTCGGCGGCAAGGGCCTTGCGGACGATAAACGGGTACAGGACGCCCGGCGCGGCATCGGAGGCCACCACCTTGTTGATGACCAGACCCGTCCCGACGCTGTTCAGGCCGGCCAGCCCCAGGACGCCGGGCAGACCGACCACAAGCTGGGCCGGGCCTTTTTCCGGACGCAGGCGCAGAAGACAGATGAACTGCTCATAATACTTCTCCATATCATAGGTCTGCCCCAAAAAGGCGCGTCCTTGCGCCCCGCCTTCCGCCGTTACGGAAAAGCTCGTGCAACCCCGGCGCGGAGCGTACAGCAGCCCCCCGCCCAAAGACGGGGCGCGCAGATCCTCCAGTTCAAGGAAGGCGTTGAGGTACAGCACTTCTTCAAAAGACAGCCCGGCGCCGTCGGCTATGCCCGTCATTTCCGCATACAGTTCGGGGGAAAAACTTTGCAAAAAGCCCTGGTGCCGCCTGCACAAGGCAATCAGGCTCTCGCGCTCCGTCTGCGCATACGCGTTGTTGTTGCGATGCACGTTGACTATGCCGTCCAGAAAGGCATGCACGGCATCCTTGAGGACCCGCCCGTGCCGGAGCCCCAGCGCATACGGAGCGCCCTCCAGGTCGACAACCCGCAGCGACCTTGCCATGTCGGTTTTTCTCCTCTTTGTGCCCCGGAAGGCGTATCCGCGCGCTTTTCCCGGCTACGGACGCGGCGCGGCAACCGTCCTGCGCGGGCTTGCGTCCGCGCGTTTCCCGCTCCGGCGGTGTTGCTCAAAGCAGTTCAAGGTAATAGTCCCACTCGCGGGGATCCACTCTGCTGTTGAACTGCGGGGAGTCATAGTCATTGAAGCGCGACCGGGCCAATTCTTCTTCGTGCCGTTTCACCGCCGTCACCAGGCGGACGAATTCCGGATGCAGCAGTTCCTGCAGAGCCTTGTCCTGTTCAAAGGCGGCAATGGATTCGCCCAGCCGTTTCGGAAGCGCGGGCAGGTCCGGGTTGCCGTATGCCACGACGTCGACGGGGTCCGGGAGGGGCGGGTCGGAGAGTATGCCTTCCAGTCCGGCAGCCAGGGTACTCACGGCCGGCAGATAGGGGTTGCTCGCGCCGCAGGCCAGGCGGTTCTCCAAATGGGTGCTTTCGCCGCGCGCTCCTTTCAGGCGTATGCCTACGGTACGATTCTCCAATCCCCAGGTCGCCGTGTCCGGGGCAAAGGAGTTGACGCGGTAGCGCTTGTAACAGTTGACCGTAGGCGCGGTGAACAGCGTATTCGCCCGTGCGTGCCGCAGCACCCCGGCCAGAAAACGGCGGGCGATCCCGCTCAGACCGTATGCTTCGTCCGGCGCATTGAAGGCGTTTCTGCCCGTTTTCTTGTCGATCAGGCTGAT
Organism: Desulfovibrio sp.; assembly: GCA_031276485.1. Lineage (GTDB taxonomy): Bacteria > Desulfobacterota > Desulfovibrionia > Desulfovibrionales > Desulfovibrionaceae > Frigididesulfovibrio. The sequence continues at coordinate 1,528 of JAISMY010000083.1, read as the reverse complement.
GTGGAAATGCGAGCCGGAGGCGCTGGAATCAATAAACGGTTTGGTCATGAAGGTGGCGATATAACCGTGCTGCAAAGCGATTTCCTTGACGCCCGTGCGGAAAAGAAATGCTGTGTCCGCCGCCGCGATGCCGTCCATGTAATTCAGATTGATTTCCTGCTGCCCGGGCCCGTGTTCCGAGTTCTGGGTAATCAGCCGGATCCCGGCCTTATCCATTTTCCGCATGAGGTCATAGGTGAACTCTATGTCGAAATTATTCCTGACGGTAACAAAAATCGGTTGCCCGCCGTACACCGGGGTGCGGCTGTCCTTGTGCAGGACATAAAATTCAAATTCGTAACCCATCCTGCAGATATAGCCCAGTTCGTCAAAACGGTTCAGGAGTTTTTTCAACAGCAGGCGCGGAGAGGCCATGGCCGGAGATCCGTCGTACCAATACGGGTCTACGATGATGTTTGCCGTACCGGGTACCCACGGCAACACCCTGAAAGTCGCGAGATCCGGCACGGTGCAATGATCGGCAAAGGCCACTTCCTCGGCGTAGCCTGTCCCTTGCGGAACAAGCGACTGTATGTCCAGCCCGAGAAGGCCGCCGTAAAAATTCAACCCGTTGTCCAGGTAACTCATAAAACTGCCTACAGGCACCAGCTTGCTCCGGGAGATGCCGTGCAAATCACTCTGCTCGAAGCGGACGAACTCAATCTTCTCGTCGCGGATTGTTTTTTGGATTTCACTGATTTTGTCGGAACGGGAAAATTTGCTGCCCATTACTTACCTCGTTGCGGTATGAAGAATCTGTGCCGGTTCATCCGGGAAAATACTCCGGAAACGCCGATTAGTGCAAGAAAGGCGGAAATCTTCAAGATGGATTCTTCGTCTTCGCTGCGCTCTGGATATTCTGCGGATTCGGGCCTCTTTCCGCATCCCGGTTTACTTCCGGCCCATGCGCGGAGGATATTTAGCAAGTTCCGTACCGGTAAGGCGTTGATTGCGCGATATGCCCTGCCGCTGCGGGGATTGACCAAGATGGACGGAAAAAAGAAGCCGGCAGAACCGGATAAAAATACAATTTTGTATTTTCCCACGACATAAAAATACATAATCGTGCAAGTTGTTTTCGGCAAAACACGGGACATTCATTTTGTTCCGCACCCGGCCCGGAGATCGCGCGGCGCGGCAAGCGCCGGGTCGCCGCCTGCCGCCCGTCCGGTATCGCACTTATATTGTGGGTTCTGTTGATGCTGCCGGCGTGCGCAGCTCGGCTGACGGGATCCGGCGCACCGCAGCAGGCGGCACGCGCATTGACTGCCTGACGGCATTTTATACGCCCAAAAAGAAAACTTTGAGTTATCAAGGCCGTTGTTGGCAAGATTTACGTGGAGAACAAAAGTTGTCTCCAAATCGGAGAGGTAAGCGCTCACGGGGTAAACATATTGAAATTATTGAACTGATGTTGCATTAAAAGTTGGACGGCAAAATCGCTTTTTCTGTTAACATACTGAAATATCACACTATTAATTTGTAAGCT